>WYAY01000069.1 GCA_011526165.1 Sulfuritalea sp.
AGTTCTTCACCTCGATGCCCTTGGTGTTGAAGCCCTTCTTCAGCTGGTACACGCCGTCGTCCATGAAGGCCAGGCTGACGTCCTGGTCGAAGGCGGCGGCGATCAGCACCACCTCCAGCGACTCCAGGGCGTAGATGGTGCCGTGCGGCGCCTTGCGGTTCACGTACATGAACTTCTTGACTTGTCCTTCGCTCATCGCTCAGTCTCCGAAAGTCACCAGACGGTCGGCCTGGATGCCGGCCTCGATCAATTGGCCCAGACCGGAGATGCGGAAGCCGTCCGCCAGGTTCTCGTCCTTGATGCCGCGGCGCAGGGCGGCGGCGACGCACACCACCAGGTCGACGCCGTACTCCTGGGCCAGCTTGGACCAGCGGTTGACGATGTGGCGGTCGTCCTGCGGCGGCTCGGTCAGGCGCGTCGAGTTGTTCACGCCGTCGTGGTAGAAGAACACCCGGCTGACCTGGTGTCCCTTCTCGATGGCGGCGCGGGCGAACAGGTAGGCGCTGTCCGTCGCCTCGTGCGTGTAGGGGCCTTCGTTGATGAGGATCGCGATCTTCATGCCTGCTCCGTATCAGAAGCGGATGTGCGTGGAGGCGTTCAGGTTCGAACGCGAGCCGCGCCAGTCGTCGATCAGGTACTTGGTGAAGGTCAGCCCGGTCTTCTCGAAGAAGCGCGGCCAGCCGATGCGATCGATCCAGTCGGCCATGCGCTCCCAGGGTCGGGCGTCCTCCTTGTAGGTGCGCAGGATGCGCTTCACCACCTCGGCGACTTCCGGCCAGCGCGGGGGGTGGTTGGGCAGGCCGGCGGCGACCATCTTCATGAACTGCGGCTTCAGGCGGGCATTGGAGTTCTTGCCGCCGACCCAGATCGCCAGCTTGGAGTGCTCGGGGTCGTTGATCTGCATGGGCGGGCAGGGCGGGAAGCAGGCGCCGCAGCAGACGCACTTCTTCTCGTCGACTTCCAGAGTCGGCTTGCCGTTCACCAGCGCCGGGCGGATCGCCGCCACCGGGCAGCGCGCGACCACGGCGGGGCGCTCGCAGACGTTGGCGACGAGGTCGTGGTTGATCTTCGGCGGCTTGGTGTGCTGGATGACGATGGCCAGGTCGGCCTGGCCGCCGCAGTTGATCTCGCAGCAGGAGGTCGACAGGCGCACGCGGTTGGGCATCTGCTCGTTCTTGAATTCCTCGTAGAGTTCGTCCATGAGCGACTTCACCACGCCGGAGGCGTCGGTGCCGGGAATGTCGCAGTGCAGGAAGCCCTGGGTGTGGGCGATCATCGACACCGAGTTGCCGGTGCCGCCGACCGGGAAGCCGTTCTTCTCCAGTTCGGCGATGAGCGGGGCCACCTTCTTCTCGTCGGCGACCATGAACTCGATGTTGCTGCGGATGGTGAAGCGGACATGGCCCTCGGCGAACTTGTCGGCGATGTCGCACAGCTTGCGGATAGTGTAGACGTCCATCTGGCGCTGGGTGCCGGCGCGCACCGTCCACACCTCGTCGCCGGACTTGGAGACATGGTGCAGCACGCCGGGCCGCGGCCGGTCATGGTATTTCCAGTTGCCGTAGTTTTTCCGCAGGGTCGGGTGCAGGTACTGCATGTGGTCCGGCACGCCGCACTCGATGGGTTTGCGCATTTGAGGTTGCGACATAATCTGTCTCCGTCAGTCCGTGATTGTTAGGCGGCCGCCTGCTTGGCCTTGACGCGGGCCACTTCCTCGTCCCAGCCGTCCATGCGGACGTAGGGGTTGGTGCGCGGGTTGGCCACCATGCTCGGGTCGATCTCGAGTTCGATGCCCTCGAGGAAGTTGACCAGGCCGATGCGCTCGATCATTTCGCCGGTGCGCTCGTGCTCCAGCGCGTTCTCGGCGAAGAAATCCACAATGCGCTTGGCCAGGTCGAGGAGTTGCTCGTAGTCCTCGTCCGTCTCCAGCTTCATGAAGGGTACGACGACGGTGCCCATCAGGTCGCCGATCTTCAGGGTGCGCTTGCCGCCGACCAGGATGGTGGCACCGCGGTCCTGGCCCGGGGCCAGCGCGCCGGTCATGACGTTGATGCAGTGCATGCAGCGCACGCAGTCCTTGTTGTTGATCTCCAGGGCCTGGGTGTCGTTGACGGCGACGCTGGAAACGGCGGTGTCCTTCGAGACGGCCTTGATCTCCTTCAGCTGGATGGCGCGGGTCGGGCACATGCCGACGACGTCGTTCACCAGCTCGTTCAGGCCGTGCTTGGCGAACCACTTCTTCGCCAGGGCCTCGTCGGTCTGGATGTTGTCGCGCCAAGTGCCGATGATGGCCATGTCCGAGCGCTGGATGGAGTTCATGCAGTCGTTCGGGCAGCCGGAGAACTTGAACTTGAACTTGTAGGGCAGGGCCGGGCGGTGCATGTCGTCGAGGAAGGCGTTGACGATCTTGCGCAGGCCCTTGCCTTCGTCGAAGCAGGACTGCTCGCAGCGCGCCGCGCCGACGCAGGACATCGAGGTGCGCACGGCAGGTCCCGCGCCGCCCAGGTCGAAGCCCAGCTCGTTGATTTCGTCGAAGGCCTTCTGCACGTTCTCGGTGCTGCAGCCCTGGAACATGATGTCGCCGGACTGGCCGTGGAAGGCGATCAGGCCGGAACCGTGTTTTTCCCAGATGTCGCAGAATTTGCGCAGGATGTCGGTGTTGTAGTGCATGCCGGCCGGCGGCATGACGCGCAGGGTGTGGAACTCGGCCGCGTCCTTGAAGACCGGCTGCTCGTTCTCGTCCTTGATCTCGGTGAAGCGCGGGATGATGCCGCCGCCGTAGCCGAAGACGCCGACCGTGCCGCCTTTCCAGTAGCCCTTGCGCGTCTGGTAGGAATGCTCGAGGTGGCCGAGCAGGTCGACCATGATGTCCTTGTCCTTCGCCAGGCGCTTGATGCCGGTGACGAAGCTGGGCCAGGGGCCCGATTCCAGCTGATCGAGATTGGGCGTGTCGTGCAGTTTCTTAGCCATGATTTGTCTCCGGTGCTAAGGTTTGTACAGTGCTGCTGGGGTCTCGCCTGACGGGGGGCGTCTATAAGTTGCTGCTGATGTTACGCATGGTGCACTGCGATCAGCCATACCTCCCGCAGGGTATCGCCCCCCTCCCGTGGGGGTAGGAAAAACCTACCCGAAAGGAGTACGTCTCGACACGCCATGCCGGTGATAGGCGGAAGCCGGCTTGAAAGGCATATTTCAGCCGACAATTATATATAGACAATAATTGCGGCCGAGGCCGTCGGGTGGAGCATGGACGACAAGGAAAAACTGACCGTGCTGGACAAGTTCACCGCCCCGATCTGGGGGCAGGAGATCGAATTGCAGCAGGTCGAGTACCTCGCCGGCGGCACGCCGATGCTGCGCGTGCGCATCCGCGAGAAGAAGCGCTTCACCATATTCGACATCGACGCCCGGACAGCCGAGCGCTGGGGCCAGACCATGCTGGAATGGGCCAAGAAACAAGCATGAGCGTCGTGGATGTCAGCTTCGAGGTGCGTTGCGAGGAGTTGCCGCGCGATTACGGCTATGCCCTTTTCCGCGCCCTGGCGGACGAACTCGACTGGCTGGAGGACGAAGCCACGGCCGGGGTGCACCCCCTGCACGGCTGCACGGCAAGCGGCGGCGCCCTGCTGCTCGGTCCGCGTGCGCGGCTGCTGCTGCGCCTGGCGGAGGAACGCGCCGGGGAGGCGCTGGCCCTGGCCGGGCGGCGGCTGGAGCTCGGCAGCGGCCTGCAGATCGGCGCCGGAAGGGTGCGCGAACTGATGCCCTACGCTACGGTTTACTCGCATTTCGTCAGCACCGGCGCCGAAGACGAGGCCGAGTTCCTCGGCCAGGCGGCGGCGGAACTGCGCGAGGCCGGCCTGCCGGAGCGCATGATTTCCGGCAAGGCGCATGCCGCCGGCACGCCAGAAGGCGAACTGCGCGGCTACAGCTTGCTGCTGCACGGACTTACCCCGACGCAGTCGCTTGCCGTGCAGGCGCGCGGCCTGGGCCGGGGACGCAAGCTGGGCTGCGGCATCTTCGTGCCGCACAAGTCGGTGGTTGCCGTCGGCGCCGCCGAATAGAACGGATATTCATTGGAGGAGCCATGAGCACCAAACCCACCGTCACCCTGGACATGAGCGGCCTGTCCTGCCCTGCGCCGCTGATCGGCGCCAAGAAGATCGTCGACGACATGGAGGTCGGCCAGACCATGCTGCTGGTCTCGGATTGTCCCGGCACACCCGACGACCTGATCGCCTGGGCGCGGCAGACCGGCAACGAGGTCGCCGTCAAGGACAAGCTCGAGGGTGGCCGCACCGCCTACCTGATCACGCGCGGCAGCGGCCGCAAGACGGCGCCGAAAGCCCACGTCACGCTGGACATGCGCGGCGCCACCTGTCCCGGCCCGATCCTCGAGGCGAAAAAGGTGCTCGACGGCATGACATCCGGCGAGATCCTCATGCTGGCGAGCAACTGCCCCGGCACCCCGGCCGACATCGAGGCCTGGGTGAGGAACACGCCGCTGGAGCTGGTCGAGCGGGTCGAGGTTGCCCGCGGCACTTACGAATTCTATCTGCGCAAGAAGTAAGGAGACGACATGAGCTACACCATCAACGGCGAAGAGAAGGAAACCGACGACGACGGCTACCTGCTCGAAGCCGACTTCAGCAACGAGGCGGCCGAGGCCATCGCCGCCGCCGAGGGCATCGCTCTCACCGAAGACCACTGGGCCATCATCAACTACATGCGGGACAAGTACCGCGAGGACGGCCACACGCCGAACTTCCGCAACTTCATGAAGGACATGGCGGACATCCTGCCCAGCGTCGACTCGAAGGGCATGTACGACCTGTTCCCGAAGGACGGCCCGGCCAAGCAGGCGGTGAAGGTCGCCGGCCTGCCCAAGCCCTTCGGCAAGGGTGGCTATTGAACCCCCTCCCCCCGGCCCCCGCCCCGGGGCGGAGGAGACTGCAAGCTCGCTGCGCCCGTCTATTACGGGGCGCGTTGAATACCGCCTTGCAGATCGCGCCTCCGGCGCGTGCCGCTTTGCCTTGGGGCCGCGCGTGAGCGTCGCGCCTCGGAACGTGCGCAGCGGAGCGCGGCAACGATTCGGCTTCACTGTGCAGCTACGCAGGCACGGCCGTTGCGCCGAATCCCCGGCGGCAAAGCTGCGCTGTGTCGCAGCGTACTCAAAGGAGAACTATCATGGGTGACGCCTACCGGGAATTCACCGCGCGCACCCTCCGGGTCGACGGGCGCGACATCCCCGTCGATTCCGAGGGCTACCTGATCGACCTGGACGACTGGTCGGAAGCGTTCGCGCGCGCGCTGGCGCAGGAGGAGGGGCTGGAACTCACCGACGAGCACTGGCAGGTGATCCGCTTCATCCGCGACTTCCACAATGAGCACCGCGTGCAGCCGCAGGTGCGCGTCATGATCAAGCATTTCACCGGGCTGTGGGGTGCGGACAAGGGCAGCAACCACTACCTGCACGAGATTTTCCCGCGCGGCGGCCCGCAGAAGCAGGGCAACCGCCTGGCCGGCATCCGCCGCACCAAGGGCGAGCACTGATGGCGGTGCGCATCCGCAGCCGGTTCCACGCCGGCGGCCGGGCGCGCTCGATGGCTGAGCTCGCCAGCGTCGTCGCCATGCTGTCCTGGAAGCTGGCCATCGAGTCGATCCAGCGCATGCGCCGGGCCAAGTTCGACATCGACCTCGGCCGGCCGTATTTTGACTACGTCGTCGAGACCATGGCCTTCCACGCCCACTATGCCGACCGCGTCGCCTACGACAAGCTGGAGCCTGACAAGCGCGCGGCATTTACGTCCGCCCTGGCGCAGCGCATGGCCGGGGCCATCGAGGACAACGCCGACATGCTGCTGGCGACGACCGAGCCGGGCGCCTGTCACCGCCGTTTCCTCGAGGTGTTCAACGCCGCCGGCGCCGACTACGCAGAGTACGGCTGCGATGAAAAGGGGCCGGACTTCGGCTTCCGCCGCGCCTACGCCGCGCGCGTGCGCGAGGGCATGCCGGAGAAGGACAAGACCTGGGTGTACGACCAGGTCATGGAGATCGAGGCGCCGGAAGGCGTGCAGGCGATCCGCAAGACACTCGACGGCCTGTTCGGCGGCGGCGAACTGCCGTCGCGCCGCGCACGCGAAGGCGTTTCCGGAGAATGATTCCCGCCCACTTCGACCTCGGCAATGCCGCCGCCTACGCCGCCTGGCGCGAAGCCAGGCTGGCCGCCCATCCGCGCCGTCTGGAAGACCTGCTGGTCGAGATCGCCGATCCGCGCCGGCTGACTTCGGCCGAGCGCGCGGCGCTGCTCTCGCGCTGCGCCGCCGCCAACATGGCGCTCTATGCCTCCGGCACCGCCAGCGATCCCGACAAGGACATCCCGCGCCTGCTCGGCCGCCAGTTGGGTCTCGTGCACCTCGACGCCAACCGCCTTGCCGACGACGACGGCATTTCGCCGCTGGCGGTGGCGCCGGCCGGCACGCGCACCGAGTTCATTCCCTACACCGACCGCGGCATCAAGTGGCACACCGACGGCTACTACAACACGCTCGATCGCCAGGTGCATGGCCTGCTGCTGCATTGCGTGCAGAGCGCCGCGTCCGGCGGCGAGAACCAGCTGATGGACCACGAGATCGCCTATATCCTGCTGCGCGACGAGAACCCGGAGCACATCCGCGCCTTCATGGCGGCGGACGCCATGACCATCCCGCCGCGGCTGGAAGACGGCGAGGTCGCCCGCGCGGCGCAGGCCGGCCCGGTGTTCAGCGTCCATCCCGACGGCCATCTGCACATGCGCTACACGGCGCGCACGGTGAGCATCGAGTGGAAGGACGACGCCCGCACGCGCGCCGCCGTCGCCGCGCTGGAGCGCATTCTCGCCGACGCGGACAGCCCGTACATCTTCCGCGGCCGCCTCGAGCCGGGCATGGGCCTCGTCTGCAACAACGTCCTGCACGACCGCGCCGCCTTCAGCGATTCCGACACGCACAAGCGCCTGCTCTACCGCGCGCGCTACTTCGACCGCATCGCCACATGACGGCCATCCCCCTAGCCCCCTTCCCGCGGAAGGGGGTAACGATGGTTCAGCCGCTGCGCGGCTTCCATGTCGTTGACTTCAGCCTTCCTTGGGACGGCCCTGCAGAAGGCTGGTACGCGCCGTCCCGCGCAGACTGACTTTTCCATGCAATCCGCGCCGCGCGAAATCGTCACGCCCTATCGGCCGATCCCGCTCGAGGTGCCGGAGGGCATGAAGCCCAACGAGTTCTTCAACTCCGCCGAGAACCTGGCCGATCTGGAGCACAACAACGGCCTGCTGGCCAATCCGGAAGGGCTGCTCTTCTACCGCAAGGCGATCGGCCATTCCAACCTCTTCGACGGCTCGATCATCTACAACACTTCGCAGAAGATCCTCGACCCGCTCGGTCGCCCGGTGCGCCGCACGCAGGTGCCGGAGCCGGTGCGCCGCGTCTGGAACCGCATGAACCGCATCGCCCTCGAATTCATGCTCGAACGCTACCCGGACCCGGCGCACCACCTGGTGCTGGCCGGCGAAGCGAGCCTCGACGCCACCTGGCCGCTCACCGCGCCCGGCGTGCCCTCGATCCGCATGCTGCACAACCACTTCATCGTCTTCGACAAGGCCGACCTCGCCGCCGCCGCCCACGCCGACCCCGACAACCCGAACCTCACCGACGGCGGCCAGCATTCGCTGTTCCAGGCGCACATGCGCGAGTGCTATCGCGCCTTCTTCGCCGGGCTGGATTTGAAACTGCTGACGCCCTGCGAGCGCGGCGAATGCCGCCTGGCGCTGACCGGCTACCCGCAGGGCCTGCCGAGTTGGGAAGTGAAGGGCGGCGCGGCCGGCCTCGGCGAAGTGCGCTTCTGGCACGAATACGACATCCTGCTGCAGGGCTTCCTCGACTTCTACCGCACGTTCTTCAGCCAGGTGTCGACGCGCAACGCGCCGATGCTGCCGGACCTGCATTTCCCGGCGCTGGTCGAGGAACGGCTGCTGTTCGACAACGACTTCCTCAGGACGGCGAAGACGGTGCGCGAGCGCTGCATCAAGGACGCCCGCTACGCCAACGCCATCCGCTGGCAGCCCGCCTTCAAGCAGCTCATCTACCGCAACGACGAGGGGAAGCTCATCGTCACCATCAGCCAGAACTCCATCGGCAACGCCATCACCGAACTCCTCGGCGTGGTGGTCAAGCGCGTGCCCGACGCCGCGGCCTACGCGCGCGCCGAGCCGCGGTTGCTGGAACAGCTGCTCGAACTGCGCCGACGCTTCATCGAGGCCGATCTCGGCGAAGGCATCGCCACGCCGCACTGGCCGGCGCAGTAGCCGGAAACAATCCCTTACAAGCTTTACAAATCATCGGTCACTGACCGGCGCCGCCCGGGCGTTATTCCCTTGCGCGCTTTGCGCCGATGCCGGCGCACGCGATATGGAGGAACCGATGATGAAATCCAAGCGACCGGCCCGCATCGCCCTGCTTGCGGCGGCGATGTCTTCCCTTTTGCTGAGCGGCTGCGTGATCACGGCCAGCACGCCGGCCTATGCCCGCCATGAGCACGTCGTCGTCGTGCCGCCGCCCCCGCCGCCGCACGTCGAGGTGATCGGCGTCGCGCCCTATCCGGGCTACATCTGGATCGGTGGCCACTGGTCCTGGCATGCCCACGGCCACAGGCACCATTGGGTGCCCGGCCGCTGGGAAGCGCCGCGCCACGGCCACCGCTGGGCGCCGCACCGCTGGGAGCGGCACGGCGACAGCTGGCGCGAACGCCACGGCCGCTGGGAAAGACACGAGGACAGGCGCGACAACAGGCACGAGCGTCGCGGCCGCGGGGGGCGGGGCTAGGCTCAGGACTGCTTCTTTTCCAGCATCGTCTTCAGGTTGGCGAAAGGCGAATGGGTGGCGGCGCTGCTGCCGCCGCCCTGAGGCAGGCTGCCGCCGCCGGCCGCCTCCAGCCGGCGCTGGTGCTCGTTGTCGTGGCAGTAGAGGCAGAGCAGTTCCCAGTTGCTGCCGTCACTCGGGTTGTTGTCGTGGTCGTGGTCGCGGTGGTGCACCGTCAGCTCGCGCAGGTTGGCGCGGGTGAATTCGCGCGCGCAGCGGCCGCAGATCCACGGATAGAGCTTCAACGCCTGTTCGCGGTAGCCCTGCTCGCGCTTTTCCGCCGCGCGGCGGGCTTCGAGGACGATACGGTCGAGTTTGTCGGTGGGTTTCATGGATGATGCCTCCGCATTTCAGCGGAGGCGCCGAAACAAAACGGTCGTTGCTGCGCTGACCGGGAGGAATGCGCCTGCGCGGGCCATGGCGGTTACTGCGGACATCTAGCTGCCGGCTGCCTTGCGCCCGCCGCGCACCAGCCCGGCGATGAAGCCTGCGGCGGCGCCGAGCGGTCCGAGCACGAAGGCGCTGGTCATGGCGGCTTCGAGCTCCCGGTCATGCGGATTGGAAGAGAGCAGGGAGATCAGGAAGTAACCCGCCGCGGCGGCCACCAGGTATCCGCCCAGCGCGAAGAGCAGGCCGAGTCCGAAACGCTTCATGGCGTGAATTATAGGGCCGGCTCGGGCGGGCTAGACAAGTTTCGCGCCGCGCTCGGCGAGCAGCGCGCGCAGCACCGAGCGGTGGCAGTGCGCCTCGTTCTCGCAGTAGCAGCCGACCGAGAAGTCGGTTTGGTGCGAGAGCGCGACGAGGAGGTCGAGCGTGCGCGCCGCGTCCGGCGCCGCCATCTCGGCGCGGTACTTCTTCGCGAAGGCCGCCCACTGCGCCGGCGTCTGCGCCGACTGCGCGAACTTTACCGTCTCCGCGCTCGGCGACAGGTTGGGAAACCACACGTCGTACCAGTTGCCGCTGGCGAATTCAGACTTCGGCACGCCGCGCGGCGGCCGCCGCACCGTGCCGATGCGCAGGCCCTCGTCCTTCGCCCGCGGCGTGCCGAGCCGGACTACGCGCACGGCCATTGCGAGGCCTCGATGGTGTAGAAGACGTAGTCGAGCGCGACGCCGTTGAACTCCTTGTGCCCCTCGTGCGAGAAGCGCGCGCCGATCTTCTCGACGGCCTTGCGCGAGCGCCAGTTGTCCCTGCCGATGTCGAAGCGGACGACCCGGGCCCGGCGGAAGGCGTTGTCCAGCATCAGCCGCTTCATTTCGCCGTTGGTGGCGCCGCCCCAGTGGCTGCGGGCGAGGAAGGTGTAGCCGATGGCGATCTCCCCCTTGTCCGGGTCCCAGTCGTAGTAGCGCGACGAGCCGATGATCCGGCCCGTGGCGTTCTCGACGACCGTGTAGGCGCCGCCGGCCAGCGCGCCGGCGAAGAAGTTCTTCTCGAAGACCGGCCGCAGGTGGCGCGCCGGGTCCGGGTGCTGCGCCCAGATCAGCGGGTCGGCCGCCGCCGCATGCAGCGCCGCCAGGTCGTCGGCGCGCAGCGGACGCAGGGTGATCGTCTCGCCCGCCAGCAAGGGATGGAGATCGGCTGTCGCTTCGCTCATGTCCTCATGTCCCTTTTGCACCCTCCGGAAAAGTCAGTCCCTGCGCCACGGCGACAGGGTGCCCCTGCGTCCGTCCCTGCGGCTACAGGCCGCCGCGCAAGCGGCTCAGTTGCCGGCGGTCGCGCTTGGTCGGGCGGCCCTTCGCGTCGGCCTGCGGCAGCGGCGCCAGCCGGCGCAGTTCGGCCGCCTCGGCGCGCTTCTTCAGGCTCTCCGGTGTTTCCCGGTAGAGCAGCCGGGCTTCGGCGGCGGGGCGGCGCTGGGCGTTGAAGCCCAGCACTTCCACTTCCCAATCCTCGCCCTCGGTGCGGATGTGCAGCCGGTCGCCCGGCTTCAGTTCCCGCGCCGGCTTGGCGGCGGTCCCGTTCAGCTTCACCTTGCCGCCGTCCGCCGCCGCGGCCGCCTGGCTGCGGGTCTTGAAGAAGCGCGCGGCCCACAGCCACTTGTCCAGGCGCATCAGTGATGCGTGATGAATTCCAAGTCTGCGTCGAGGCCGGTGACGGCATCCAGCACCTCTTCGACGACTTCGACATTGATGTCCGACCATTCGGCGTCGGGGTCGCCGGAGGTCGTCGCCAGGGGCGCCAGGTCGAAGTCGACGAAGGTGTCGCCGATCTTGAGGACGGTGATTCCCGAAGGATGCCGGACGATCTCCCAGTCATCGGGCACTTCGAGCTCGGCTTGTATCTTGACGACCAGTTTTTTCATCGGGTTTCCCGTTCAAAAGGGCACTGCGGAGAATACATAAAATACCAGCACCAGGGTTGCCGCGGCCAGCCAGAGCGTGCGCTTGCGGTTGGCCTCGATGCGCTTGACCAGCTGCGCGTTCTGCTCGGCGAGTTCCTTGATGAGCTCGGAGGAGGCGAGCATCTGGCCGTGCAGGTCGGACACCGCCTTCTCAAGGACGGCGGCGCGGGCTTCCAGCGCCTCCAGGGTGTGCGGTTCGTGCGATGCGGCCGGCTGCGCACCCGCCTCCGCAGCCTCGTCCGCAGCGCGCTGCTTGCCCACCGCGTTCCACAGCTTCTTCGCACCCTCGGCCACCTTCGGCGCATTTTTGATGACCTCGGTCCAGGGGACGCTCTTGAGGATCGTCAGCCAGCCGATTGCCATTGAATTGCCTCCTGTGGCGCTGAAGGGGCCCGGGAAAAGCCGGGCACTGCCGGAATGAAAGGGCAGTCCCTGCGGGACGGCGTATTAAAGCCGGCTGACAAGCGGATATTGTTCGGGGTGGAAGACCGACTCCACTGCGAGATCCACGTCGAGATCGGGCCAGTAGAGATGGTGGCTGGAGGGAAGCTGGACGTTCACCAGCTTGCCGATCGGGGCATCGCGGAACCAGGGGAACTGCTCGAAGGGCAGGAAGGCCTCTCGCTCGCCGAGCAGCAGCCAGAAGCCGTGCTTCGAGACGTTGGTGACCTCAACCGCCGAAATGTCCTTGCCAAGCGCTGCGGATGTCATGTTCGTGCTCCTGAACCAGGCGAAGCGTTTCGCCGATTTCCCTTTGCGATAGGCCGTAATTCTGCGCCAGTTCGACGACTGGCTCAATCCAGAACTTCGCCTCCCCGTTCGGGCCCATGACGTGAATGTGCATCCTGGGCTCTTCGCGCGAGAAGAAGTAGAAACGATAGCCGCCTGCGCGAAATACGGTCGGGCTCATGAGGGAATCATACTCCTCGCCAACGCCGGCAGTTTCCACGCCGGAAAAGTCAGTCGCTGGGGTACGGCGCCGTCAGCGCCGGTACTCGCGCATCGCCGGGTTGAGGCGGTCGATGTCGGCCTGCACCTGCTCGCGGCTGCGCTCGTAGACGATCTCGCGCCCCATCACGCTGCCGGCGTAGGCCAGCCCGTTGCGCGTCGGCGACAGCTCGCACTTCATGCTGTGCTGGCCCTCGC
>WYAY01000070.1 GCA_011526165.1 Sulfuritalea sp.
CGATCGGCGTCATGCGCTCGCCGTCCTCGTAGAGCAGCACGTGGGTGCGCTGCGGCGTGCGCGCGGCGTGCCACTCGAGCACCTCGACGAGCGTGGCGGCCGCTTCCGGCACCGGCAGGATCGCGCCGTGCGGCAACGCGATGGCGGCCTGCGGCGCGGCCGCCGGCGCGGCATGGCCGAGCAGGCGCAGCAGGTCGCGCGGCGTCTCCGCCTCCGCCAGCGCCGTCTCGGGCAGCGCCCCGCCGAACTCGCGGCCGAGGCGCAGCAGCAGCTCGACGCGCGCCAGCGAATCGAGGCCGAGGCTGCGCTCGAGCGGGCTGTCGAGGGTCACCGGCGCGGCGCGGCCGGGATGGGTCTCCCGCACCAGCGCGCCGGTCACCCGCAGCAGGCGCGCCGCCGCGTCTTCGGCGTCCTCAGCCGGGCAGCTCATCGAGCGCTTCGTCGAGATGGCCGCGCTCGGCCCAGGACAGCAGGCGCCAGTGGCCGCGCACGACTTCCAGCCAGTTGAAGGCCGCGTTGGCGATCTCGAAGTCGCGCGGCGCGGCGAGCGGCCGGCCGGAAGCGCGCCGGTGCAGGATGTCGAGCACGCCGCCGTGGGTCACCACCAGCACCCGCCGGCCCGGATGCGCCGCCACGATGTCGTCGAGGCAGGCCTGCACGCGCGCGGCGAAGGCGCGCAGGCTCTCGCCGCCGCCGGGCAGGACGAAATCCTCCTCGCGCGCGCGGAAGCGCGCGTAGGCGTCGGCGTGGCGCTCGGCGAATTCGGCATAAGTCAGTCTCTGCAGCACGCCGTAGTGGCGCTCGCGCAGGTCCGGGCGATGGTGCACCGGCAGGCCGAGCCGCGCCGCCGCGGCTTCGGCGGTGTGCCGGGCGCGCACGAGGTCGCTCGAGTAGATGGCGGCGATGGCCTGGCCCTGCAGCGCGGCGGCGGCGGCGCGCGCCTGGGCCTGGCCGACCGGAGAGAGCGGCACGTCGAGCTGGCCCTGGATGCGCCGCTCGGCGTTCCAGGCGGTCTCGCCGTGGCGGACGAGGCAGAGGCGGGTGGCGGTCATGCGGCGAGGCGGATGCGATGCGGAGGCGCCATATTAGGGTTAACCTGCATTTTGCGCCAGCCGGCGCGGGAACGGCTGGAATCCAAATACAATCCGGATTACGCTTAGGCGGCTGAAATTCGCCCTCGCCGCGAATGCCATAGGAGCCCAATGAATTCCCTGCTCAAGTTCTCACGGCTGGTCGACGCCTGTTCCGACCTGATCGGCAAGGTCCTCTTCTGGTTCATCCTGGCGGCCGTCTTCATCTCCGCCGGCAACGCCATCGTGCGCAAGCTGTTCAACATGAGCTCGAACGCGCTGCTGGAAATCCAGTGGTACCTGTTCGCCGCGGTGTTCATGCTCGGCGCCGGCTACGCCTTCCTGAAGAACGCCCACGTGCGCATCGATTTCGTCTCCAACCGCTTCTCGCCCAGGCTGCGCAACTGGATCGACATCCTCGGCATCCTGGTCTTCCTGGTGCCGCTGTGCCTCCTGCTGATCAAGATGTCGTGGCCGCTGTTCGAGAATGCCTGGACGAGCGGCGAGATGTCGCAGAATGCCGGCGGGCTGATCCGCTGGCCGGTCTACCTGATGATCCCGGTCGGCATGGCGCTGCTGCTGCTGCAGGCCGCCTCCGAGCTGGTCAAGCGCATCGCCTTCCTGCGCGGCCTGGCCCCCGATCCGATCGGCCACGGCCACGCCAGCCACCCCGACGAGACCGAGATCGAGCGCGAGATCGAGGAACACGCCGCCCACGCCAACGAGGAGGTGCGATGATGCGCGCCGCCCGCCGGGCCGCCCCAGGGGCGGCGCAAACGACCGGAGCCGCGCAGCGGCGAACCGCCGTCATCCCCTGCCTCGGGCAGGGGGCTGGTGGGAGGGCCGCCCAGTGACCGCATTTCTCGTGCAGAACTTCGTGCCGCTGCTGTTCTGCGGCCTGCTGCTGTTCCTGCTCACCGGCTTCCCGGTGGCCTTCTCGCTCGCCGCCACCGGCCTGTTCTTCGGCTTCGTCGGCATGGAGCTGGACCTGTTCCCGCCCAACCTGTTCCAGGCGCTGCCGCTGCGCATCTTCGGCATCATGCAGAACGACACGCTGCTGGCGATCCCCTTCTTCACCTTCATGGGCATCGTCCTCGAGCGCAGCGGCATGGCCGAGGACCTGCTGGAAACCGTCGGCCAGGTGTTCGGCCCGGTGCGCGGCGGCCTGGCGCTGGCGGTGGTCTTCGTCGGCGCGCTGCTCGCCGCCACCACCGGCGTGGTGGCGGCGGCGGTGATCTCGA
This sequence comes from Sulfuritalea sp., assembly GCA_011526165.1. Classification (GTDB taxonomy): domain Bacteria; phylum Pseudomonadota; class Gammaproteobacteria; order Burkholderiales; family Rhodocyclaceae; genus Desulfobacillus. Next base: position 2,312 of record WYAY01000070.1, read on the forward strand.
TGGGCCTGATCTCGCTGCCGATCATGCTGCGCTACGGCTACAACCGCACCATCGCCACCGGCGTCATCACCGCCTCGGGCACGCTGGCGCAGGCCATCCCGCCCTCGCTGGTGCTGATCGTCATGGCCGACCAGCTCGGCCGCTCGGTCGGCGACATGTACGCCGGCGCCCTGCTGCCGGGTTTCCTGCTGGTCGGCCTGTATGCGGCCTTCGTCGTGCTCGTCGCCATTTTGCGCCCCACCTGGGTGCCGGCCCTGCCGGCCGAGGCGCGCATCTACAAGGAGCCGAACGGCACCAGCGGCCACCGCTCCCTCATCGTGCTGATGGCCCTCGCCGCCGCGGCCGGCCTCGGCTGGGCGCAGGTACACGACGCCGTCATCAACCCGTGGACCGGGCGCGAGGACAAGGCGCCCACCGACGAGATCGTCATCCTGTCGATGACCGTCGCCTCGTTCACCGCGCTGGGCCTGTCCCTGCTCAACCATTTCACGAAAATGGGGCTGCTCTCGAAGCTCTCCGAGCGCGTCACTTTCGTGCTGATCCCGCCGCTGATCCTGATCTTCCTGGTGCTGGGCACCATCTTCCTCGGCCTCGCCACGCCGACCGAGGGCGGCGCCATGGGCGCCCTGGGCGCCTTCGTCATGGCCCTGGCGCGGCGCCGCATCACCTGGTCGCTGCTCACCCAGGCGCTGGAAAACACCACCAAGCTGTCCTGCTTCGTGATGTTCATCCTGATCGGCTCGACGGTGTTCTCCTTCACTTTCAACGCCGCCGACGGCCACATCTGGGTCGAGCACCTGTTCGACAAGCTGCCGGGCGGCCAGCTCGGCTTCATCCTGTTCGTCACGGCGCTGGTGTTCGTGCTCGGCATGTTCATCGACTTCTTCGAGATCGCCTTCATCGTGGTGCCGCTGCTGGCGCCGGTGGCGGAGAAGATGGGCATCGACCTGGTCTGGTTCGGCGTCATCATCGCCATCAATCTGCAGACCTCCTTTTTGACGCCGCCCTTCGGCTTCGCCCTGTTCTACCTGAGGAGCGTCGCCGCCAAGACGGACTACACCGACCGCATCACGCAGCGGCGCATCCCGGCGGTCACCACCGGCGAGATCTACCGCGGCGCCATCGCCTTCATCGTCATCCAACTCGTCATGATCGCCGTGGTGATCGCCTGGCCGCAGCTGGTGACCGGCGGCCTGGACAAGGCGGCAGCGGTCAACATCGACGACATCAAGATCGAGATGCCGCTGGACCCGGACGCCGAGGCCAAGGAAGCCGAGGAGGCCGAGGGCCAGGCGGAGGAAGGCGAGGGCGAGGAAGGCGAGAAGGAAGGCGAAGAGGAGGCCGACGACCCGGCCAAGGCGCTCATGGAGGAGATGAAGAAGGAGCAGGCGGCGAAGAAGAAATAGCCGCCCGCGCAGCGGGCGGTATACCGGTACAAAAGTCAGTCGCCGCGACACGGCGCAAAAAAACCCCGCCAAGCAGGCGGGGTTTTTGCTGGCCGCTGCCGGCTTACTTCTTCTTGGCCGGAGCCGCCTTCTTGGCGCTGCGGCCGGTCTGCATGAAGTTGTCGAAGTTGGCTTCAGTGAAGCGGAACCAGGAGTGCTGGTCGTCGCGGAACTTGGCGTAGTCCTCGTAGACCTTCTTCCAGTTCGGGTTCTTCGCGCTCAGTTCGCCATAGAGCCCCATCGCCGCCTCGTAGGCCGCCATCAGGATGTCGCGGCTGAAGGGGCGCAGCTGGGCACCGGCGGCGACCAGGCGCTTCAATGCCGCCGGGTTCTTGGCATCGTAGGCGGCCTGCATGGTGACGTGGGCATGCGAGGCGGCCGCCTCGACGATGGCCTTGTTCTCCGCCGACAATCCTTCCCAGGTCTTGGTATTCACATACAGGGAAAGCTGCGGACCGCCTTCCCACCAGCCCGGATAGTAGTAGTACTTGGCGACCTTGTTGAAGCCGAGCTTCTCGTCGTCGTAGGGGCCGACCCACTCGGTGGCGTCGATGGTGCCCTTCTCCAGCGCCTGGTAGATCTCGCCGCCGGGGATGTTCTGCGGCACGCCGCCGATCCGCTCGAGCACCTTGCCGCCGAAGCCGCCGATACGCATCTTGAGGCCCTTGAGGTCCTTCAGCGACTTGATCTCCTTGCGGTACCAGCCGCCCATCTGGGCGCCGGTGTTGCCCATCGGGAAGTTGACGATGTTGTAGTTCTTGTAGAACTCGCGCAGCAGCTTCATGCCATTCGCCTCGTACATCCACGCCGTCATCTGGCGCGAGTTGAGGCCGAAGGGGATGGCGCAGTCGATGGCAAAGGTCTCGTCCTTGCCGAAGAAGTAGTACGGCGCGGTGTGGGCGCACTCGACGGTGCCCTGCTGCACCGCGTCGACGACGCCGAAGGGCGGCACGATTTCGCCGCCGGCATGCACCGAGATCTCGAACTTGCCGCCGGAAGCCTCCTTCACCTTCTTGGCGAAGACGTCGGCCGCGCCGAAGATGGTGTCGAGGGCTTTCGGGAAGCTGGACGCCAGGCGCCAGCGGATGGTGGCGCCCTGGGCATGGGCGACGGGCGCGACGCCGGCCGCCAGGATGCCGGCAATGCCGGCGTGCTTGATGAATTGACGACGTTCCATTGAGCAGGTCTCCTCTAGAGGTTCTTCTTTGCCATTGTGCGGCGGAAGGGTTCAACCCCCGTTGTCTGGGGATCGCCGGGAGATACCACACCAAGGCAAGCCGGCGCATCACGCCGCCGGCAGTGGGGAAAACCCTTACTGGTGCGCTCAGGCGCCGGCCACGGTCATGCGGTCGACGAGGATCGAGCCGGTCTGCTTGGAGCCGCGCACCAGCACGTCGCTGCCGACGGCGACGATGCCGCGCAGCATGTCCTTCAGGTTGCCGGCGATGGTGATTTCCTGCACGGGATAGCGGATCTCGCCGTCCTCCACCCAGTAGCCGGAGGCGCCGCGGGAATAGTCGCCGGTGACGTAGTTCACGCCCTGGCCGAGCAGTTCGGTGACGAGCAGGCCGCGGCCCATCAGGGCGAGCAGGCCGACCAGGTCGCGCTTGCCCGGCCGCACGATGAGGTTGTGGCTGCCGCCGGCGTTGCCGGTGGTGCGCATGCCGAGCTTCCGCGCCGAATAGGTGGACAGGAAATAACCCTTCAGCACGCCGCCTTCGATCACTTCGCGGTCGCGCGTGGCGACGCCGTCGTCGTCGAAGGGGCTGCTGCCCAGGGCGCGCGGCAGGTGCGGGCGCTCGCTGATGTGCACCTGCGGCGAAAACACCTGGGTGCCGAGGCTGTCGAGCAGGAAGGAGGATTTGCGGTAGAGGCTGCCCCCCGAGGCGGCATACACGAAATTGCCGATCAGCGAGGCGGCCAGCGGCGCCTCGAACAACACCGGCACCTCGCAGGTGGCGATCTTGCGCGCGCCCAGGCGCGACAGCGCGCGCCGCGCGGCGTATTCGCCGATCACCTCCGGCTCGGCCAGGTCGGCGGCATCGCGATGGGTGCTGTACCAGTCGTCGCGCTGCATGGCGTCGCCCTTGCCGGCGATGACCGAACAGGAAAGGTAGTGGCGCGAAGAGGCATAGCCGCCCATGAAGCCGAGGCTGTTGGCGGAGACGAAGTGCGACTGCTGGGCGGAAACGCTGGCCCCTTCGGAGTTCTTTACCAGCGGACTGACGGCGAAGGCCGCCGCCTCGCAGCGGCGCGCGATGTCGATGGCTTCCTCCACCGGCAGCGTCCAGGGGTGATAGAGATCGAGGTCCGTTTCGCCGCGTGCCAGCAGTTCGGCTTCCGGCAGGCCGGCCGCCTCGTCCGGCGCGGTGAAGCCAGCAATGGACAGGGCGGCATCCACCGTGGCATGCAGGGCGGCGCGGGAAAAATCCGAGGTCGACGCATAGCCGCGCCGCTGGCCGAGGTACACCGTGACGCCGACGCCCTTGTCGCGGTTGTATTCGATGGTCTCAACGGAGCCCATGCGCACCGACACCGACTGGCCGAATCCCTCGGAAACATCCGTCTCGCAGGCGCTGGCGCCGCGCGACCCGGCATAGTCGAGTATGTCCTGCGCCATGCTGCGCAAGGTGTCCTGCGGAAAACTGAATACCTGGGAAGACATCGCGAGTGAGGGAGTGGCAAAGATATAATCATACCAATATGAAGAACCTTGAAGACCTCGAATACGACGACGGACCAGAGCGACCCAGCAAATCGCAGAAGAAGCGCGACATGCACGCCCTGCAGGAAATGGGGGCGGAACTGGTGGAGCTCTCCGCGGAACGACTGGCCCGCATCGACATGCCGGACGACTTGCGCGAAGCCCTGCGGGAAGCGCAACGGCTCACCAAGCACGAGGCGCGCCGCCGCCAGATGCAGTACATCGGCCGGCTGATGCGCGACGTCGACCCGGCGCCGCTCCGCGAGGCGCTGGATGTCGTCAAAGGCGCCTCCGCCATCGAGAACGCGCGCCAGCACCGCCTGGAGCGGCTGCGCGAGCGGCTGCTGGAAGACGAGGCGGTGCTCACCGAGATCGGCTCGGTGCACCCCGGCGCCGATCTTACGCGTCTGCGCCAGTTGCGCCGCAATGCGCTCAAAGATCGGGAAGAGGGCCGCCCGCCGCGCGCCTTCCGCGAATTGTTCCGCCTGATGCGGGAGATCGACGATGAAGGATGAACTGCTGATCGGCCTGGTGTCGATCTCCGACCGCGCCTCGAGCGGCGTCTACGAGGACCAGGGCATTCCCGCCCTGCGCGAGTGGTTCGGCGCAGTGCTGGCCTCGCCCTGGCGCATGGAGCACCGCCTGATCCCCGACGAACAGGCGCAGATCGAACGGACGCTGGTCGAGCTGTGCGACGCCGCCGGCTGCCACCTGGTCATGACCACCGGCGGCACGGGGCCTGCGCCGCGCGACGTGACGCCGGAGGCGACGCTGGCCGTGGCGCACAAGGTGCTGCCCGGCTTCGGCGAGCAGATGCGCCAGGTCAGCCTCAAGTACGTGCCGACGGCGATACTTTCGCGCCAGGTCGGCGTGGTGCGGGGGAAAACGCTGATCCTCAACCTGCCCGGCCAGCCCAAGGCGATCAAGGAGACGCTCGACGGCATTTTCGCCGCCGTGCCTTACTGCATCGACCTCATCGGCGGGCCGTACATCGAGACCCACGAAGCGGTGATCAAGGCCTTCCGGCCGAAGTCGGCAATCCGGCCCAAATAGCCTTCAGACCGGAGGGGCGACGCGGTAGAGGCCGAGGTCGAAGTCGACGCCCGACTCCAATTGCTCGACGGGGTCGAGGCGGGCCGAGCGGCCCTGCCAGGCGAACACCAGCGGGATTGCCGGTTCGAAGGCGGCATTCGGCAGGATCACCCGCACCGTGTCGCCGGTATGCAGGGTGTCGAGCAGGATGGCATTGCAATCCATGCCGCCGAGGTCGCCGGCGATGGCTTGCGGCGACTTCGACAGCGTCTCGATGCCGACCGAGCCCTGCACCGGCGTCTCGCGGCTGAAGCGACGGATGACGCCGATCAACCAGTTGCTGCCCCCCTCCGGCTGCATGCCGACCAGCGCCCCGATGCGCACCCAGTCGGATGCCGTCAGCGGCACCTGCGCGCCCATGCCGCCGAGACTGACGTCGTCGACGACCCAGGCTTCGCTCTCCTCGCCGCCCTTCTGCGACAGGCGCGCATGGACGTTGGCCAGGCCATTGACCACCGTCAGCCGCGACTTGACGCGGTGGCGGTCGTGCGAGCGCATCGGCGGCTTCGGCGCCCAGTACATCGCCAAATGCCTGATCACCGGCAGCACGATGCGCGCCGAATACTGGGCACCGAGATTGACCTCCGCCGGCACCTCGCCGCCCTCCACCTGCCGTTGCAGGGTTTCCAGCCGGGCCAGTGCCGCGCCAGTGCTGAAGAATCGCAGGCTGGGCGATATCTGCGGCAGGACGGCCAGGCGCCGCGGCGGCGCCGGCTTGTCGGCATCCACCCAGTACACATTGTCCGGACGCACCTCGGCGGTGAACACGAAGTGCGGCAGGAAGTGGCCGATGAGGCGCTCGGCGATCTCGATTTCCAGCGGCAGCAGACTGTCCATGCTGGAGGCCTGGAACACCAGCGCCTTGAGATACTCCGACTCCACCGTGCTCTCGCCCGGTACGTTGGCGTAAGGCGCCAGTGCCTGGCGCGCGAACTTGCCCTGTTCGGCTTGAAGGTAGGCTTGGCCCATGCGCTGCCAGAGCCCGACGTTGATCGGGCCGTAGCGGAACTGGTCCCACTCCAGCTGCGCCGAGCAGGCGCGCAGCAGGCGCACGATGAGCCGCGGCAGATCGGCCTTGATCGCCTCGCTGCCCTTTTCCTGGCTGCGGAAGCGGGTCAGGCAAGCGTGGTAGGCGTCGGCCAGTTGCGCCCAGAAATCGTGGTTGGCCTGCCACAGCTTGAATTCCTGCTGGCGGCCGAGGCGAGGCGAGGTCAGGTAGTCGCGGCCCAGCTTGCGCGCATGGTTCTGGGCTGCCTCGTCGAGCTGGAACACCAGCGCCAGGCGCTCAGACAGCTTGAAAAGCTCGTCGGCGGCGACCGACTCCAGCCAGCCGGCCACTTCGTCGAGGGCTGCCGCCGCCTCTCGCGTCGACAGTTCCTCGAAGACGCGCCGGGCCTCCCTGGCGTCGGCCAGCGGATGGTTGGATTTGGCGGAGAACAGTCCAAGCATGTCGTACACCCCGTCGTAAGCCCTCGGGAAGTCCTTGCCGGATTAACGGCTTTCCCGCTTCAGAGGATAGCGTATGCCTTCGGCAAAGTCATCCGCGACTGCCTTGCCTTCTGCGGCGCGGCGCCGGCGAGGCGGCATGCGCCGCCAGCCACTGTTCGACGAATTCCACGCCCCAGGCGACGCCGAAACCGGTCAGGTCGGTGCCCACCGCACCCAGTCCGCCGCTGCAGCTGGAGGCGGACAGATCCATGTGCACCCAGGGCAGCTCATGGGTGAAGCGCTTGAGGAAGCGCGCGGCGAGGATGTGGTCGGCCTCGCCGTCGAGGGTGCATTGCTTGATGTCGGCCACCTTGCTTTCCAGCCCGGCCTCGTAGTCGGCGTCGAGCGGGAAGACGCAGACACGCTCGCCGCTCGCCTCTCCCGCCGCCACGGCCAGGTGGGCCAGTTCCGAGGAAGTGGCGAAGACGCCCGAATAGCGGCTGCCAAGGGCATAGCCCATGCTGCCGGTGAGCGTGGCGAAATCGATGACCAGATCCGGGCCGGCTGCGGTCTTGCCGCGACCGGCCTTGCGTGTCGCCAGCGCCAGCGTGTCGGCCAGCACCATGCGACCTTCCGCGTCGGTGTGCACCACCTCGATGCTGGTGCCGTCCAGCGCCGTGACGATGTCGTTCTGCTTGTAGGCCTCCGGCGAGAGGTGGTTCTGCGCGAGCGGCAACCAGGCGTCGATGGCGAGCGGCATGTTGCGCGCGATCAGCGCCTGCATGAGGCCCAGCGCCACGGCCGAGCCGTTCATGTCCTCGTGCATGCCGGCCATGTATTTCGCCGGCTTCAGGTTGTGGCCGCCGGTGTCGAAGCAGATGCCCTTGCCGACGAGGGCGAGGCGCCCCTGCGGCCTCGAAGGCCGCCAGGCCAGGTGCACGATGGCGGCATCCTCCGGCCGGCTGCCCTGCGCCACGGCGACGAAGGCGCCCGCCCCCATGCGGCGCAAGCGGCGCAGGTCGAATTCCTCGAAGGCCCAGCGGCCGGCGCGCGCCATGCGGCGCAGGCGCCGGCGGTACTCGGCCGGCGTCAGCGCGTTGGGCGGCAGGGCGGTCAGCGTGCGGGCGAGCGTGTTGGCCTCGGCCACCGCGGCGATCTCGGCGAAGCCGCCGGCGTCGCGCGCGCCGTAGAGGTGGATCTTCGCCAGCGGGCGCGGCGCCGGCTTCTTGCGCCGCGTCGGCAGGCGGGCGCCGTTCAGCCAGGCGACATACAACGCCTCGCGGGCGTTCTCGCGCCGCGCCTCGGCGCTGCCGAACAGCGCCAGCGCGAGTTCGCGCGGCTGCTCCTCCATGAGCGGCGCCATGGCCCGGCGCAGCACGCTCTGCCGCTCGAAGGCGCTGCGGCCGCCGTCGAGCATGACGTAACTGGCCAGCCCGCCGCCCGGCAGGCTCAGCGTGACCGGCGTCTTGGCCAGCTCCTCGGCCTTCAGGTCGCGGCGGCGGAGGGCGGCGCGCAGGCGGTCGAGCGCCGGCACGTCGCGCAGGCCGTCGAGTTTCTTCGCGAAGGGCAGCACCAGCACGGCATGGCTGGCTTTCTCGAGGGCGGCGGCGCCGAGCGGCGCGGCGGTCTGGGTCAGTTTGGCCAGCATGTTCTCTTCCTATAGAATCATCGCGATTATAGCCTTCCGATCCTGCCCTTCCTCATGCAGCAATACCTCGACCTGATGCGCCACGTGCTCGAGCACGGGCACCCGAAAAGCGACCGCACCGGCACCGGCACACTGTCGGTCTTCGGCTGGCAGATGCGCTTCGACCTGGCAGCGGGCTTTCCCCTGCTCACCACCAAGAAGCTGCACACCAAGTCGATCGTCCACGAACTGCTGTGGTTCCTGCAGGGCGACACCAACATCCGTTACCTCAAGGAACACGGCGTCTCCATCTGGGACGACTGGGCCGACGCCAACGGCGACCTCGGCCCGGTGTACGGCTACCAGTGGCGCAGCTGGCACACCCCCGACGGCCGCTCGATCGACCAGATCGCCCAACTGGTCGATGGCCTGAAGAAAAATCCGGATTCGCGCCGCCACATCGTCAGCGCCTGGAACCCGGCAGACATCGAGCGCATGAAGCTGCCGCCCTGCCACGCGCTGTTCCAGTTCTACGTCGCCGACGGCAGGTTGAGCTGCCAGCTCTACCAGAGGAGCGCCGACATCTTCCTCGGCGTGCCCTTCAACATCGCCTCCTATGCCCTGCTCACCCTGATGCTGGCGCAGGTGTGCGGCTACCGGCCGGGCGACTTCGTGCACACCCTGGGCGACGCCCATCTGTACACCAACCACCTCGAGCAGGCGCGCCTGCAGCTGACGCGCACCCCGCGCGCCCTGCCGCAGCTGCGCATCAACCCCGATGTAAGCAACATCTTCGCCTTCCGCTTTGAGGATTTCGTCCTCGAAGGCTACGAGCCGCATCCGCACATTCCCGCGCCGGTAGCGGTTTGACCATGATCCTGGCAGGGGACATCGGCGGCACCAAGACCCTGCTGGCGCTGGCCGATGGCGGCAGCATTGTCTGCGAGCGGCGTTATGCCAGCGGCGACTGGGGCGAATTCCCCACCCTGGTGCGCGCCTTCCTAGACGAGGCCGGCGTGCGGCAGATCGCCTCGGCCTGCTTCGGCGTTGCCGGCCCGGTCGAAACCAACCGCGCCAAGGTGACCTATCTGCCCTGGGTGGTCGACGGTGCCGCGCTGGCGCAGGCCTTCGGCATCGGCCGGGTCACCGTGGTGAACGACTTCGCAGCGGCAGCGCAGGGCGTCGCCGCGCTGCGCCCGGAACAGCTCGCCACGCTGCAGGAAGGCCGCCCGCAGCCGGACGCGCCGCGCCTGCTGGTCGGCGCCGGCACCGGCCTCGGCGTGGCCGCGCTGCTGCCCGAGGGCTCGGGCTGGCACACGGTCAGCGGCGAAGGCGGCCACATCGGCTTCTCCCCCGCCGACGATGCGCAACTGGCGGTCTGGCGGCATCTCGCCCGGCCCGGCTGCCGCGTCACGGCGGAGAACGTCATCTCCGGCCCCGGCCTTGCCGCCATCCACGCCAGTCTTTTGAAAGTCAGTCCCGGCAGCACGGCGATCGAAGACCCCGCCGCCATCGTCGCGGCGGCGGAGACGAACCCGCTGGCGCGACAGGCCGTCGACCTCTTCGTTGCCGCCTATGGCGCCTTCGCCGGCGACCTGGCCCTGCTGTTCATGGCGCGCGGCGGCGTCTATCTCGGCGGCGGCATCGCGCCGAAGCTGCTCAAGCGCCTGCGGCAGGGCGGCTTCGTGCAGGCCTTCGGCGCGCGCGGCGCGCACGCCGGCCTGATGGCGGATTTTCCGATCCGCGTCGTCACCGAGGAACGCCTCGGCCTGCTCGGCGCGCTGGCGATTGCTGCAGCGCACACGAATTAGCTTGACGTTTATCAATCAATCGTAACAAACCCGGCGTAGCATGAAAGCATAGCAACAAGAAGAAACCGCCATCCTGTACCAAAGGAGGTTGCTATGCCGACACACAGCACGACGAAGACGGCCAAACCGGCCGTGAAGACCGCCGCCGGCAAGGCTGTCGCCAAACCGCCGCGCGCCGCGACTGCCAGGCCGCGCGCGAAAAAGGGCGGCGGTGTCACTGCGCAAGAGCGCTCGCGCCTCATTGCCGAGGCCGCCTACTTCAAGGCCGAGCAGCGCGGCTTTGCCGAGGGCGGCGAACTGGCCGACTGGATCGAGGCGGAGGCGGAAGTCGACGCCCTGCTGAATTCGCTGGGTTCGAGTTAGGCCGGAGCCAGGATCACTGCCGCCAGCGGCGGCAGGGTGACCTCGATGCAGGCGGGGAAGCCGAGGTGCGGCGTGCCGCGCGCCGCCAGGCCGGCGCCGTTGCCGAGGTCGCTGCCGCCGTAGAAGGCGGAATCGCTATTGAAGATTTCGCGCCAGCCGCCCGCCCGCGGCACGCCGATGCGGTAGCCGAGGCGCGGCACCGGCGTGAAATTGAGCGCCACCAGAACGAAGGACCCGTCGCGCGCGATGCGCAGGTAGCTCAGCACCGACTGATCGGCATCATGGCAATCGCTCCAGGCAAATCCGCCCGCCTCGAAATCCAGCTCGTACAGGGGCGGCGTGTCGCGATAGAGCCGGTTCATGTCGCGCACGAGGCGCTGCAGGCCGGCATGCGGCGCATGCTGGAGCAGCCACCAGTCGAGTTCGCCGCCGGCGTCCCATTCCCTGCGCTGTCCCAGTTCGCTGCCCATGAAGTTGAGCTTCTTGCCCGGCGAGGTCATCTGGTAGGCGAGCAGCAGGCGCGCGTTGGCGAATTTCTGCCAGTCGTCGCCGGGCATCTTGCCCACCAGCGAGCCCTTGCCGTGCACCACCTCGTCGTGCGACAGCGGCAGCACGA
>WYAY01000071.1 GCA_011526165.1 Sulfuritalea sp.
CTGCCTCTCGCGATTGGAGAAGGCGGTCTCGATGATGATGGTGCGCAGGTTGCGGATCTTGTTCACGGCCTTCCACAATTCGTCGCAGGTCGTCGTGTCGCCGCTGAACACCAGGCTGCCCGTCCCCGAATCGATGCGGTAGCCGACCGCCGGCACGGTATGGTTGGCCGGCAGGGGGGTAATCTCGCGCCCCTCGACCTTCACCGCCTTGCCAGTCTTGATCTCGGCGAACTTCATGTACGGTTTGTCGCGATTGGGGATCTCCGAGAAGTCCGGCCAGATGGCCCAGTTGAAGATGTGGGCCTGGATGATTTCCAGCGTCGCCTGCGTGGCATGCACCGTCAGCGGCTTGTTGCGCATGTCCCCGACGGTGTCGACGATGAAGGGCAGGCAGGCGACATGATCGAGGTGGGAGTGCGTCAGGAAGACATGGTCGATCATCGCCAGTTCGGCCAGGGACAGATCGCCCACCCCGGTGCCCGCATCGATCAGGATGTCGTGGTCGACCAGCAGCGAGGTCGTGCGCAGATGCCGTCCGCCGATGCCGCCGCTGCAGCCCAGTACCTTGACCTTCATCGCGTTGTTCTCATTATTTGGTCTCGAATTTCCAGACGCCCTTCCAGTCCGCACCCGGCGGGTCCTTGCGCAGGTGGGAGACTCTCTCCATGTACTTCGCGTAAAGCGCCCGATCGGGTGCCAGGCGCGACAGATTGAGCAGCGTCACCTCCGCCTGGTCCCATTCCTGGGCGCGGTAGTAGCGCAGGGCCTGGCTCCATAGCTTGAGTTCTTCCTGAACCGGCTTGCCCGATTCGCTCTCCAGGCAGATCGGTTCGTAAATGGCGACCGGCTCCTCCTTGCCTTTCACCTGCACACGATCGACTTCGCGGAAAACGATATCCTTGATGGCCTTGCGCGTGCCTTCCCCGACCAGGATGCCGACTCCGTACTGTTTCGTGATGCCCTCTAGCCGGGAGCCGAGGTTCACTGCATCCCCCATCACAGTATAGGCCTTGCGCACCGACGAGCCCATGTCGCCCACCGTCATTTCGCCGGTATTGACGCCGACGCCGATCTTGACCTCCGGCCAGCCCTTGGCAGCAAAGGCCTTGTTCACGGCCGGCAGCGCCGCCTGCATCTGCATCGCGGTAAGGACGGCCTGCCGGGCATGCTGCGGATCGCTCACCGGCGCGCCCCAGAAGGCCATGATGGCATCCCCGATGTACTTGTCGAGGGTGCCCCGGTTCTTGCGCACCACCTCGGTCATGGCCGACAGGTACTCGTTCATCAGGCGGGTCAGTTCGTCCGGTCCGAGGCCTTCCGAAATCGTGGTGAAGCCGCGTATGTCGGAGAACAACACCGTCAACTCGGCCTTGCGGCCGTCCATGCTGTAGGACTCGGGGTTGCGGCTCATCTCCTCGACCAGTTCGGGGGGCACGTACTGGCCGAACAGTTCCGTAAACTGCCGCTTCGCCCTCGACTCGACGAAGTAACCGTAAGACATGTTGAGCGCGTACAAAGTCAGTATCAGCAGCACGGCGGATGCCAGCGGCAGCACCAGGTTGCCGTAGTGCCAGAAGACGAGGTTGACCGTCAGGATGAACAGCAGCACGACCAGGGATGCCAGCGTGGCGCGCAGCGGAGAAAACTGTGGCAGCAGCAGCACCATGACCAGGCCGGCCAGCAGCAGCAGGACGACTTCCGCCCCAAGCACATAAGACGGTTTCTGCTTGATCGTCCCGTCGAGCATGCCGGCAATCAGGTTGGCATGGATTTCCACGCCGGGATAGGCCTCCCCGACCGGAGTCGCGCGCAAGTCGAGCAGTCCCGGCGCGGTGGTGCCGATCAGCACAACCTTGCCCTTCAACTCGCCCGGCTTGATGCGGTCGGCCATGATGTCGGCGATGGAGTAGTAGCGGAAGCTGCCCTGATGGCCGCGGTAGGGGATCAGAGCGGCCACGTTTTCGTCCACCGGGATGCGCAGGGTGCCGCGCGCCGTTGGCAGGTCGATGGCCTCCATGCCCTGGTAGCTCTTGCTGGAGAACCAGCTCTCCTCTGGGAACCAGGGTGCCACCTTGGGCTGGCCCAGCAGGGCACGCACCATGGCGAGAGAGAGCGCCTCGTAGTATTCGTCCTTGTATTCGGCGATGAGCGGCACGCGGCGCGAAATCCCGTCGAAGTCGACCAATGGATTGAAGTGGCCACCCGACAGAGCCGCCTTCTGGAACTCGGCCAGATTGCCGCCGTAGGAGGACCAGACGGTGAAGGGGATGCTGCGCCCGGTGAAGCTTCCGGCCGGCAGCACGGGCGGCGGCAGAGCGCCGGCGGAGATGCCGTCGCTGCGCCCCGAGAGGTAATAGCCAAGGATGACCGGCCGCCCCTTCAGGGTCTCCGCAAACCGGCCGTCGTTGTCGAGCTGCGGCCGCATGGATTGCAGGGCTGCCTGGAAAGTTGCGTTGTCCTTCAGTTCCCGCCTGGAAAGGCCGTCGAGCACCTTCAGGCCCGAGCTGTCGTCGGGTTCGGCGAACACTACGTCGAAGCCAAGGAGGACGATGCCATGCTGGTCGAAGAGCTTGCTGACCAGCTCGGATACGCGGTCCCGGCCCCAGGGCCAGCGGCCGATCTCGCCGAGCGACTTCTCATCGATATCGAGAATGACAACCCGATCGTCCACGCTCTTCGGCATGGTCAGCCGGACCTTGGTGTCGTAAATGATGGCGTCGAGACGGCCGATGAATTCGAAGTGGTACAGGCGCGCGGCATGGCCGAGCAGCACCAGCAACATCAGCAATCCCAGCGCATACCTGACGATGTGCTGCCTCAAGGCCGCCCCTATTCGAAGTGTCATGCGACAGGGAAGCTTAGCGCCCGCCGCACGACCAGGGTATGAAAAATGTCACACTACCGGGCAAGGTCCTCGGTGGCCGCCCGACACTCAGGACTTGAGGAAAAACTCCATCTTCACGCCGGCAAGCTCGATGACGTCGTGGTCTTTCAATTCCCTCGGATGGGCATCGAGCGTGGCGCCATTCACGACAGGAAAGTTCGCCCCCTCGACGTGCGTGATGAAGTAGCCGTGCGGCCTGCGGGTAATCACCGCCACTTGCACACCCGGCTTGCCCAGTGTGGTGAGGTTTTTCGTCAGCTCCAGTTCCTTCCCCGCATTGGCGCCGGTGAGCACCTGAATGGCGCCAGTCGGCATCGCCTGCGGAGGGGAAGGCGCTGGCGCCGCTGTGGCGGCAGACTGTGCCGGCTTCATTCCGGCCTGGGTGTCGATGGCCTTCATGCCTACCTGGGTGTCGCTGACCGATACGGCCTTGGCCGCCGACTGTTCGGCCGTCTTCTTCATCAGGTCGGGACGCAGCACCATCGTCTTCTCGAAATCCGCGGCCGTGGTCTGCGACGGCGTCTCGTTGATGTATTTGAGCTTGTACTTGCCCAACTCGATGACGTCGTTGTTCTGCAGGAAATGTTTCTTGATGGCCTGGCCGTTGACGTACGTGCCGTTGGTGCTGTTCAGGTCCTCGAGGAACGAGTCGTTGAGGATCGTCACGATCACCGAGTGCTCTCCGCTGATGGCCAGATTGTCGATCTGGATATCGTTGTGCGGCTTGCGGCCGATGGTCGTCCGTTCCTTGGTGAGCGGAATTTCCTTGAGCACCAGGCCATCCATGCTGAGGATCAATTTAGCAGCCATATTGCATCCTTCCCGTCAAATCACTTCAACCATTGCAGCAGCCTTGCCCACCAGCTGCGCGCCGCCGGATATTCGCGCCCAATGCGCACCAGCACCACCGAAACGTTGTCCCGTCCCCCGCTGTCGTTCGCAGTCTGGATCAGCTGCGTGGCCGCCAGTTCCAGATTGGCGGAGAGCGCCTGCAGGGTCAGCGCGATCTCCTCGTCCTCCACCATGTCGTTGAGCCCGTCCGAGCACAGCAGGTAGAGGTCCCCCGGCATCGTATCGTAATCGCGGATCTCCGGCTCGACTGCCGGGTCGACACCCAGCGCCCGCGTCACCAGATTCTTGTTTTGCGAGTGGCGTGCTTCCTCCGCCGTAATCATGCCGCTGTCGATCTGCTCCTGCAACAGCGAGTGATCGCGCGTGATCGCCTGGAATTCACCGCCGCGCAGCCGGTACAGCCGGGAATCGCCGATGTGCGCAACCGTCATCATGTTGTCGTAGAACAGAGCCACCACCAGGGTCGTGCCCATGCCGGCGTATTGCGGCTGGCTCTGCGCCGCCTGATAAATCGCCGTATTGGCCTTGGCTATCTCGGCCTCGAGAACCGCATGGGAATGCAGCTTGCCGGACACGTCCAGCTTGTAAGGCTCGGTTTTGCGCAGTTCCTTTTCTATCTCGGTGCCTAGCAGGTTGGTCGCCATGCCGCTGGCGACTTCGCCGGCATTGTAGCCACCCATGCCATCGGCAAGGATAGCCAGGCCGCAGGCGACGTTCGTAAACACGGCGTCTTCGTTGTGCGAGCGCACCATGCCGGCATCCGACCGGCTGACCATTTGCAACGCCTGGCTGAGGTCCATCATCCTCCTCAAAGATTGAAGTCAACCTGCGGCGCGGGCGCGCTCCCGCCCGTGCCCAGGCCCATGCAGGCGCGCAGGTCGGCGGCCATTTCCGCGCCGGTCTGGTAGCGCTGGCCGTTGTCCTTCGCCAGCGCCCGGTCGATGATCGCCGCCAGGCATTCCGGCACCTGCGGGTTGAACTCGCGGATGTGCGGATGCGGCTCATTGGCGATCTTGAACATCAGCTGGGCCATCGACTCGCCCTCGAAAGGCAGCTTGCCGCAGGCCATCTGGAAAAGCATGACACCCAGCGAAAACAGGTCCGAGCGGCCATCGATCTTCTTGCCGGCGAGCTGCTCGGGCGACATGTAGCTGGGCGTGCCCAGCACCATGCCGGTCTTGGTCTTGGAGGAGTCGGTGATGCGGGCAATGCCGAAGTCGGTCACCTTGACGGCATCCGATTCGGGCTCGTACATGATGTTGGCCGGCTTGATGTCGCGGTGCACGACATTGTTCTGGTGGGCATAGGAGAGCGCATCGGCAACGCGCGCAACGACATCCATCACCTTGGCGAGCGGCATCAGGTTGCCGGGCTTGGTGTAGGGAACGAGATCCTTGCCCTTGAGGAATTCCATGGCGATGTAGGCGAGATCATGCTCCTCGCCGGCATCGAAGATGGTGACGATGTTGGGGTGGTTCAGGCGTCCGGCCGTCTCGGCCTCGCGGAAGAAGCGCTCCTTGACGTCCTTCAGTTCGTCCTCCTCGAACTCCTGCGACAGGGCCATGGTCTTGATGGCCACGACGCGGTTGATCTTGGGATCGCGGCCGAGATACACCACGCCCATGGCACCCTTGCCCAGTTCCTTCTCGACCTGGTAGCGGCCGAGCATGGGCTTTTCCACCTGACCGCCCTCGAGGATCATGGTGCCCTGCGCCGTCGATCTTCCGCCGCCGCCCAACATCACCGTTTCGGACATGGCCTTGGCCCGGGTCAGCCGGGTTTCCAGGTCGCGGAACTTGGGATTGAAGTCGGCCATGTAGCGAAACACCGACTCGGCCTTGTTGAACTGGCGCTTGCGCTCGAAATCCAGCGCCAGGTTGTACAGGTTTTCCATCAGTGCCGCATCCATCGGGCACTTGCGGAACTTGTCGAAGGCGATGTCAAGTTGCCCCTGGCCCTGGAAGGCCAGGCCGAGCATGCGATTCGACTCGGCGGATTCAGCCTCGGATTTTTCCTTGCCGCGCTCGGTGACAAGGAAGCGTTTGGTGGTCAGCAGGGCGTGGCCCACCAGCAGCAGGGCCGCCGGCACCATCAGCTGCAGCCACATCAGTTGGGTCGTCATGAGAACGAAATGGGCTGCAACCAGCAGCACCAGCAGGCCGGCCGTGACGCCCGCCCCCAAGCCCGCCTTCAGGCGCGGCAGCAGGACGATGAGGTAGGCGGCCACAAGCACGAAGGCCAGCCGCTCGGCGATCCAGCCCCAGGTCGGCACGACGAAGAAGTGTTCCTGCAGGATGCTGGACACCGCGTGCGCCTGCATCAACACTGCCGGCATGGCCGGCGACACCGGGGTGACGAAGATGCTGCCGACACCGGCGGCCGTCGGCCCGATCAGCACGATCTTGTCCTTGTACTTGTCGAGCGGTATCTTGCCGCTGGTCACGTCGAAAAACGAGTCCACCTGGAAGGCCGGCTTGCCATCCTGGTCCTTGTAGAAGAAGGTGTTCATCTGCATGACCGGGTCGGTGCCGATCTTCAGATTGCCCAGTCGCACCGAATCTCCCAGCTTGACCTTGATGTCCGCCACGCCCAGATTGAGGCTCTTCGCCGCGATCATCAGCGAAAAGGAAGGATAGAGCTCGTTGAAATGGGCCAGCACGAGCGGCTCGGTGCGGATGCCGCCATCCACGTCCGGATTCACGTTGAGGTGGCCGATCGCCGCTGCGCCCTTGCCCAGTATTTCCACCACCGGCGCCTCGACGTCGGAAGTCAGCAGCGGCGCATCCTCGCCCTTTTCGACCTGGCTGATGGCGTTGCCACGGATGAACTCGGGCAGGGGTTTGTCGGGCCGGCCGCGCGGTTCCCCCAGGCGAAACAGCATGGGCAGCACCACATTGCCGGCCTTGGCAACGGACTCGCCCATGCGGCGGTCGCTGTTGAGCTTCTGCTCGGCTTCGGCCAGCACCGGAGCAAACTGGCCAAACGGCGGCACTTGGGCAGCCAGCGCCTCCGGCGTTTCCGTCAGCACTGCGCCGCCTGCCTGGCCATACAGTTCGATCAGCCTGTTGATATAGGCGAGGCCGGGGTCGATCTGCGGTTCGGAAAAGAATACGGTCGAGGCGATCACCTTGGCCTTGGCGGCCGCCAGGCCGTCGATCATTTTGGCGTGCACCTCGCGCGACCAGGGCCAGCGGCCGAGGTTGTCGATGCTTTGCTTGTCAATGGCAATGACGGCGATTTTGTCGCTGGGCGTGCGGGAAATGGCGCCGACGCCGAGATCGTAGGCCTTGCGTTCGAGGCTTTGCAGCAGGTCGCCGCCGCCCGCAAAAAGCATGACCACACTGACGGCCAAGCCGATGAACCAGTCGCTTTTCCAGAATGCTTTTGACACGCTACGCTGTCCTCTTTCGAGTACGTTTTTTATTTATTGAGATGCCGTCTTCGGTGCGTTGGTCTGCCCCCCCTCACGGCAACAAGCCCGATTGTGCTTGCAGGTGCGGCAGCAGAATCAACTCACGTAGAAACAGCAATTTAATTGCTATTCTTACAGGCAAATATGAAGATAGTCAAATATTTCTGCTAGGCCTTGCCAGAGACAAAAACGCCGCCCGAGGGCGGCGTCGTTGTCGTCAGGTCGGAGCCGGCTCAGAGTACCGACTTCAGCAGCTTGCCCATTTCCGCAGGGTTTTTCGTGGTCCTGATGCCGCAGGCTTCCATCACGGCAAGCTTCTCCTGCGCCGTCCCCTTGCCGCCCGAGATGATGGCGCCGGCGTGGCCCATGCGCTTGCCGGCCGGAGCCGTCACGCCGGCAATGAAACCGACCACGGGCTTCTTGTTCTTGCATTCCTTGGCATACCACTCGGCGGCGGCCTCCTCGTCGGAGCCGCCGATTTCTCCGATCATGATGACGGCGTCGGTGTCCGGGTCGTTCATGAACAGCTCCAGCACTTCCTTGTGCTTGAGGCCGTTCACCGGGTCGCCGCCGATGCCCACCGCCGTCGACTGGCCCAGCTTGAGGTCGGAGAGCTGGCCCACCGCCTCGTAGGTCAACGTACCGGAGCGGGAAACCACGCCGATGCGGCCCTTCATGTGGATGTGGCCGGGCATGATGCCGATCTTCACCTCTTCCGGCGTGATGATGCCGGGGCAGTTGGGGCCGCACAGGATAGTCTTCGAGCCAGCCTTGCGCATCTTGTCCTTCACCTCGACCATGTCGCGCACCGGAATGCCCTCGGTGATGCAGATGACCAGATCGAGTTCGGCCTCGACCGCTTCCCAGATCGCCGCAGCGGCGAAGGGAGGCGGCACGTAGATGACTGAAGTATTGACGCCAGTCTGTTTCTTCGCTTCCTTCACCGAGGCGAAGATGGGGATGCCTTCGAAGGATTCGCCTGCCTTCTTCGGGTTCACGCCGGCGACGTAGCAGTTCGCGCCGTTGGCGTACTCCTTGCTCATCTTGGTGTGGAACTGGCCGGTCTTGCCGGTGATGCCCTGCGTGACGACGCGGGTGTTCTTGTTGA
>WYAY01000072.1 GCA_011526165.1 Sulfuritalea sp.
GGACCAGCCGCCGCCCCTTCCCCGCAAAAGTCAGTCCGCGCAGGACGGCGCTACTTCTGCCGCGGCGCCATCTTCTGCTCGATGGCGAACACCGCCGCCTCGACGCGCGAGGTCAGGTTGAGCTTGGAGAGGATGTGGCGCACGTGCAGCTTGACCGTGTCGTGCGAAATGTCCAGCGCCCGGGCGATGGCCTTGTTGGACTGGCCCTGCGCCAGGTGGTCGAGGATCTCGCGCTCGCGCGCGGTGAGCTGGGCGAGCAGGTTCTCGCGCACCGCGCTCTTGGCGCCGCCGCCCTGCAGCAGGTTGACCAGCTTCAGCGTCATGGCCGGTGCCACCACCGTCTCGCCGCGCACGGCGCGCTGGATGGCGTCGACCACGTCGTCCGGCTCCATGTCCTTGAGCAGGTAGCCGCGGGCGCCGGCGCGCATGGCGTTGGCGAGGTCGTCCTCGGCGTCGCTGACGGTGAGGATCAGGGTCGGTTTCTCCCAGCCGCCTTCCTGCAGCTCGCGCAGCAGGGCGAGGCCGCCGTGCGGCGGCATGTTGAGGTCGAGGATCAGCACATCCGGCTGCGCCGCGGAAATGAGCTGCGCCGCCTCGCCCGGATTGCCTGAGGCGGCGGCGACGCGGATGTTGTCGCGGCCGTCGAGCAGCTCCGCCAGCCCCTTGCGGAACAGGGTGTGGTCGTCGACCAGCATGACCTTGACGATGTCCTGCTCCATGCTATTTCTCCGGGTGGATCGGCACCATCAGGCGCAGGCGCGCGCCGCCCTGCGGCCGGTTGGCTATCTCGATGTTGCCGCCGAGGCGCTGGGCGCGCTCGCTCATGATGCTGATGCCGAAATGGTGGCGCAGGTCGGGCTGGGCGCCCATGACGAAAACACCGCGGCCGTCGTCCTCGACGGTGAAGGCGTACTGCCCGTCGACCACATCGAGCTGCAGCCAGGCCTGCCGCGCGCCGGCATGGCGGGCGACGTTGGAGAGCGCCTCCTGCAGGATGTGGAAAACCTGCACCTCCTGGTCCACGCTCAGGTTGAGGTCGGGGATGCGGTTCTCGAACTCCAGCCTGACGCCGGTGCGGTCGAAATAGCCGGCGGCGAGCGCCTGCAGGGCATGCTCGAGCCCGAGCGGGTCCATGCGGTTGCGGAACTGGGTGAGCAGCTCGCGCAGGCTGGCATACGCCTCGTCGAGCGCCTGCTGGATGTCGCCCGAGTATTTCAGCGCCTTGCCGCTCTCGTAGCCGAGCAGCGCCTCGCGCAGCAGCTCGACGCGCATCTTCATGTAGGCCATGGTCTGCGCGAGCGAGTCGTGTACCTCGTTGGCCATCATCTGCCGCTCGCTCATCAGCGTCATGCGCAGGTTCTCGCGCATCAGGCGGGCATTCTCGATGGCCATGCCGAGGTGCTCGCCGATGGCGGTGAACAGCAGCGAGACCTCCTCGGGAATCGGCCGCGCCTCCTCGGCCATGTAGAGGTTGTAGGCGCCGAGCAGCCGCCCCTGGTGCTCGAGCGGCACGGCTACCATGGCGCTGCACTGGCCGAAGTAAGGCAGGTGGGTGCGCTCGCTGCAGGAAGCCAGGTTCTGCGTCTGGCGGGCGGTGTGGCTGCGGATGGCCGCGCCGCAGATGCCGCAGTCGACATCGACCAGGCGCTCCTTGTCGATGACCTCCTCGGGCAGGCCGAGCGAGGCGGCCAGGCGCATGTGTCGGCCGTCGCCGGTGAGCACGCGCACGACACCGGCCGAGGCGCCGGACAGCCGCACCATCATGCTGAGGAAGCGATCGAGCAGGGCATCGAGGTCGTACTCGGAAGCGAGCGTGGCGGCGACCTCGGAGAGCACGCGCAGGGTCTGCATCCTGCCCGCCTCCCCACTGCCGCTTTCCGTTTCGCTCTGCAACCGTGCCGGACCGCCCAGCGCCATGCCGTCACTCCATAAGAGAATTCTTATTATAAGACGTTTGCCGCCTCCGGCAGCGGCCAGCGGCCATCCAGCACGCGCTCGGCCCACAGTAGGCCGGCGACGCTCTTGCCGTCGGTGAGGCGGCCATCGCGCACGGCTTCGAGGGCCTCGCCGAGGGAGAGTTCATGCACTTCGAGGAACTCGCCGTCGTCGAGGGCATGGCCGACGTGGCTCAGCCCGCGCGCGAGGAAGATTTCGATGCGCTCGTCGGAATAGCCGATGCAAGGGTGGAGGGTGCCGAGATGGCGCCAGTCGCTCGCCACGTAGCCCGTCTCCTCCTGCAATTCACGCTGCGCGGTGAGCAGGATGTCCTCGCCGGGATGGATCTTGCCGGCCGGCAGTTCGAGAAACACGCGGTCGAGCGGATAGCGGAACTGGCGCTCGAAGAGCAGTTTGCCATTGGCCAGTTCGGCGATCATCAGCACTGCACCGGGGTGCCTGACATATTCCCGGGTGGCCGTCTTGCCGTCGGGCAGACGCACGGTATCTCGCATGACCTGCAGCAAGTTGCCCGAAAAGACCGCCCCCCCATCGACGCGATGCTCATTCAAGTGATTGTCTTCTATGGATTTAATAAATTTCATAATTCAAACGAACAATGCTTGACTATTTTTGTCTATTATAAGCATTCCCTGATTTAACAAAGGAGACCGCCATGTCAGGATTCATTCCAGGCTTTCCCACCGACGGTGTCGTGACAGTGAATCGCGTGCTGCTGAAGCCCGAGTATAGCGTCGACGATCTTGAGGAACGGGTGGCCCTGCTCTGCGAGAACGTGAAGACCTACCATTCCGACACCGGCTTCGTCGGCGGCTTCGTCGCCCTCAACTCCGGCCAGATTTCCAACGAGGGCAGCACGGTCGGCCAGGCGGTGGAAAGCCCGCTCAAGGAGCGCGAGGCGCTGATCGTCACTTTCTGGCGCTCCTTCGGGGAACACGAGGCCTCGCACCGCAGCGACTCGTTCCAGCCGCTGTTTCGGCAGGTGCTGGAACTGTGTGAAAACGGAAACGAGGAGATCGCCTACCGCATGCTCTGGTCCGGCAAGGCCTACAGCCCGGAAGAAGCCGAGCAAGCCCGGGCGGCGAAGGCGCAATACGCCCAGGCCGCCTGATCAGCTGCCGAGGAGGAAGGTGTAGGTGGCGTAGATCGAGTACTTCAGCACGCCTTCCGGCAGCAGGCCGACGAAGGCCACGGCCAGGCCGTTGATCGAGAGCAGGATGCGCATGTCGCGCGGCGCCTCGATCGGGGCTGTGTCGGTCGGCGCATCGAAGTACATTACCTTCACCACGCGCAGGTAGTAGAAGGCGCCGACCAGCGAGAACAGCACGGCGAACACCGCCAGCCAGACCTGGTTGGCGGCGACCACCGCCTGCAGCACGGCGAACTTGGCGAAGAAGCCGACAAAGAACGGCACGCCCGCCATCGAGAACATGAGGATCATCATGATCGCGGCGAACCACGGGCTGCGGCGGTTGAGCCCCTTGAAGTCGTCGATGTCCTCCGCTTCGAAGCCGGCGCGCGAGAGCAGCAGGATCATACCGAAGGCGCCCAGGCTCATCAGCACGTAGGCGATGGCGTAGAACATCGCCGAACTGTAGGCGTTCAGCGTGAAGCGCGGGTCGCCGCCGACGATGCCGGAGAGCACGCCCAGCAGCATGAAGCCCATGTGGGAAATGGCCGAGTAGGCCAGCATGCGCTTGAGGTTGCGCTGCGCGATGGCGGCCAGGTTGCCCAGCGCGATCGACAGGGCGGCGAGGATCATCAGCATCACCTGCCAGTGCTCGGCCAGTTCGGCCAGGCCGGTGACCAGCACGCGCAGCGTGATGGCGAAGGCGGCCAACTTCGGCGCCGAGCCGAGGAGCAGCGTCACCGCCGTCGGCGCGCCGTGATAGACGTCGGGAATCCACATGTGGAAGGGCACCACGCCCAGCTTGAAGGCGAGGCCGGCGATGACGAAGACCAGGCCGAACACCAGCACCGTCTTGTTGCCGCCGCCCAGCGCGATGCGCTGCCCCATCTCTGCGATCTCGAGCGTGCCGACGGCGCCGTACACCATCGACATGCCGTAGAGCAGCAGGCCCGAGGCCATGGAACCGAGCACGAAGTACTTCATCGCCGCCTCGGTAGCGCGTACCGAATCGCGGTCGATCGCCACCAGCGCGTACATCGACAGCGCCAGCAGCTCCAGGCCGAGATAGACCGTGACGAAATGGCTGGCCGAGATCATCACCATCATGCCCAGCGTGGCGAACAGCACCAGCAGGTAGAACTCGCCCCGGTCCAGGTTGCGCGCGGCGAGGTAGGCGCGGCTGTAGACCAGCATGATCGCCACCGCCGGATAGAGCGCCAGTTTGAGGAAATCGGCGAAGAGGTCGTCGACGAACATGTTGCTGAAGGTCGTCACGCCCTGCCCGTCCATGGTGATGAAGGTGATGCCGAAACAGCCGGCCAGGGTCAGTTGGGCCATCAGGTAGGCCAGCCAGCGGCGGCCCTTGCCGGCGAACAGGTCGACCAGCAGCAGCACGCAGGCCATCACCAGTATGAAGATCTCCGCCGAGGCGGGGTAGAGATCGGGCATCACGAAGTTGATCATGTTCGCGGGCTCAGAACTTGGAGGCTGCGACGTGCTGCAGCAGATTGTCCACCGAGGCGTGCATGACTTCGGTGAACGGTAGGGGATAGAGGCCCATGCCCAGGACGCACAGCGCCAGGATCCCCAAGATGGCGAACTCCCGCGCATTGATGTCGGCCAGCTCCGCCACATGGTGGTTGGCCACGGCGCCGAACAGTACGCGCTTGACCATCCACAGGGTATAGGCGGCGCCGAGGATCAGCGTGGTGGCGGCGGCAAAGCCGATCCAGAAGTTGTGCTTCACGGCGCCGAGAATAACCATGAATTCGCCGACAAAGCCGCTGGTGGCCGGCAGGCCGGAGTTGGCCATGGCGAAGAGAACCATGAAGGCGGCGAATTTCGGCATGGTGTGCACGACGCCGCCGTAGTCGGCGATCTGCCGGCTGTGCACGCGGTCGTAGAGCACGCCGACGCAGAGGAACATGGCGCCGGAGACGAAGCCGTGCGAGATCATCTGCACCAGGGCACCCTCGACGCCGAGCTGGTTGAAGATGAAGAAACCCAGCGTGACGAAGCCCATGTGCGAGATCGAGGAGTAGGCGATCAGCTTCTTCATGTCGGACTGCACCAGGGCGACGAAGCCGATGTACACCACCGCGATCAGCGACAGCGCGATCATCAGCCAGGCCAGCTCGCGCGAGGCATCCGGCGCGATCGGCAGGGAGAAGCGCAGGAAGCCGTAGGCGCCCAGCTTCAGCATGATGGCGGCCAGCACCACCGAGCCGCCGGTCGGCGCCTCGACGTGGGCATCCGGCAGCCAAGTGTGCACCGGCCACATCGGCACCTTGACGGCGAAGGCGACGAGGAAGGCGAGGAACAGCCAGATCTGCGCGGTGAGCGGAATCTTCATCGCGTGCCAGTCGAGCAGGCTGAAGCTGAAGCCGGACTGGAAGAACAGCCAGATCAGCGCGACCAGCATCAGCAGCGAGCCGAGCAGCGTATAGAGGAAGAACTTGAACGCGGCATAGACCCGGTTCGGTCCGCCCCAGGCGCCGATGATGATGTACATCGGGATCAGGGAGGCCTCGAAGAAGACGTAGAACAGCACGGCATCCAGCGCCGAGAAGATGCCGTTCATGAGTCCGGACATGATCAGGAAGGCCGCCATGTACTGGGCCACCTTCTCCCCGATCACCTTCCAGCCGGCCAGCACCACCAGCGGCGTGATGAAGCTGTTGAGCAGGATGAACAGCACAGAGATGCCGTCCACGCCGAGCGAGTAATGGATGTTGAAGCGCGGGATCCACTGCCGCAGTTCGGTGAACTGCATGGCACTGGTCGTCAAATCGAAGCCGATGTACAGCGGCAGGGTGACGAGGAAACCGGCCACGGCCACCGCCAGGGCGAGCGGGCGCGCCAGGCCGGCGTTGCGGTCGGAGCCGGTGGCGAGCACCAGCAGGCCGCCGAGGATGGGCAGCCAGATCGCAAGACTCAATAAGGGAAGACCTGACATTCTTGTTTTCCTAGGCCCGGTTCATCCACAGGGTCAGCAGCACGAAGACGCCGATGATCATGGAGAACGCATACTGGTAGATGTAGCCCGACTGGAACAGTCGCACGATCGAGGCGATCCAGCCGACCACCTTGGCCGAGCCGTTCACAACCAGGCCGTCGATCACGGTCTGGTCGCCGCCTTTCCACAGGCCGCGGCCGAGCAGGCACGCGCCGCCGGCGAAGAACCAGTCGTTGAAGCGGTCGAAGCCGTATTTCTCCTCGAGGATGCGCGCCAGCACGCCGGACTTCTGCTTGATCACCGCCGGCAGGTCGGGCCGCACGATGTAGAGGTACCAGGCCGTCGCCGCGCCGGCCAGCGCCAGCCAGAACGGCGGCGTCATCAGGCCGTGCGTGATCATGCCGAAGGCGCCGTGGAAGCCGGCCTTCATGCTGGCGATGGCCGGATGCTCGGGTGCGATGAAGATCGCGCCGCCGAAGTAGTTGCCGAACAGCGCAGGGCCGATCATCGCCCAGCCGGCAATGACGGAGGGGATCGCCAGGAGGATCAGCGGCAGCGTGACCACCCAGGGGGATTCCTTCGGCTCCACCGGGCCATGGTGGCCGTGGCCGCCATGGCCCTCGTGCGCCTGTTGCGTATGGGTGTCATGGCCCTGCGCATCGTGGCCGGCGTGGGCGTCGCCATGGTGGCCGTGGCCGGCCGCCTCGCGGAAGCGCTCCTTGCCGTGGAAGGCGAAGAAAACCAGGCGGAAGGAATAGAAGCCGCCGACGAAGACGCCCGCCAGCAGCAGCGCATAGGCGAAGCCGGCGCCCGGCGTGGTGGCCAGGTGCACCGCCTCGATGATGGAATCCTTGGAGAAGAAGCCGGCGAAGGGCGGGAAGCCGGCGTTGGCCAGGGCGCCGATCAGCACCGTCAGGTAGGTGATCGGCATGTACTTCCTGAGGCCGCCCATCCTGCGCATGTCCTGCTCGTGGTGCATGGCGATGATGACCGAGCCGGCGCCGAGGAACAGCACCGCCTTGAAGAAGGCATGCGTGGCGAGGTGGAACATCGCCGCCGAGTAGGCCGAGGCGCCCAGCGCGGCGGTCATGTAGCCGAGCTGCGAGAGCGTCGAGTAGGCGACGACGCGCTTGATGTCGGTCTGCACGATGGCGATCAGCGCCATGAAGAAGGCGGTGATGGCGCCGATGACGATGACGAAGGACAGCGCCGCGTCCGACAGCTCGAACAGCGGCGACATGCGCGAGACCATGAAGATGCCGGCCGTCACCATGGTGGCGGCGTGGATCAGGGCGGAGATCGGCGTCGGGCCCTCCATCGAGTCGGGCAGCCAGACGTGCAGCGGGAACTGCGCCGACTTGCCCATGGCGCCGATGAACAGGCAGATGCAGACCACGCTGACCAGCGCCCAGGCTGTGCCCGGAACCAGTTCGATGGTGGTATTGGCCAGCTGCTGTGCCTGGGCAAAGACGTCGCTGTAGTTGAGCGAACCGCAGTAGGCCGCGATCAGGCCGATACCGAGCAGGAAGCCGAAGTCGCCGACGCGGTTGACCAAGAAGGCCTTGAGGTTCGCATACACCGCCGTCGGCCGCACCGACCAGAAGCCGATCAGCAGGTAGGAGACCAGGCCCACCGCCTCCCAGCCGAAGAACAGCTGGAGGAAGTTGTTGCTCATCACCAGCATCAGCATGGAGAAGGTGAACAGCGAGATGTAGGCGAAGAAGCGCTGGTAGCTGTTGGTGCCGGCGCGGCTGCCGGCGGGCCAGTTGTCCTCGTCGTGCGCCATGTAGCCGATGGTGTAGATGTGCACCATCAGGGACACGAAGTTCACCACCAGCATCATGGTCACCGTCAGCTTGTCGACGAGGAAGCCCACGTCGAAGCTGATGCCGCCGCTGGTGGCCCAGGTGTAGACCGCGGCGTTGTAGGTCTGGCCGGCGTCCACATCCTGGAAGATCAGCCAGGAAAGGATCAGCGACGCGGCCACGCCGAGGCTGGTGACCCAGTGCGCGCCGGCGCGGCCGATGCGCCCGCCGAAGAAGCCGGCGACGACGGCCCCGGCGAGCGGAGCCAGGGGGACGTAGATGGCGAGGGGATGCATTGCGCTCATGGCTTATCCCTGCAGGCTGTCGAGATCGTCGACGTGGATCGTGCGCAGGTTGCGGAACAGCACGACCAGGATGGCCAGCCCGATGGCGGCTTCCGCCGCGGCGACCGTCAGGATGAAGAAAACGAACACCTGCCCGCCCATGTCGCCGAGGAAATGCGAAAAGGCCACGAAGTTCATGTTGACGGCAAGCAGCATCAGTTCGATGGCCATCAGCAGAACGATGAGGTTTTTGCGGTTGAGGAACACGCCGACCACACCGATCGAGAAGATGATGGCGCCGAGGATCAGATAATGGTTCAGGCCGGGCATGGGGTCACTCCTTCTCCACCGGCATCGAGACGATGCGCACGCGGTCGTTGCGCTTGACGGCGATCTGCCGCGCCGGATCGAGCGACTTGTGGTCGCGGCGCTCGCGCAGGTTGAGCACGACGGCGGCGATCAGGGCCACCAGCAGGATCACCGAGGCCAGTTCGAAGGGATAGACGTAATCGGTGTAGATGGCCACGCCCAGCGCCTTGGTGTTGGAGACGCCGGCCGCCGTCGGGGCGGGCGCCGGCATCGCCTCGAGGCCGAAGCTGCGCGCGGAGAGAACCGCCACCATTTCGACCACCATCAGCACGGCGATCGGCCCGCCCAGCCAGAGGTTGTTCCAGAAGCCGCGGCGCAGCCGCTCCAGATTGATGTCGAGCATCATGACGACGAAGAGGAACAGCACCATCACCGCGCCGACATAGACGACGATCAGGGCGATGGCGAGGAACTCGGCCTGCAGCAGCAGCCAGAGGCCGCTGGCGTTGAAGAAAGCGAGCACGAGGAACAGCACGGCATGCACCGGATTGCGCGCGGTGACGACGCGCAGCGCGGCGAGCACCAGAATCGTCGAGAAGATGTAGAAGAGCGCGGTCTTGAAGTCCATGGGCGTCACCGGAACCTGGCGTCCTGCTCGCGGTCGGCAGCGATCTGCGCCTCGTATTTGTCGCCAACCGCCAGCAGCATCTGCTTGGTGTAATACAGGTCGCCGCGCTTCTCGCCGTGGTACTCGAGCACGCGCGTCTCGACGATGGCGTCCACCGGGCAGGCCTCCTCGCAGAAGCCGCAGAAGATGCATTTGGTCAGGTCGATGTCGTAGCGCGTGGTGCGGCGCGAGCCATCCTCGCGCTCGGCCGATTCGATGGTGATGGCCATCGCCGGGCACACCGCCTCGCACAGTTTGCAGGCGATGCAGCGCTCCTCCCCGTTCGGGTAGCGGCGCAGGGCGTGCAGGCCGCGGAAGCGGCCGCTCTGCGGCGTCTTCTCCTCCGGATACTGGACGGTGATCTTCGGCGCGAACAGGTAGCGCCCGGTCACCGACATGCCCTTGAAGAGCTCCTTCAGAAGCAGGCTGTTGAGGAAGTCCTTGGCACCCATATCTCGGCTCCTCATTTGAAAATATTCAGCGGCGACACCATCCAGATGCCGACGACGGCGATCCATACCAGGGTCAGCGGCACGAACACCTTCCAGCCCAGGCGCATGATCTGGTCGTAGCGATAGCGCGGGAAGGTGGCGCGGATCCACAGGTAGATCAGCAGGAAGAAGGCGATCTTGATGGCCAGCCAGTGGAAGCCGTCGGGCAGGAAGCCGACCGGCGACAGCCAGCCGCCGAGGAACAGGATCGAGGTGAGCGTCGCCACCAGGATCATGTTGGCGTACTCGGCGAGGAAGAACATGGCGAAGGCCATGCCGGAATACTCGACCATGTGGCCGGCGACGATCTCGGATTCGCCCTCGACGACATCGAAGGGCGCGCGGTTGGTCTCGGCCACGCCGGAAACGAAATACACGACGAACATCGGCAGCAGCGGGAGCCAGTTCCAGGAGAGGAAGCCGGCGCCCTGCTCGGCGAACCAGCCGCGGCCCTGGGCGCGCACGATGTCGGTGAAGTTCAGGCTGTTGGAGATCATCAGCACCGTCACCAGCGCCATGCCCATGGCGATCTCGTAGGACACCATCTGCGCCGAGGCGCGCATGGCGCCGAGGAAGGGATATTTCGAGTTGGAGGCCCAGCCGGCGATGATGACCCCGTAGATGCCCATCGAGGTCATGCCCAGGACGTAGAACAGGCCGGCATCGATGTTGGCCAGCGCGCCGCCGTCGAAGAAGGGCACCACCGCCCAAGCCGCCAGCGCCGGGGCGATGGCCAGCACCGGAGCGATGAAGAACAACGCCTTGTTGGCGCCGGAAGGGACGATGACTTCCTTGAAGAACAGCTTCATGCCGTCGGCGATGGGCTGCAGCAGGCCGAGCGGGCCGACGCGGTTGGGGCCGAGGCGCACCTGCATGTAGCCGATCACCTTGCGCTCGGCAAAGGTCAGGTAGGCCACGCAGAGCATCAGCGGGGCGACGATGACGACGATCTTGATCAGCACCCAGATCAGCGGCCACACCGGCTGGACCGCGGCCCACACCGCATCCCAGGCGCCGAACAGGTTCCAGAACCACTGGAAGAACTGGAGGACGAGCTGTTCCATCACGCGTGCTCCACTTGGATTTCGCCATGCATCGGACCGAGGCCGGCGGTCAGTTCGTGTCCGGCGGCGACGCGCACGCAACCGTCGGGCACGCCGTCATCGAGTTGCACGGCGAGGATCGCCGTCCCGCCGAGACTGACTTTTACCTGTGCGCCAGCGGCGAGGCCGAGCTTCGCCAGCGTGGCGGCATTCATGCGCGCGGCGGGCGGCATCGCATCGCGCGTCTGCTGCAGGGACGGTGCGCGGCGCGCCAGCGGGTCAGCGAAATGGATCGGCACGTCTGCAATGCGTTGCAGGGCAGGCGCAGCCGATTCAAGGTTGATGGCGATGCCGACGGCCTGGTTGTTCAGGCGCTCGGCCACCGAGGCCGGCTTGCCGCCCAGCACCTCGGCGCGCACCGCCTCGGCGCTGTCCTGCTCGAAGCCCGGCAGCCCCAGCAGGTTGCCCAGCACGCGCAGCACCTTCCACGCCGGGCGCGTCTCGCCCAGCGGCTTGACCACGGCGTTGAAGCTCTGCACGCGGCCCTCGGTATTGATGAAGGTGCCGGAGGTCTCGGTGAAAGGCGCGACCGGCAGGATGACGTGGGCGTAGTCGAGGGCGCGGGTCTTGAACGGCGTCATCGCCACGACGAGGTCGGCGCCCTTCAGCGCGGCCAGCGCCTGCTGCGGGTTGGCGCAGTCGAGTTCGGGTTCGGCGTGCAGGACGAAATAGGCCTTGCGCGGTTCGGCCAGCATGCGCGCGGCGTTGAGGCCCTGCGCACCCGGCACGGCATGGGCGATGTAGCCGCCGACCGAGTTGGCCGCCTCGCCGAGATAACCGAAGCGCGCGCCAGTCAGTTCGGCCAGCTTCTGCGCCAGCGCATGCAGGGTCGCCGCCTGGGCATGCTGCTGGGCGAAGTTGCCCAGCAGGATCGCGCCCTTCTCGCCCGAGGCCAGGCTCTCGGCGATGGCCTTCGCCGCCGCGGAAGGCTGCACGCCTGCCAGCGCGGCGTCAACGGCCGCGCCCTTGGCCTCGGCCACGGCCTTGACGATGCCGGCGAGTTCCGCCGCCAGCGCGGAGGGCGCGACGATGGACTTGCCCTGGAGAGTGATCAGTTGATCGTCGTCGGCGACATGCAGCAGGCTGACGCGCGTGGCTTTCTTCGCCGCCTGGCGCAGGCGCTGCGCCAGCAGCGGATGGTCCTTGCGCAGGAAACTGCCGACCACCAGCACGCGATCCAGCGCCGGAATCTCGGCAATGGGCAGGCCGAGCCACGGCACGACCTTCTTGCCATCGAGGGAAAAGTCAGTCTGGCGGAGACGGCAATCGATGTTCTCGCTGCCCGAGCTGCGCACGAATTTCTGCAGCAGGTAAAGCTCCTCGAGCGTGGCATGCGGCGAGGCCAGGGCGCCGACCGAGGCGGCACCGTGCTCGCGCACCACGCGCTTCAAATCGGTGCCGATGAATTCCAGCGCCGTCTGCCAGTCGACCTCGCGCCATTCGCCGCATTGCTTGAGCATCGGCCTGGTCAGGCGTTCGTCGGAGTTCAGCGCCTCGTAGGAAAAGCGGTCCTTGTCCGACAGCCAGCACTCGTTAACGTCCTCGTTCTCCAGCGGCAGGACGCGCAGCACCTTGTCGTGCTTGACCTGGACGATCAGGTTGGCGCCGAGGCCGTCGTGCGGGCTGACCGACTTGCGGCGCGACAGCTCCCAGGTGCGGGCGGCGAAGCGGAAGGGCTTCGAGGTCAGCGCGCCGACCGGGCAGAGGTCGATGACGTTGCCGGACAGCTCGGAGTCCACCGTCTTCTCGATGAAGGGCATGATCTCGGCGTGCTCGCCGCGGAAGGCCTGGCCGAGTTCCATCCAGCCGGCGATCTCCTGCGTGAAGCGCACGCAGCGCGTGCAGTGGATGCAGCGCGTCATGTCGGTCGAGATGAGCGGGCCGAGGTTCTTGTTCACCACCACGCGCTTCTCTTCCTGGTAGCGCGAGGCGCTCTGGCCATAGCCGACCGACAGATCCTGCAGCTGGCATTCGCCGCCCTGGTCGCAGATCGGGCAATCGAGCGGGTGGTTGATGAGGAGGAACTCCATCACGCCCTTCTGCGCCTTGACGGCGGCCTCGGAGTGCGTGAACACCTTCATGCCGTTGGTGACGGGGGTGGCGCAGGCCGGCAGCGGCTTCGGCGCCTTCTCCACCTGCACTAGGCACATGCGGCAGTTGGCGGCGATGGACAGCTTCTTGTGGTAGCAGAAGTGCGGAACGAAGATGCCGAGCTGGTGGGCGGCATCCATCACGGTGCTGCCGTCGGCCACCTCGGTTTTTTTGCCGTCGATCTCGATTTCCAGCATTTTCGCTATGCCGCCTTGAAGAAGCCGCTGCCCGCGCGCTGCACGTCCTCGGGCACCAGGCATTTCCTGTTCTGGATGTGGTACTCGAACTCCGCGCCGAAGTGCTTGATGAAGCTCTTCACCGGCATGGAGGCCGCGTCGCCGAGGGCGCAGATGGTGCGGCCCATGATGTTGTCGGTGACGCTGTTGAGCAGGTCGAGGTCCTCCGGCCGCCCTTCCCCGTGCTCGATGCGGTGCACGACGCGGTAGAGCCAGCCGGTGCCCTCGCGGCAGGGGGTGCACTGGCCGCAGGACTCCTCGAAGTAGAAGTAGGACAACCGCTCGAGCGCCTTCACCATGCAGGTGGTCTCGTCCATGACGATGACTGCACCCGAGCCGAGCATCGAGCCGGCCTTGGCGATCGAGTCGTAGTCGAGCGTGCATTCCATGATGACGTCAGCCGGCAGCACCGGCGCAGAGGAGCCGCCGGGGATCACCGCCTTCAACTTGCGGCCGTTGCGCATGCCGCCCGCCATCGCGAGCAGGTCCTTGAACGGCGTGCCCATCGGCACCTCGAAGTTGCCGGGACGATTGACGTGGCCCGAGACGGAGAACAGCTTGGTGCCGCCGTTGTTCGGCTTGCCCAACTCGAGGAACTTGTCGCCGCCCTCGTTGATGATGTACGGCACCGAGGCGAAGGTCTCGGTATTGTTGATGGTGGTCGGCTTGCCGTAGAGGCCGAAGCTGGCCGGGAACGGCGGCTTGAAGCGCGGCTGGCCCTTCTTGCCCTCGATCGACTCGAGCAGCGCGGTTTCCTCGCCGCAAATGTAGGCGCCGTAGCCGTGATGGGCCTGCAGTTCGAAGCTGAAATCGGAACCGAGGATGTTGTTGCCGAGCAGCCTGGCAGCGCGCGCCTCATCGAGAGCTTCCTCGAAACGCTTGTAGATCTCCCAGATCTCGCCGTGAATGTAGTTGTAGCCGCGCGCGCAGCCCATGGCGTAGCCGGCGATGATCATGCCCTCGATCACCATGTGCGGGTTCCACCTCAGGATGTCGCGGTCCTTGAAGGTTCCCGGCTCGCCCTCGTCGGAATTGCAGACGACGTACTTGGCGCCGGGGAACTGGCGCGGCATGAAGCTCCACTTCAGGCCGGTCGGGAAGCCGGCGCCGCCGCGGCCGCGCAGCGAGGATTTCTTCAGCTCTCCGACGATCTGGTCGGCGGGGATCTTCTCGTTGACGATCTTCTTCAGCGCGCTGTAGCCGCCGCGCTTGATGTACTCGGCGAGGCGCCAGCCGCGCTCGCCCTCTTCCGCATTCAGGATGAAGCCGAGGGCCCCCATTACTCGCACTCCCCGAGCAGCCGGTCGATCTGCTCCGGCTGCATGAAGCTGCACATGCGCACGTTGTTCACCAGCATCACCGGCGCATCGCCGCAGGCGCCCATGCACTCGCCTTCCTTGAGGGTGAACCTGCCGTCGGCGGTGGTTTCGTTGAAGCCGATGCCGAGCCTCTGCTTGAGGTAGTCGGCGGCATGCACACCGCCGGAGAGCGCGCACGGCAGGTTGGTGCACACCGTGATCTTGTACTTGCCGACCGGGGCGAGGTCGTACATGTTGTAGAAGCTCGCCACTTCGTACACCGCCACCGGCGCCATGCCGAGGTAGCCGGCAACGGCCTCGATGGTCTCGGTGGACAGCCAGCCCTGCTCCATCTGGGCGATGGCCAGCGCCGCCATCGCGGCGGACTGCTTCTGGTCCGCCGGGTATTTGGCGATCTCGCGGTCGATTTGTTTCAGAGCATCCTGACTGAGCATGATTATCTGTCCGTGTCGCCCAGCACCAGGTCGATGGTGCCGATGATGGCCGTGGCATCGGCGATCATGTGGCCCTGCGCCATCTCGTCGGTGGCGGCAAGATGCGGGAAGCCGGGCGAGCGCAGCTTGATGCGGTAGGGCTTGTTGGCGCCGTCGGAGATGGCGTACACGCCGAACTCGCCCTTCGGGTGCTCGATGGCGGCATAGGCCTCGCCCGGCGGCACGTGCATGCCCTCGGTGAACAGCTTGAAGTGGTGGATCAGCTCTTCCATGCCGGCCTTCATCTTCTCGCGCGGCGGCGGCGCCACCTTGTTGTTGTCGGTGATCACCGGGCCGGGGTTCTGGCGCAGCCAGTCGATGCACTGCCTGACGATGCGGTTGGCCTGGCGCATCTCCTCGATGCGCACCAGATAACGGTCGTAGCAGTCGCCGTTCACGCCGACCGGCACGTCGAACGCCATGCGGTCGTAGACCTCGTAGGGCTGCTTCTTGCGCAGGTCCCACTCGACACCGGAGCCGCGCAGCATCGGCCCGGTGAAACCGAGGGCGAGCGCCCGCTCGGGCGACACCACGCCGACGCCGACGGTGCGCTGCTTCCAGATGCGGTTGTCGGTGAGCAGGGTTTCGTACTCGTCGACGCAGGCCGGGAAACGGCTGGTGAAGTCCTCGAGGAAGTCGAGCAGCGAGCCCCGGCGGGCCTCGTTCAGGCGCCGCACGGTCTCGGCATTCTTGAACTTGTTCACCTCGTACTGCGGCATGCGCTCGGGCAGGTCGCGATAGACGCCGCCCGGGCGATAGTAGGCCGCATGCAGGCGCGCACCGGAAACGGCCTCGTACACATCCATCAAATCCTCCCGCTCGCGGAAGGTGTACAGCACCATGGTCATGGCGCCGATGTCGAGGGCGTGGGTGCCGATGTTGAGCAGGTGATTCAGGATGCGCGTCACCTCGTCCATCATGACGCGGATGTATTGGGCGCGGAGCGGCGCCTCAACGCCGAGCAGCTTCTCCACCGCCAGGCAGTAGGCGTGTTCGTTGCACATCATCGAGACGTAGTCGAGACGGTCGAGATAGGGCACCGTCTGCAGCCAGGTCTTGGTCTCGGCCAGCTTCTCGGTTCCGCGGTGCAGCAGGCCGATGTGCGGGTCGGCGCGCACGATCACCTCGCCGTCGAGTTCCAGCACCAGGCGCAGCACGCCGTGCGCCGCCGGGTGCTGCGGGCCAAAATTGATCGTGTAATTGCGAATTTCAGCCATGGCCGACGTCCCCATAGCTGTCTTCGCGGACGATGCGCGGCGTGTTCTCGCGCGGCTCGATGGTCACCGGCTGGTAGACCACCCGCCTCTGTTCCGGGTCGTAGCGCATCTCGACGTGTCCGGAGATCGGGAAGTCCTTGCGGAAGGGGTGGCCGACGAAACCGTAGTCGGTGAGGATGCGGCGCAGGTCGGGGTGGCCCTCGAAGAGAATGCCGAAAAGGTCGAAGGCCTCGCGCTCGTACCAGTTGGCGCTGTTCCAGACTTCGACCAGGGAGGCCAACACCGGAAAGCCGTCGTCCGGCGCGAAAACGCGCAGGCGCAGGCGCCAGTTCCTGGAAACCGAAGTCAGGTGGCAGGCGACGGCGAATCGCCGGCCCGCCCAGGCGCCGTCGCCCCAGGCGGAGTAATCGACACCGGTCAGGTCGATCAGTTGCTCGAAGCGCAGGTCCGGGTGGTCGCGCAGGGTGCGGGCGACCTCGAGATAATGCCCGGCGGCAACCTCGAGGGTAACTTCGCCGAGCGCCGTCTTGAGCGATACGACATGGTCGCCGAGGACGTTCTGCAGGTTATGGCAAAGCGTTTCGAGCCGGGTGCTCATTTCGTTTCCGTCGTTTTCTCAGCGCGCGATGGTGCTGGTGCGCCTGATCTTGTTCTGCAACTGGATCAGCCCGTAGAGCAGGGCTTCCGCCGTCGGCGGGCAGCCCGGCACGTAGATGTCCACCGGCACGATGCGGTCGCAGCCGCGCACCACCGAGTAGGAATAATGGTAGTAGCCGCCGCCATTGGCGCAGGAGCCCATCGACACCACCCAGCGCGGCTCGGGCATCTGGTCGTACACCTTGCGCAGGGCCGGCGCCATCTTGTTGGTCAGCGTGCCGGCGACGATCATCACGTCGGACTGGCGCGGGCTGGGCCGGAAGACGATGCCGAAGCGGTCAAGGTCGTAGCGCGAGCAGCCGGCATGGATCATCTCGACGGCGCAACAGGCAAGGCCGAAGGTCATCGGCCACATCGAGCCGGTGCGCGTCCAGTTGATGACGGTGTCGAGAGTGGTGGTGACGAAGCCCTTTTCCAGCACGCCTTCGATGCTCATTTCAGGCTCATTCCCAATCGAGCGCGCCCTTGGCCCAGGCGTAGACATAGCCGATAGCCAGGATGCCAATGAAGATCATCATCTCGATGAAGCCGAACAGCCGCATGGCTTCCGACGACACGATGTCCTTGAAGATCACCGCCCAGGGGAAGAGGAAGGCGATTTCCAGATCGAACAGGATGAAGATGATGGCAATCAGGTAGAAGCGCACGTCGAACTTCATGCGCGCGTCCTCGAAGGCCTCGAAGCCGCATTCGAACGGGGAGAGCTTTTCGCTGTCGGGCCGGTTGGGGGCGATCAGCCAGCCCAGCAGGATGGGCACGCATCCGAAGGCCAGGCCAACGAGTATGAAGACGAGGACAGGAAAGTAGTTTTCCAACATAGTCTGCGCGGCCCGACCTTCCAACCATGCCACCGGGCCCTTCTTGTTCCTGCTGCACATCGGGCCCTTGCCAGAGCGGACCCGGAGGTTTCTGGTGCCGACGGTGAGACTCGAACTCACACGGCTTTCGCCACTACCCCCTCAAGATAGCGTGTCTACCAATTTCACCACGTCGGCATGCGATCTGCGGTTCTGCCGTTCCTGCCGGCAGTTCCACTTGTTTCCTTATGACGACGCAAAACAAAATTATACCTGTTTTTGCGTCGCAACATTCCTTACTTCGGAATTTCCTTCGCCTTCGAATCGGCCGCGGCCGGTTGTGCCGGCGCCGGCTCAGTCGGCGCGGCAGGCTGGGACTTCACCTGGTCCATGACGCTGGCCGCCGGTGCCTGGCTGCGGTTCGTCGCCATGTAGCTCAAGCCAAGGCTGGTCAGGAAAAAAACCGTGGCCAGGACCGCTGTCGTGCGGCTCAGGAAGTTGGCCGAGCCCGAGGCGCCGAAGAGGCTGCCCGAAGAGCCGCTGCCGAAAGCCGCGCCCATGTCGGCTCCCTTGCCGTGCTGCAGCAGAACCAGCCCGATCACGGCCGCCCCCACCAGGATGTGCAGCGTGAGGATCAGGGGAAAAAGCATACTGTCCATTGCCAGTCCGTCCTAAGTTAGCCCGCCGCCCGGCAGATCGCCAGGAAATCCTGCGCCACCAGGGAAGCGCC
This sequence comes from Sulfuritalea sp., assembly GCA_011526165.1. Classification (GTDB taxonomy): domain Bacteria; phylum Pseudomonadota; class Gammaproteobacteria; order Burkholderiales; family Rhodocyclaceae; genus Desulfobacillus. The sequence goes on from WYAY01000072.1 coordinate 18,221, forward strand.
GCCGATCAGGCCGCCGTCGATGTCGGCCATGCCGAACAGTTCGGCGGCATTTTGCGGCTTGACGCTGCCGCCGTAGAGAATCTGCAACCGCTGCGCCAGGACGGCATCGCTGCCGGCCAGCCGCTGCCGAATGAAGGCATGCACCTCCTGCGCCTGCTGCGGGGTGGCCGTGCGGCCGGTGCCGATGGCCCACACCGGTTCATAGGCAATGACGGCATTGACAAAACCGCTGCTGCCGGCCGCCTGCAGCACGACATCGAGCTGGGCGGCGATGACCTGCTCGGTGACATTGCCTTCGCGCTGTTCGAGGGTCTCGCCAAGGCAGAGGATCGGCTGCAGTCCGCCCTGCACCGCCGCGACGAATTTCGCCGCCACGGCTTCGTTGGTCTCGCCATACAGGCTGCGCCGTTCCGAATGACCGACGATGACGTAGCGGCAGCCGAAATCGGCCAGCATGGCCGCGCTGATTTCGCCGGTATAGGCGCCCTGGGCATGCTCCGAGAGGGTCTGCCCGCCCCAAGCGATGGCAGTGCCCTTCAATAGTTCCTGAGTCTGGGCCAGGTAGGGAAACGGCACGCAGACAGCGCAGTCGGAGCCGCCGCCCTTGCCGATTTCCTGCACGAGGCTTTGCAGAAGATCGCGATTGCGGGCCAGCCCGCCATGCATCTTCCAGTTGCCCGCCACCAGCTTGCGCCGCATGTCCTCTGCTGTTCCCGGTTCGTCAAAAGCCTGAGATTTTAGCTTCTGGGCACTTTCCGGTCAAATCAAATGCCGCTCAGCTTGCCGCCGGAGCCACGCGCAGCCAGAAGGTGACCGGGCCATCGTTGGTCAGGCTGACCTGCATGTCGGCACCGAAGCGCCCGCTCGCCGTCGCGGGATGGATTTCCGATGCGCGTGACAGGATGTAGTCGAAGAGCCTGCGGCCGGCCTCCGGCGGCGCGGCGGGCGTGAAACTGGGCCGGTTGCCGCTGTCGGTATCGACGGCGAGGGTGAATTGCGGCACCAGCAGGAGGCCGCCGCCGATGGCGCGCAGACTGAGGTTCATCTTGCCCAGCGCATCGGGGAAGACCCGGTAGTTGAGCAGGCGCTCGAGCAAGCGCAGGGCGGCAGCCTCGTCGTCGCCCACCTCGGCGCAGACTAGCACCAGCAGGCCGCGGCCGATGGCACCGACGGTTTCGCCGCCGATATCGACCCGCGCCGAGGTGACGCGCTGCAGCAGCCCGATCACGCCGCGGCGCGCTGCACGGCCTCGGCGATACCCCGCGCCAGCTTCGCCACCTGCTGCGCCTCGCGGCCCTCGACCATCACGCGCAGCAGCGGCTCGGTGCCGGAAGCGCGCAGCAGTACACGGCCGCTGCCGCCCAGTTCCTGTTCCGCGGCGAGGCGCGCCGACTCGATTTCCGGGCGCTTCTGCCAGTCGAAGCCGCTCGGCAGCCTGACGTTCACCAGGGTCTGCGGATAGAGGGTCAGTTCGGCGCAGGCCTGCTCGAGGGTAATCTGCTGCAGCCGCAACGCCGCCAGCACCTGGAGCGCCGAAACGATGCCGTCGCCCGTGGTATGGCGGTCGAGACAGATGATATGGCCGGAGTTCTCGCCCCCCAGCTTCCAGCCGCGCTCGATCAGCGTCTCCAGCACGTAGCGGTCGCCGACCTTGGCGCGCACGACGGGCACGCCCAGCTGCGCCAGCGCATGCTCCATGCCCAGGTTGGTCATGAGGGTGCCCACCACGCCGGCCAGGCCGCCGCTCTCCAGACGGCTGCGGGCGATGACGTAGAGCAACTGGTCGCCGTCGTAGAGCCGGCCGCTGGCGTCCGCCATCATGACGCGATCGCCGTCGCCGTCCAGCGCGATGCCGAGGTCGGCACCCTGCGCCACCACCGCCTGCTGCAGCGCCTGCGGCGAAGTGGCGCCCACCTTGTCGTTGATGTTCAGCCCGTTCGGCTCGGCGCCGATGGCATGCACTTCGGCGCCCAGTTCGTGGAAGACCTTGGGGGCGATGTGGTAGGCCGCACCGTTCGCACAGTCGACCACGATCCTCAGGCCGCGCAGGTCGAGTTCGGCCGGGAATGTGCTCTTGCAGAATTCGATGTAGCGGCCGGCGGCATCGTCAACGCGGCGGGCCTTGCCGAGCCGTGCCGGCGCGGCGCACCCCATCGGCTGCTCCAGCCGTGATTCGATCTCCGCCTCCACCGCGTCGGGCAGCTTGGTGCCGGCGGCGGAAAAGAACTTGATGCCGTTGTCCGGATAGGGATTGTGCGAGGCGGAGATGACCACGCCGGCCTGCAGCCGCAGGGCACGGGTGAGATAGGCGATGGCCGGCGTCGGCAGCGGCCCGGTCAGCATGACGTCCACGCCCGCCGCAGCGAAGCCGGCCTCCAGCGCCGCTTCCAGCATATAGCCGGAGATGCGGGTGTCCTTGCCGATCAGCACGGCCGGATGTTCGCCCTCGTTTGCATGGCCCCGCAGATGCTCGCGCGCCACCAGCGTGGTGCCGGCGGCATAGCCCAGGCGCATGACGAAGTCCGGCGTGATGGGCGCCCCGCCCACCGTGCCGCGCACGCCGTCCGTGCCGAAATATTTTCGTCCCATGCTTACACCCGATTGTCGACCGCCGACCATACGGCCAGGGCGTCCTTCGTCGCTGCCACATCGTGAACGCGCAGGATTCTAGCCCCATTTTGCGCGGCAAGGAGCGCCGCGGCCACACTCGCCGTCTCGCGCTGACTGACTTTTCTGCCGGTCATTTCGCCGAGCATCGACTTGCGGGACAAGCCGGCCAGCACGCCGGCGCCCAGCCCGGCCAGGCGGTCGAGGTGGCGCAGCAGGGCCAGATTGTGCTCGAGCCGCTTGCCGAAGCCGAAGCCGGGATCGACGACGATGCGCTCGTGCGCGATGCCTGCCGCTTGCGCCGCCGCCACCCGCCGGGCGAGGAAATCTCGCACCTCCGCCACGACATCGCCGTAGCGCGGGTCGCCCTGCATGGTGCGCGGCTCCCCCTGCATGTGCATCAGGCAGACGGCGGCGCCCGATTCGGCGGCGGCTTCCAGCGCCCCCGGCGCCTGCAGGGCGGCGATGTCGTTGATGAGCGAGGCGCCGGCGGCGACGGCACGGCGCATCACCTCCGGCTTCACGGTATCGATGCACAGCGGCACGCCCAGCCCGGCCAGCGCCTCGATCACCGGCAGGACGCGGCGCAGTTCCTCGTCGGCGGAAACGGGCTGCGCACCCGGCCGCGAGGACTCGCCGCCGACGTCAAGCAGATCGGCGCCCTCCCCGACCAATTGCCGCGCATGCGCGACGGCCTGCGCCGGATCGAAAAAGCGGCCGCCGTCGGAGAAGGAGTCCGGCGTGACGTTGACGATGCCCATGACGAGCGGACGCTCGAGGGGCAGGCGGTACTGGCCGCAATGCAGTTCAGGGGGCATGAAACAAGGCCGGATCGGTCGCCCGATCCGGCCATATGTTGGCGTTCAAGCCCGGCTTATGCCGGCGCGGCTGCGTTGGGCGCCGCGCCCGGCGAGTTGTCGGCCGGCGTGCCGGCCGGCGGCGTGGTGCGCTTCGGCTCGCGCGGCGGCTTGCCGGCCATGATGTCGTTGATCTGGTCGGCGTCGAGCGTCTCCCACTCGAGCAGGGCCTGGGTCATGGCCTCGACCTTGTCGCGGTTCTCCTCGATCAGGCGCCGCGCCAGGCCGTACTGCTGGTCGATGATGCGGCGGATCTCGGCGTCGACCTGCTGCATGGTCGCCTCGGAAACGTTCTTGTGCGTGGTGATCGAGCGGCCGAGGAAGACCTCGCCTTCGTTCTCGCCATACACCATCGTGCCGAGGGCGTCCGACATGCCCCACTGCGTCACCATGCGGCGGGCGATGTCGGTGGCGCGCTCGAAGTCGTTCGAGGCGCCGGTGGTCATCTGGTTCATGAAGATCTCTTCGGCGATGCGGCCGCCGAAGAGCACGGCTATGGTATTCAGCAGCCGGTCGCGGTCCTGGCTGTAGCGGTCCTGCTCCGGCAGCTGCATGGTCACGCCCAGCGCGCGGCCGCGCGGGATGATGGTGACCTTGTGCACCGGATCGGTCTTCGGCAGCAGCTTGGCGACCAGCACGTGGCCCGACTCGTGGTAGGCGGTGTTCTTGCGCTCCTCCTCGGGCATGACCA
>WYAY01000073.1 GCA_011526165.1 Sulfuritalea sp.
ATCGAGGCCATCGAGAAGTCCGCCAGCACCGGCAAGATCGGCGACGGCAAGATCTTCGTCTTCGACCTCGAACAAGCCATCCGCATCCGCACCGGCGAGACCGGCGCGGACGCGCTCTAAGGGAGAATGTCATGAAGAAATTTTTTGCGATCCTGATGCTGGCCGTCGGCCTCGCCGGCGCCGCACCGGTGTTTGCCGAGGAGAAGGCGGCGCCGGCAGCGGAGGCGTCCGCGCCGGCCGCTGTCGTCGCGGCCGCCGCCGAAGCGGCGCCCGCCGCCGCGCCCGTGCCGAACAAGGGCGACACGGCGTGGATGACGGTGGCCACCGTGCTGGTCATCCTGATGACCATCCCCGGCCTGGCGATGTTCTACGGCGGCCTGGTGCGCGCCAAGAACATGCTCTCGGTGCTGATGCAGGTCTTCGTCATCTTCTCGCTGATCAGCGTGCTGTGGGCGATCTACGGCTACACGCTGGCCTTCGGCGGCGGCGGTGCCTTCTACGGCGGCCTCGACAAGCTGTTCCTCAAGGGCGTCACGGTCGACTCGGTCGCCGCCACCTTCAGCAAGGGCGTGGTGATCTCCGAGCTGACCTTCGTCGCCTTCCAGGCCACCTTCGCCGCCATCACCTGCGCGCTGATCGTCGGCGCCTTTGCCGAGCGCATGAAGTTCTCTGCGGTGCTGCTGTTCTCGCTGATCTGGTTCACCTTCGCCTACCTGCCGATGGCGCACATGGTGTGGTACTGGGACGGCCCGGACGCCATCACCGACGCCGCCTCGCTGGAGAAGGTCACCGCCGCGGCCGGCTGGCTGTGGGCCAAGGGCGCGCTCGACTTCGCCGGCGGCACGGTGGTGCACATCAACGCCGGCGTGGCCGGCCTGGTCGGCGCCTACCTGGTCGGCAAGCGCGTCGGCTACGGCAAGGAGTCGATGGCGCCGCATTCGCTGACGACGACCATGATCGGCGCCTCGCTGCTGTGGGTGGGCTGGTTTGGCTTCAACGCCGGCTCCAACCTGGAAGCGACCGGCACCGCGGCGCTGGCCTTCCTCAACACCCTGGTGGCGACCGGCGCGGCGACGCTGTCCTGGACGCTCGCCGAGTGGATGCTGAAGGGCAAGCCCTCGATGCTGGGCTCGGCTTCCGGCGCGGTGGCGGGCCTGGTGGCGATCACGCCGGCCTGCGGCTTCGTCGGCCCGATGGGCGCCATCGTCATCGGCCTGGTGGCCGGCGTGCTCTGCCTGTGGGGGGTGAATGGCCTGAAGAAGCTGCTCGGCGCCGACGACGCACTCGACGTCTTCGGCGTGCATGGCGTCGGCGGAATCGTCGGCGCCCTCCTCACCGGCGTCTTCGTCTCGCCGGACTTGGGCGGCACCGGGGTCTACGACTACGTTGCCAACAAGGTCGGCGAGTTCAACATGGGCACGCAGATCGTCAGCCAGCTGTGGGGCGTCGGCACCGCCATCGTCTGGTCGGCCGTGGTCTCCTTCATCGCCTTCAAGATCGTCGATCTGGTGATCGGCCTGCGCGTGCCGGAAGAGGAAGAGCGCGAGGGCCTCGACATCACCTCGCACGGCGAAAGCGCCTACCACTACTAGTCCCAGCTCCCGACTAGGTGGCACTTCCCGCCATGGATTCGTCCCCATGGCGGGCAGTTTTTCGGGCGCCGTGGGCGTCCGTTTTTTTTGAATTTTGGGTCGGGAGCAATTTCTCCCTCGCCCCGCTTGCGGGGGCGAAGGTGGGGTTTCACGAAGCATGCTTCGCGCCGCCAGAGCCGGCCGGCTGTGCAAAGCCGGCCGTGGGGCGCGGAGCGCGGGCCGGGGAGAGGGGCTAGTTGAATCGTTTCATGCGGCCAGCGGCGCGACTTCCTTCTCGACCTTTCTGGCCAGCGTCTTCTCGGCCGTCCTGATCTCGTAGGCGACCTGCAGGTTCATCCAGCTCTGCACGTCGCCGCCAAAATAGCGCACCAGGCGCAGGGCGGTGTCCACGGTGATGCCGCGGCGCTCCAGCACGATGTCGTTGATGCGCGAGGCCGGCACGCGCAGCGCCTTGGCCAGGGCGTTGGCGCTCATGCCGAGCGGCTTCAGATAGTCCTCGCGCAGGATCTCGCCGGGGTGTACCGGCCGCATGCCGTTCTTCGGAGCAGGTGTGCGCATGGTGGCTTGTCCTCAGTGGTAATCGACGATCTCGACGTCCCTCACGCCGTCCTCGGCCCAGACGAAGCACACGCGGAACTGGTCGTTGATGCGGATGCTGTGCTGGCCCTTGCGGTTTCCCGAGAGCACTTCCAGCCGGTTGCCCGGCGGCGAGCGTAGTGCCTCCAGCGTCACCGCGCTGTCGAGCTGCTGCAGCTTGCGCTCGGCGACAGTGGCGATGTTGGCGAAGCGCTTCACCCGCCTTCCTGCGAACAGTTCGGCCGTGTCCTTGTCGGCGAAGGAGACTATCACGATGAAAATATATACCGATTACCGGTAAATGGCAAGCCGGCTAGCTGAAAACCACCGCTCGAAGCAAGGGGCCAGTCTCGATTAATTTTCAACCACCGCCTGCTCAACACCTTCCGCACCAGCAAGAACCGCAGCTTCGTCGTCGACACCGTCGGCCGCATCCTGCAGAAGACCGAGAACGGCAAGACGCAGCACTACTTCTACGCCAACGACAAGCCGGTCGGCTCGAGCGGCGCCCTCGCCGCCGCCGACTTCGACTACAACTACACCCCGGTCAACGACCAATACCCGGCCATCGCCCCGGGCAACTACATCGTCTCGGCCGGCGACACCCTGCGCGGCATCGCCCTGGCCGTCTATGGCGACGCCCAGCTCTGGTACCTAATTGCCGACGCCAACGGCCTGCAGACGGATGCCGAGCTGACCGTCGGCAGCAGCCTGACCATCCCCAACAAGGTCACCAACCTTCGCAACGCCTACGACACCTTCAAGCCCTACGAGCCGGGCAAGATCATCGGTGACCTCACGCCGACTCTGCCCGAGCCGCCGCCGCCCGACGATGACGACGGCGATTGCGGGGGATTCGGCCGCATCATCATGCTGGCCGTACAGATCGTCGTCTCGTATCTCGTCCCCGGTCCGCTTGGGGCGATGCTCGGAAATTTTGCGGGGCAGGTCGTCGGCAACGTCCTGGGCATCCAGGACGGCATCTCCTGGAAGGAAGTGGCCAAGGCTGGCTTGAGCAGCTTCATCGGCGGCCAGTTGGGGGCCGAAGGATCGCCGCTCGCCGGTTCGGATCTGCCGACGGTTGTCGCGCGCGCAGCCATCAGCAACGCCATTACCCAGGGGGTCAGCGTTGCGGTAGGCCTGCAGGAGAAGTTCGACTGGCGGGGTGTGGCAGCCGCGGCCGTTAGCGCCGGTGTCAGCCATGCCGTAGGTGAAGCGATTGGCCAAGCGCAGCACGGTGACGACTGGGATCTCGCGAAACAGAATCCCTTGAGCAACCCCGACGCGATCGCCGCTAAATATGCCATTAGTCAGGATCTTGGCGGAAACCTCCTGCGCGGCGCGATCAGCGGCTTCGCAGGCGGCGTTGCCAAGCAGCTGGTGTACGGCGGCAAGATGAACTTCGCGAGCATTGCCGTGGACGCCTTCGGCAATGCGCTGGGAGATGCGTTGGGCCAGTACATCACCGGCCCGGATGTCAAGGCCGAGCAGCTCGCGGCGCTGGAAAAAGCCCAGAAAGACGCTTGGTTGGGCAGCGGATTGAATCCAGGCGCTGGCGGAATTCGACTCAAGCCAACGGGAGGTATCGGTTTCAAAGCGCCGGAAGGTTACGTGTTTGGTCCGCAGTTTAGATCCGAATCGCCATACCTATCATGGACTCGCCCGAACTACGGATTGGTCGACGACGAGAAATCGGCGCCGCGTTTGAATGCGATTAACGGAGTGGGTCCGATTCAGATCCAGGCCGGCACGGCCGCCGCCCAGGGCTTCTGGGGCGTGGCGCGCGAGCAGTTGGGGCCCGGGGCAACCAATGCCGAGATACAGGACTATGCCCAGCGCCTCATGAGCGCCAACCCCGGCGTGCGCTTCGACCGGATGCGCGCCGACACGCCGCTCACGCTGCCCGATGCGAACACCTCGGTGACGGATCAGGCGCGAGGCGAGTGGGCAAGGTCGAATGTGCTCGCGGCCGCAAGGGAGCAGGCGCGGATCGAGGCGGCGCAAGTTGCCACTGACAACCCGGTGCCAAGATCAGGTGGATTGCTGGTCGATCCGGAAACCGGCCTGCCATCGTTTGCCTATTCGTCTCGGATCAGCCGGATGCGGACCGAAGCGGCAAACCAAGCGGCACCGAATGCCCAGTATGCATTCCCTAATTCTCCATCCCTTACAGTCGGTGATCATTTCTCTCCGACCCCAGCCGAACATCCCCGTGAATATGTGATCGCCAGATCAGGGGCTGGAATGTTGGGTTCGAGTGCGGGTATTGTTCAGGGCTTGGCTGCGCTTGGAATTGGGACCGGTTTGAGCGCAACCCCCGCTGCCCCGGTTGGCTGGGCAGTGAATGCCTGGGGAGTGTTCCATATTGGCAAAAACTTAGCGGACTTCACGTTAAATGCTGCTAATCTATGGAAGGCCGTTACAGGAAGCGGCGACTATCTTGAGGATTCCGTCTTCGAGCAGATCGTTGAATCCAGCGGCGGTTCGCAAACGGCAAAGCAGTGGGCAGCGGCAGGTAACCTGACCTATGATCTTGGAACCAACTTGGGGACGAGACTGATTCGTTTCTCTACGGGGCATACGTTTGATTATGGTAAGGCAGCCTTGTTACAAACGCCAATGAAAGCCAGTATGGAAACTCAGGTCGCATTGAAGTATGGAAGCATACCTTCAACGATTATTGAGCGTTACGTAAGTAGATGACATCATATCGGCAACTCCGCTTGTTTCCAGAAAGCAGAGATCAGTTTGGGTCGCCGCTGCATGGACTTGAGCCGGCGGCGGGTGAAGTCGGAGACCTCATGG
>WYAY01000010.1 GCA_011526165.1 Sulfuritalea sp.
AGTTCATCAAGTACACGATGACCAGCAACTCGGGCGAGATCTGGACCATCTTCCTCGCCCCCTTCCTCGGCCTGCCGATCCCGCTGCTGCCGATCCACATCCTGTGGATCAACCTCGTCACCGACGGTCTGCCCGGGCTGGCGCTCGCCGCGGAACGCGCCGAGCGCAACGTCATGCAGCGGCCGCCGCGGCGGCCCGACGAGAGCATCTTCGCCCACGGCATGTGGCAGCACATGGTCTGGGTCGGCCTGACCATGGGCGCGGTGTGCCTGCTGCTGCAGGCCTGGTCGATCCACCACGGCGGCGCGCACTGGCAGACCATGGTGTTCACCGTGCTGTGCCTGTCGCAGCTCGGCCACGCGCTGGCGATCCGCTCGGAGCGCGACTCGACCTTCGCCCTCGGCTTCTGGTCGAACCCGCTGCTGATGGCCACGGTGGTGTTCACCCTCGGCCTGCAGCTGGCGACGATCTACGTGCCGGCGCTCAATCCGATCTTCAAGACCGAGCCGCTCGACTGGGACGAACTGGCGATCTGCCTGGTCCTGTCGACCGTGGTGTTCTTCGCCGTCGAGGCGGAGAAATGGCTGGTGCGGCGCGGCCTCCTCTACCGCAGCGTCCCGGCGCGGTAGCCGGGACACGCTTCGATTTTTCCGAAGGGCCGGCGCAGGTTTTCCTGAGCGGCTTGCCCCTGCGCACCGCCTCGGCGAGAATGGGATCGCCCCGACAAGAAGCCGCCATTACCGGTGACCGATTCGAGCCTCCTGTTCCTTGCCCTCGCCGCCGCCTTCGCCGGCGTGCCGCTGCCGCTGGCGGCCGCCCGCCTCGGCCGCGCCGCGGCGACCTGGGCCTGCGCCGGCACGATGGCGCTGTGCCTGGCGCTGCTCGCGCCGCTGCTGCCGCCGGCGTTCGCCGGCGAAACGGTCGTCGCGCGCCTCGCCTGGCTGCCGGCGCACGGCCTCGATCTTGCCCTGCGCCTGGACGGCCTCGGCATGCTCTTCGCGCTGCTCATCCTCGGCATCGGCCTGCTGGTGGTGCTCTACGCCCATTACTACCTGCCGGTCGCCGACCGCCTCGGCCGCTTCTTCAGCCTGCTGACGCTGTTCATGGCAGCCATGCTCGGCGTCGCCCTGTCGGAAAACCTCCTGCTGCTGGTCGTCTTCTGGGAAATCACCAGCCTGGCCTCCTTCCTGCTCATCGCCTACAAGCGCGAGCTGCACGACTCGCGCATCGCCGCGCGCATGGCGCTGGCGGTGACCGGCGCCGGCGGCCTGGCGCTGCTCGCCGGCGTGCTGCTGCTCGGCCACATCGCCGGCAGCTTCGAGCTGTCCACCGTGCTGGCGAGCGGCGAGAAGATCCGCGGCCACGGCCTCTACCTGCCGATGCTGCTGCTGGTGCTCGCCGGCGCCTTCACCAAGTCAGCGCAGTTCCCCTTCCATTTCTGGCTGCCCAATGCCATGGCGGCGCCGACGCCGGTGTCGGCCTACCTGCATTCGGCGACGATGGTGAAGGCCGGCGTCTTCCTGCTGGCGCGGCTGCATCCGGCGCTGTCGGGCAGCGACGCGTGGTTCTACATCGTCGGCGGCATCGGCGCGACGACCCTGGTGTATTCGGCCTGGGTGGCGCTGTTCCGCCACGACCTGAAGGGCCTGCTGGCGTATTCGACGACCAGCCACCTCGGCCTGATCACCCTGCTGTTCGGCCTCGACACGCCGCTGTCGGTGGTCGCCGGCGTCTTCCACATCATCAACCACGCCATCTTCAAGGCCTCCCTGTTCATGGCCGCCGGCATCGTCGACCACGAGTGCGGCACGCGCGACATGCGCAAGGTGAACGGCCTCTTCCGCATCATGCCGATCACCGCCACCCTGGCCATCGTCGCCGCCGGCGCCATGGCCGGCGTGCCGCTGGCCAACGGCTTCCTCAGCAAGGAGATGTTCTTCGCCGAGACCATCGGCCACCCGGCCTTCGAGCAGGTCGGCTGGCTGCTGCCGCTGTTCGCCACCCTTGCCGGCGTGCTGGCGGTGGCCTACTCCGCGCGCTTCATCCACGACGTCTTCTTCAACGGTGAGCCCATCGACCTGCCGCGCCAGCCGCACGAGCCGCCGCGCTGGCTGCGCGCGCCGATCGAGGTGCTGGTGGTGGCCTGCCTGCTGGTCGGCATCTTCCCGGAGTGGAGCGTGGCGCCGCTGCTCCGGGCGGCGGCGGGCGCGGTGCTGCAGGGGCCGCTGCCGGAATTCCAGCTGGCGCTGTGGCACGGCTTCAACATGCCCTTCGTCATGAGCCTGGCGGCGCTGGCCGGCGGCGTGCTGGTCTATGCCCTGCGGCAGCCGCTGTTCGCCCTCTACGAGCGCCTGCCCTCGCTGCACGCGCGCATCGCCTTCGAGCGCTTCTACGAGCGGCTGGTGGCCTTCGCCCGCGCCGCCGTCGGCCGGGCGGACAACGGCTCGCTGCAGCGCTACGCCATGCTCTTCGTCGCCTTCGCCCTGGCGCTCGGCGGCTGGGCCTGGCACTCGGCGGCGCCGGGCGAAGGCGAGCGCGTCGTCATGCTGCCGGCCGACGCCGCCGGCCTGTGGGCGCTGGCGGCGCTGGTGCTCGCCGCCGTCGGCGCGACCGTGCTGCACCGGCGCCGGATCACCGCCATCGTGCTGATGAGCGTCGTCGGCCTGATCGTGGCGCTCACCTTCGAGCGCTTCTCGGCGCCCGACCTGGCGCTGACCCAGCTCGCCGTGGAGGTGGTCACCATCGTCCTGCTGCTGCTCGCCCTGCACTACCTGCCGCAGGAATCGCCGCCGGAGCCCGGCCGCGCGCGGCTCGCGCGCGATGCCCTGCTCGCGGC
>WYAY01000074.1 GCA_011526165.1 Sulfuritalea sp.
CGCTGCTCGGTGACGTCGCGGACGATGGTGATCACGCACGGCTCGCCGCCCAGCTCGATGGCGACTGAGGACGCCATGCATTGCCGAAGCTCGCCGTCCTTGCGCCGGATGTCGTGCGCGAAGCCGCTCACCCTGCCCTGCGCTTTCAATATGGCAACATATTCCCGGCGTCGCTGCGGGTCGGCCCAGATTCCGAGCGCTTCGACAGTGGAGCGGCCGGCCGCCTCATCCGCGCTGTAGCCGGTCAGCCACTCGAAACCTGCATTGGCTTCGAGTACCACGCCGTCCCCCCGACGCGCGATAACGATGGCATCGGGGTTGGCGTGGAAGGCCTTGGTAAACTTCTCTTCCGACTTGGCCCGCTCCGCCTCGGCGCGCCGCTGCTCGGTGACGTCGCGGACGATGGAAATCATGCAAGCCTCGCCGCCGACCTCGATCGCCACGCTGGAGAGCAGGCATTGCCTGAGCCCTCCGTCCTTGCGCCGCAGGTCGTAGTGAAAATCCGTCACCATGCCCCGCTCGCGCAGCCGGGAGAGGAAGGCCGCACGGCTCTGCGCATCCGTCCAGACCCCCAGTTCGAGCGAGGTATGGCCGACGGCCTCGTCCCGGGTGTATCCGGTCAGGCGCTCGAAACCCTCGTTGACATCGATGAACCGGCCGTCCGCCTGGCGAGAGATGGCCATCCAGTCCGGGCTGGCGTGGAAGGCCTTGGCGAATTTCTCCTCGGACTGGCGCAGCGTTTCCTGCGAACGCTTCAAATCGGTCACGTCGCGCGCCGTACCGATGATGTGCGGCTCTCCGGCGAGGTCGATGGTCTGGGCGGTGATCTCGACATCCCTTTGCTCGCCGTCGCGCGAAACAAAGACAGAAGGAAAATCGCGCACGCCGCCCTGCGCAGAGAGTTGTGCCACGAAACGCCCGCGGTCCTTGGGATCCGCCCACATGTTCAGGTCGGCCACGGTCATCCTGCCCACCGCCTCGGCCACTGGAATGCCGAGCAGTTTCTCGAAACCCTCGTTGGCCTCGACGATGCGCCCGTCGCGCAACCGGCTGATCATGGTGAAGTAGGGGCTTGAGTGAAAGGCCTTGGCGAACTTCTCCTCGGAAAGGCGCAGGGCGCGCTCCGATTCGACCAGCGGCGTAATATCCCGCACCGTGCCGAGGGCGCCGACATAGCTGCCGGCGGCATCGATCATGGGCGTAATCTGGCTCTCGACATGCAGCGTGCTGCCGTCCTTGCGAACGCGCAGCCCGCTGAGCCGGACGCCTTTCCCGTCGCGCAGCTCGGTGCCGCAGCGCTCCAGCTCCTGAGGATCGACGCCCCGCATGTGCAATTCGTACACCGGCCGACCCAGCGCCTCGGCCGCCGTCCAGCCAAACATGCGCGCGGCGCCGCGGTTCCACAGCACGACGCGCCACTCGGCATTGGTGGCGACAATGCCCTCGTCGGAGGCCTCGAGCGCAGCGCGCAGCAGCCCTTCAATGTTCATGGCCGGCCCGGGCAGTTCTTTGCGGCTACTGTGCGTTCATCCATGGCCAGCATACTATAACGACTTCTCCAACCCGGGGCACACCGCATGACGGCCAGCCACCTGCTCGCCCTCGACCAGGGCACCACCAGCTCGCGCGCCATCGTCTTCGATGCGGCCGGAACGATCAGATCCTCTGTACAAAAGGAGCTGCGGCAGGTGTTTCCCCAGCCCGGCTGGGTCGAGCACGACCCGCATGAGATCTGGCAGGACCAGCTGGACGTGGCGCAGGCCGCCCTGCGGCAGGCTGGCCTGGTGGCCCGGGACATCGCCGCCATCGGCGTCACCAACCAGCGTGAAACTGCTGTGCTGTGGGAGCGGTCCAGCGGCCGCCCCCTGCACAACGCCCTCGTCTGGCAGGACCGGCGCACTGCCGAGGCCTGCGCCAGGCTCAAGACGGAAGGCGCCGAGGCGCTGGTCAGAAAGAAAACCGGCCTAGTGCTCGACCCCTATTTCTCGGCCACCAAGCTGGCCTGGCTGCTCGACCACGTGCCCGGGGCGCGCGATCGCGCACGGCGCGGCGAACTGGCTTTCGGCACCATCGACAGCTGGCTCGCCTGGAACCTTTCCGGTGGCCGGCTGCACGTCACCGACCCCACGAACGCCTCGCGCACCTCGCTGTTCGACATCCACGCCGGCGACTGGGACGAGGAACTGCTGGCGCTGTTCGGCATCCCGCGCGAAGTGCTGCCGCGCGTGATGCGCTCCAGCGCGCTGTGCGGCGAGACCGCGCCGGACCTGTTCGGCGGCCCGATCCCCATCGGCGGCATGGCCGGCGACCAGCAGGCCGCCCTGTTCGGCCAGGCCTGCCACGGCGCAGGCATGGCGAAGAACACCTATGGCACCGGCTGCTTCCTGCTCATGCATACCGGCGATCGGGCGATCGCCTCGAACAACGGCCTGCTCGCCACCTGCGCGGCGCAGACCGGCGCGACGCGCGAGTACGCGCTGGAAGGCAGCGTCTTCATCGCCGGCGCCGCCGTGCAGTGGCTGCGCGACGGCCTCGGCCTGATCCGTCAGGCATCCGACATCGAGGCGCTCGCCGCCAGCGTGCCGGATGCGGGCGGCGTGGTCTTCGTGCCGGCCTTCGCCGGGCTCGGCGCGCCGCACTGGAATCCGCATGCGCGCGGCATGCTGGCCGGCCTCACCCGCGGCAGCACTGCCGCACACATCGCCCGGGCGACGCTGGAGGCCATCGCCTTCCAGTCGGCCGAGCTGGTGCAGGCGATGGCGGCCGATTGCGGCCGGCCGCTGGCGGAGCTGCGCGTCGATGGCGGCGCCACGGCGAACAACCTGCTCATGCAGTTCCAGGCCGACCTGCTCGGCGTGCCGGTGGTGCGGCCGCGCATCCAGGAGACGACGGCGCTGGGCGCCGCCTACCTCGCCGGCCTGGCAGCCGGCATCTGGGAAAACCGCTCGGAAATCGCCGCGCACTGGGCGCACGAGCGCACCTTCGCGCCGTCCCTGCCGCAGGCGGCGGCTGCGGCGCGCATGGCGGAGTGGCAGCGCGCCGTGCGCTGCGCACTGACTTTCGCCGATTGAGGAACGGCGCCTGCCGGCGCCGTTCCTGCCCTGCCCGGCCGATTATTTCCTGCGCGCGGGACGATCCATCCTGCCGTCGTGGTTCAGGTCGTGCTGGCGGTCGTGCTTCTGGCGGTAGACGCGCTTGCTTTGAACGTCCTGCGCATGTTCGATGCGCGCGCGTTCCTTCGCCGTTACCTTGCCATCGGCCGTCGCCTTGTTTTCAAGATTCTGCACGTGCTCCTGGCCGTGCTGCAGCCTGGCGGCTTCCTGCTGCGTCAGCGCGCCCGACTGCACGCCCTGGTCGATGCGCTGCTGCTGGTTGGCCTGGCGCTGGTCGATGCGCGGCGTCGATGTCGTCTGCGCCAGCGCAGGCAGGGACAGGGCGGTAGCGCAGAGGGCGGCCAGGATGCTTTTCAGTTTCATGTTTCTCTCCTTTGAATGTTTGGCGATATGGGTCGGATGCCCATGCGCAGAGTAAGGCCACGCCCCCGCTGGCGATTAACGCGCAGGTGTAACTTGTGTAACAAAGCGTGTCAGTCCGCCCGCGCGGACAGCAGATCCAGCCGGTCGGTGAACAGCGCAGACACGCCCAGGCGCAGGAGTTCCCCGGCATCGTCGGGGTCGTTGACGGTATAGAGCAGCAGCGGGACGCCCGCCGCCTGCGCCTCGGCCAGCAGCCGCGGGCTGAAATGATTGCGGCTGCAATGCAGGGAAACGCACGCCAGGCGCCGGCAGGTCGCCAGCCAGTCGGCCGGCGGCGCGACGCACAGCAGGCCGCGCGACAGTTGCGGCGCGGCCTCGCGCGCCGCTTCCAGCGCTGCAATGGAAAAGGAGGACAGCAACGGTGGCTGCCCGCTGCCGTTCCACAGCTCGGCGGCGCGCAAGGCCACTTTGCGCGCCGTCTCCGCATCGGCGCCGCGAGAGGGCTTGATTTCGATGTTGGCCCACAGGCCGAGCGCGAGGCACATTTCGGCGGCGTCGCCGAAGGTCGGCACCGGCTCGCCGGCGAACTGCGCGCTGTGCCAGCTGCCGGCATCCAGCCGCGCCAGTTCGGCATCGCTGGTCTCGGCAACGCGGCCATGGCCGTCGGTGGTGCGCTCGAGGGTTTCGTCGTGCATGAGCACCGGCGTGCCGTCGCCGGAGAGCATGACGTCGAACTCGACGGCACGGTAACCGCGTTCGGCCGCCTTGCGCAGGCCGGCGAGGGTGTTTTCCGGCGCCAGGGCGCCGCCGCAGCGGTGGGCAATGAGGCGGGGACGCGCCCAGCTCACCGCACCACCGTATCGTCTTTCGGCGGCGGCTGCAGCACGGCGTTGCCGCGCCGCACCGCCGTGTCGAGCGCCTCCTTGGCCGGCTTCAGGTTGGCCCACACCGCCTCGAGCTCCTCGGAGAGGATGGCGCGCACGCGGCCCATGCCGGTCACCGCCTTTGGCTTCGCGCCGGAGGCAAACCTGCGGTCGGAGAGCCGCTCGACCGTTCGCTGCAGGATGTCCGGCGGCAGATCGCCGCCGGCGGCCAGCGCGGCGACGGCCGCCGGCGTCATCGGCAGGAAGCCGGTGCCCTTGACCCAGGCCTTCTGCACTTCCGGCTGCAGCAGGAACTGGAAGAAGCGCACGGCGGCGGCGTATTCTTGCCGCTTGTTGTCGGCGAGGATCCATAACAGCGGACCGTCCGGCAGCAGCCGGCCCGGCGCGGCGTCGCGCACGTCGTCGTGGTGCGGCAGGGCGGCCACGCCGAAATCGAAGGGCTTGCGGCGCAGGAGCTGCATATAGAGCGAGGAGTCTCCGGTGAGCATGCCGCATTCGCCGGCGAGGAATTTCTCGTCGGCTTCGCGGCCGGGCCCGAAATAGCGGAAGTAGAAGCTCTTGTGCCAGCTGGCGAGCAGCGCCACGTGCTTGACCTGAACCATGTTGTTGAGCGCCAGGGCCGGCGTCCTGGCGCCGTGCGTCTCGTTGGCGATCGGTTCGCTGTGCTGGGTGGCGTTGTTGTCCAGATGCACCCAGGCCATGTTGGAGGAGGTGAAGGGACAGCGACGGTCGACGTCGAAGATCTTGCCGGCGGCCTCCTGCACTTCCCACCAGGTGCGCGGCGGCCTGGCCGGATCCAGTTTCGCCTTGCGAAAGGTGTCCTTGTTGTAATACAGCACCGGCACCGAGAGCGCCAGCGGCAAGGCCTGCAGCCGGCTGCGGTTGTCCTCGACCACGTCGGCGACGACAGGGAAGAACGCCTTCGCGTCGATCTGCAGCTTGGTAAGCGACAGCGCCTTCCACAGCGGCAGCATGCGCGGATGGCCGTTGAAGAACTTCTGGTGCTCGTCGTCCCCGAGCAGGGCCATGTGCGGCAGCACGCGCGGATCGGCTGCCATGCCGAGGTGCTGCAGCGCCACCCGTTCGCTCTTGCTCTGCGTGTTGAAACGGTCGACCAGATCCACCAGCAGTGCGGCGGACTCGCCGGCGAGGGCATGGCGCAGCACGATCTCGACGGGTTCGGCAGGCGGCCTGGCGGCCTGCGCGAAGGTGGCGAAGGAAAGCAAAACGATCAGCAGTCGCAGCATGCGCTATCCGGTCGGTTGTCGGGAACTCCGGTATATTACACGCCGCCCCACGATGGATCACCCCCATGACCGCCGCCCTCTCCCACATCCGCGTGCTCGACCTTTCCCGCGTGCTGGCCGGACCCTGGTGCACGCAAAATCTTGCCGACCTCGGCGCCGAGGTCATCAAGGTGGAAAAGCCGGGCAGCGGCGACGACACCCGCGCCTGGGGTCCGCCCTGGCTGAGGGACGCCGAGGGCCGCGACACCGGCGAGTCGGCCTACTTCCTCTCCTGCAACCGCGGCAAGAAGTCGCTCGCGCTCGACATCGCGCATCCGGCAGGCAGCCGCATCGTGCGCGAGCTGGCGCGGCACTGCGACGTGCTGGTGGAGAACTTCAAGGTCGGCGGTCTGGCGAAATACGGCCTCGACTGGGACAGCCTGCATGCCATCAACCCGCGCCTCGTCTACTGCTCGATCACCGGCTTCGGCCAGGACGGCCCCTACGCCGAACGACCCGGCTACGACTTCATCGTGCAGGGCATGGGCGGCCTGATGAGCGTCACCGGCGAGCGCGACGACGCGCCCGGCGGCGGGCCGCAGAAGGTCGGCGTCGCCGTGGCGGATCTCTTTACCGGCATGTACGCCACGGTCGCCGTGCTGGCGGCACTGACTTTTCGCGAGCAGAGCGGCCAGGGCCAGCGCATCGACCTCGCCCTGCTCGATGCGCAGGTGGCGATGCTGGCCAACCAGAACATGAACTTCCTCGTTTCGGGCCAGGCGCCCATGCGGCTCGGCAACGCCCATCCCAACATCGTGCCCTACCAGACCTTCGCCACTTCCGACGGCCACCTCATTCTCGCCGTCGGCAACGACGCCCAGTTCCGCCGCTTCTGCGAACTGGCCGGCTGCGCGGAGTTGGCCGACGACGCGCGCTTCGCCAGCAATCCCGCCCGCGTCGCCCACCGCACGGCGCTGATTCCCCTGCTCGAGCCGATCCTGCGCAGCCGCACGACGCTGGCCTGGATCGGCGCGCTGGAGGCGGCCGGCGTGCCCTGCGGGCCGATCAACCGCCTGAACGAGGTTTTCGACGACCCGCAGGTGCGGCACCGCGGCCTGCGCATCGACCTGCCGCACCCCACGGCGGGCAATTTGGCGCAGGTGGCCAGTCCGATCCGCCTGTCGGCCACGCCGCCCGAATATGCCAGTCCGCCGCCGCTGCTTGGCCAGCATACGAATGAAATTCTGCAGGAACTGCTCGGTTTTCCAGAGGAAGAACGGGCGCGCCTGCGCGAAATGGGCGTGATCGCCTGATGAAGTGGATAACTGCCTTGCTGGCCCGCGAGCCTTCCATTAACATGCGAAACGATTGCGGCCGGCAGCGACGGCCATCACACGAATAACCGACAGGCTCGCCGGACCTGCCGTAGGACGGCGGCAGGATAAACAGGAAAAGATGAACAAGTACCAGAGAATCATCGTGATCGCCGCGGCTGTGAACATCGCCCTGATGTTCCTCTTCCCGCCCTTCCTCGACAACCCGATCCGCCGCGGCGTGCCGCCCAGCTTCGAGGGCTTCTATTTTTTCTTTTCCACCTACGGCATCAAACGCATCCACAATGAACTGCTGACGCTGGAAGTCCTCTTCATCGTCATCAATGTCCTGCTCGCCTGGCTGCTGCTCGACCGCCGCACGGCCAAGGGCGAAGTGCCCGAGTTCCGCTACACGCGCGCCATCGTCCTCTTCCTGGCCGGCAACCTCGCCCTGCTGCTCGCCTTCCCGCCCTTCGAGTCGCATGCCTCGCTGCTGAAGTCCCAGGCGCCGAACTTCGACGGTTTCTACTTCTTCCTCGGCGACAAGCAGCACCGCAACATTTTCATTCCCCTGCTCTACCTGGAAATCATCCTCGTCGTCATCAACGTGCTGGCCATCTGGCTGTCGTTCAACGCGCTGCGGCGTGACGAATTGTTCGCCAAGCAGAAGATTCTCGAACTGGCCCAGGCCCTGCCGCCGAGTGAGTTGGCCGAGGTGTCGGAGACCCTCGGTTACAAGGCGCTCCATCCCGGGGGGGACGGCCAGGCGCCGCCCCATCTGGGTGCCGGGCCCGACCGGCGCAAGGGTCCCGATCCGCGTTACCGCGGCCCGGAACGCCGCAAGAGCGGCGACCGCCGCATCAAGACGCGCACGGTCTGATTGTCCCCGCCGTTTGATTTCGGCGGGAATTTGTTCTAGCCTCCCTTGAACGGCAAAGGGAGAAGTCGATTTGAACCGACAACAAGCCATCGTCTTGTGGCTGGCCGGCGCCAATCTGGCGTTGATTCTGGCCTTCCCGCCTTACGACTACCTCTCGCTGGCGCAGGGCTTCATTCCGACCTTTGGCGGCTTTCACTTCGTCGGTTCTCCCCCAGCCAACAGCGTTCTCAACCACAATTTCCTCGCCCTCGAGGAGCTGGTCGTGCTGGTCAACACCGGCATCGCCTGGCTGCTGCTGCGCGACAACAAGGCGGCTGAAGGGGCAGGCATCAGCCGCGGCCAGCGCATGATTCTGTGGCTGGTCGCCATCAACCTGGTGCTGATCCTGCTCTTCCCGCCCTTCGAGTACTACTACGCCATCAGCAAGGCCGCACTGCCCTCCTTCGACGGCTTCTATTTCGTCTTCGGCGACAACGCGCAGCGGCAAATCGTCGCCACGCTGCTCTACATCGAGGTCGCCCTCGTTCTCATCAACGGCGGTTTGCTCTGGCTGCTGTTTGCGCCCAAGCCCAGGGACGACCTCGGCGAGGAGGAGATGCGGGCTCTGGCCGAGGCGCTGCGCAAGCAGCAGAAGGACTAGGGCCTGTTCAGTGCCTGAGCGGCTGCCAGCCCGCGTGGTGGAAGTAGGCGGCGTACTTCTCCAACGCCCCCCCAACCTTCAGGGCACCGGCCTGGCGCCTCACCTTTTTCGCCTTGCCCTCCATCGCCTCGACACCCTCCAGAATCTCGGCGATCACCAGGTGCAGCTGCGCGTCGGCTTTCGGGTCGAGCTTGCAACTGGCGACAATGCCGTTGACCTCGCCGTTTATCTTCTTCGCCAGTTCGCCGTATTTGGCGGCGGACAGCTTGTTCTCGTGAATCTCATGGTGCACGGCGTCGATGCTGTTGCGAATGTTTTCCATGCCCTTGCGCAGCGGCGTGTCGGTCTCCCACTTCTTGCCGTCGTTCAACTCCAGCTTGGCCGGCACGGCAGCATGCTCGTGCTCATGCTTGTGGGCGTCCGCGGCCAGGCTGCCACCCGCGGCGAGGCCCAGCGCCAGGCCGGCGGCGGCCAGCAGTTTCCGGATTCCATTCCTTGCTTCCTTCATGCTTTCTCCTTGAGTGGTGTCGATTGCCCGGATGGGTACTTGCAGTATCGCGGGCATGCCTTAAAGGTTGCTTAAGGCCGAGAAGGGAAACGGACCACGACCTTCAGCCCGCGGCCGCCGGGGCCGGCCTCGAGGGAGACGGCCGCCCGGTGCAGGTCGGCAATGCGCCGGACGATGGACAGGCCAAGGCCGCTGCCTTCCTCGCCGCTACCGAGCACGCGGTGAAAACGCTCGAACACGCTGGCGCGCTCGGCCGGCGGAATGCCTGGGCCGCTGTCGCTCACCGTCAGCAGTACCGTATCCGGCACGGACTGCACCGACACCTCCGCCTCGCCGCCGGGCGGGGTGTAGCGCACCGCGTTGTCGAGCAGGTTGCGCAGCAGCACGGCGAGCAGCACGGCGTCGCCCGAAACCGGCGCCGCCCCGCCTGCCTCTAGGCCCAGTTCGACGTCCTTGGCGGCGGCGGACGGCGCCATCTCGGCCACACCCTGCGCTGCCAGCGCCTGCAGGTCCACCGTCTGCCCGGACGGCAGCGCCGTTTGCGGATCGAGCCGCGCCAGTACCAGCAGCTGCTCGGTAAGCCGCGCAGCGCGGTCTGTGCCGTCAACGACGTTCTTCAGTGCGCGGCCGCGCGCGGCATCTTCCGTCGCGCCGAGCGCCACCTGCGCCTGGGTCTTGATGGCGGCGAGCGGCGTGCGCAGCTCGTGCGCGGCGTCGGCGGTAAAGCGCCGCTCCTGCTCGAGCGAATCCTTCAGGCGGCCGAACAGCGCGTTGAGCGCGGCGACAAGGGGCAGCACCTCGCGCGGCGACCGACCGGCGTCGAGCGGCGCCAGGTTGTCGGGATCGCGCCGCGCCACCTCGTGCGCCACGCCCGCCAGCGGCGCCAGCCCCGCCCCCACTGCCAGCCAGACCAGCAGCGCCAGCGCCGGCAGGGCGAAGTAGAGCGGATGCAGCAGGTGGCTCGCCACACTCTGCGCCAGTTCGTCGCGGAATTCGTAGCGCTCGGCAACCTGCACCAGGTAATGGCGGCGCTCGTCCCAGCGGCTGAAGATGCGCCAGCGCTTGCCGTCGATCACCGCATCGCCGTATCCCTCGGACTGGCTTTGCAGCCGCGTTTCCGGCGCGCTGGCCGAGCGCAGCACCAGCCGGCCCTTGCGATCCCATACCTGGAAGGCAATCTTGCGCTCGTACTTGTATTGCCGCGGCGCCGCCCCGTCGTGATCGTCCTCGATCTCGTGCTCCAGCTGGGCGGCGACCAGGCCGGCCGACTGGGCGAGGTGGGCGTCGAGCATCTCGCCGATCTCGTGGCGGGCGTCGACATAGGTAAACAGCGCCGTCGCCAGCCAGGCGGCCAGCACGGTACCCAGCAGCAGGACCAGCAGGCGGCGGCGCAGGGAAGGGGTCATTCGGCCGCCTTGGGAATCATGTAGCCGACGCCGCGCACGGTGCGGATCAGCTCGGCAGAAAGCTTGCGCCGCAGGTGGTGCACGAAGACCTCGACGGCATTGCTCTCGATCTCCTCGCCCCAGCCGTAGAGGCTCTCCTCCAGCTGCGCCTTCGACAGCACGCGGCCGGCATTGAGCAGCAGCGTGTGCAGCACGGCGAACTCGCGCGCCGACAATTCGACCGGTTGCCCCTGCCAGCTGGCGCTGCGCGCCGCCGGATCGAGGCGCAGCGCACCATGCGCCAGCACCGGCTCGGCCTGCTGGCCCGAGCGGCGGATCAGCGCGCGCAACCGCGCCTGCAGCTCGCCCAGGTCGAAAGGTTTCACCAGGTAATCGTCGGCGCCGGCATCCAGCCCGGCGATGCGGTCGGGCACGGTGTCGCGCGCCGTCAGGATCAGTACCGGCACGGCGTTGCGTGCGGCGCGCGCCCGCGCCAGCACTTCCATGCCGGACAGGCGCGGCAGGCCAAGGTCGAGCACCACTGCGTCGTAGGCTTCGCCGGAGAGCGCGAGCTCAGCCGTGCGGCCGTCCTGTGCCCAGTCGACGGCGAAGCCGGCCTGCAGGAGGCCAGCGCGAATGCCGTCGCCGAGGAGGCGGTCGTCTTCGACGAGAAGGATTTTCATGCGGGCATGTTAATCGAAGCGCCGTATTGCGGAGACTGACTTTTTGCCCTAGCGCGCCAGCCACCAGGCCGCGGCGGCGGTCCAGGCGAGCAGCATCAAGGCCGCGACAAAGCGCTGGCCGGCGATGGCCTCCTCGGGACGGCCCAGCTTGCGGCCGGTAACCATGGCCCAGACGAGGTTCTCGCGGTGGGCCAGGCTGCCGACGACGACGCCAAGCACATGCACGCCGACCACGGCGAGCATCAGGCCGGTGAGGAACTCGTGGACTTCCTCCAGCCATTCGCCGCCGATCTCCTGGTAAGTCAGCCAGCCGCTGGCGCCGCTCGCCAGCGCAAGGCCGAGCAACAGGACGATGGCCAGGCCGGCGGCCGGATTGTGGCCGGCATAGTGCGGCGGCCGCGCCAGCAGCAGGCTTTTCAGGTAGGCGAAGGCCTGGCCCGGCCCGCGCACGAATTCGGCGAAGCGGGCGGTGCGGCTGCCGACGATACCCCACAGCAGGCGGTACGCCGCCACGGCCATCACCGTGCTGCCGGCGAAGACATGCACCAGGCGCCATTTCTCGCTGTCGCCGGTCGCCCAGGCCAGCGCGAAGCCGCCCACCATCAGCCAGTGGCCGAGGCGCACCGGCAGGTCCCAGACAAGTATCCTTTTCATGCTCATGCTCCTTTCAGTCTCGTTCGCGCTTGCGCAGTTCCGGCAGCGCCAGTTCGCGCCCGCGGAAGCTGCCCTGCTCCGCGCGGCCATGGCAGGCCGCGCAGTTGGCGGCGCCCTTCACCCGCGCATCCCGCCAGAGCGGGTCCGGCACCTTGCGGTGCTCGCGTCGAAACCACGCCGTCTGCGTCAGTCGCGGCGGATCGCCCGCGCCGGCCATGCGGCTTTTGGTCGCGGCATGGCGCAGCAGGAAATCCTCGATCTCGCGCCGCGTCTTTTCATCCAGAGTGGCGTTGTCGCCGTAATGCCGGTCGAGCTTCGCCATGACGCGCTTCCAGTCCGGCGCCGTCAGCAGCGCCGGCGGAAAGGGCAGATGGCAGCTGCCGCACTCGGCCTTGAAGGAAGGCGGCGCATCGGCCGGCACGGGCAGGCGGTCGGCGCGCGCCGGGATGGACAGCGCCAGGCCGGCGCAGGCGATCAACAGTGCGTTTCTCACAGACCCTCCGACACGAATGCGATGAAATCGGCTTTCTCGGCGGCGCTGCACTCACGCCCGAGCACTTCCGTGCAGTTGCGGCGGAACCACTTCTCCACCTTGGCCGGGTCGCTGAAGCGGGCGGCCTCCGCGCGCGGCGCCAGCGGCTTGATGGCCTTGCCGGTGACGGCGTGCTGGCCGGGGCGGGCCGGCGAATCGGTATGGCAGGCGGTGCAGGCCGGCATCTTGTCGGAGACCGCAAAACGCTTCGCGTAGAACTCGGCGCCGCGCTGCGGCGAAGCCTTGAAGCCGGGCGCCTGGCGCGACGCCTCGGCCGCATAGGCCTGCGCCAGTTCACGCGGCGCGGCGGCAAAAGCCTGCGTGGCGGCAATCAGCAGCAGCAAAACCGGTTTTTTCATGATCGTTTCCCTTGTTCGATGAACACGGGAACGGACTTTGCGCGCCGCCGCTTAAGCGCAACTTAACGGGCCTGTTTGACTTGCCTCAAGGCCGCAGCAGGCCACATTGATATTATTCACTTCTGAATATTATTGTTCGACGATATTCGCTTCGAATGTTTTCCCGACAGGCTTGCGCTGCGCGTCATGATATTTTAGGCTTGAATTATTACAACGATAGAAAGAAGGCTTGAAATGCGCATCGCGTGCATCGGCGGCGGACCGGCGGGGCTCTACCTGTCCATCCTCATGAAGAAGGCCAATCCGGCCCACGACATCACCGTCTACGAGCGCAACCGCCCCGACGACACCTTCGGCTGGGGCGTCGTCTTCTCCGACGCCACCCTCGGCAATTTCCAGGCGGCCGACCCGGAGAGCTACGAGGAGATCACCCGCGCCTTCCACCATTGGGACGACTGCGACGTCTTCTTCAAGGGCCGCAAGATCACCTCCGGCGGCCACGGCTACTGCGGCATCGGCCGCCAGAAGCTGCTCAACATCCTGCAGGCGCGTGCTGCCGCACTCGGCGTGAAGC
>WYAY01000075.1 GCA_011526165.1 Sulfuritalea sp.
CGGCGCGCATCGCCTTCGGCCGGGAAACCCTCGCGGGCGAGACCGTCTTCTTCGTGCGCGACAACGGCGTGGGCTTCGACATGAAGTACGCCGACCGCCTCTTCTCGCCCTTCCAGCGCCTGCACAAACCCGAAGAGTTCGAGGGCTCCGGCATCGGCCTGGCCACCGTCGCTCGCGTCGCTCACAGACACGGCGGTCGCGTCTGGGCCGAGGCCAGCCCCGATCAGGGCGCTACCCTGCGCTTCACGCTGGGCCGTTGATGCGGAGAGGCCTTTGACCGACAAGACCTTCCCGGACCGCGATTACCGCCACGCGCTGCTGCGCGACGGGAATACGCTGCGTTTCCTGCGGCTGATGATCGGACTGATGCTTGGGAGCAGCGCGGCCTATCTGGCCGCCGCCCTGATCGTGTCGGGGGACGGCCTGTTCAGGAGTGCCGGCGTCTTCGCCGCTTTCATCAGCGCATCGGTCGCTTATGGCCTGATCCGCCGAGACCGGCTGGAGGCGGGCGTGCACTTGCTCGTCTGGGGCGCCTGGCTTTCGGTGGTGCTGCAAGTCGTGCTCAGCAACGGCCTGATGAGCCGCAGCCTGATGGCTTTCCCCCTCATCATCGTGCTGGCCGGCTGGCTGTTGCCGTCGCGCGGCGTTCTCGCGGTTTGCCTGGCCACGCTGTTGGCCGGCGCAGCGCTGGCCCTGGGGGAACAGGCCGGCCTGCTGCCGCTGCGGATGTCCCCCTCGCCGCCGCTGCTGGTCTGGCTGGCCTTCACCATCTACACCGGCCTCTCGGCCACGCTGGCCTACTTCATCTTCCGCGGCTTCCACCGTCACCACGAGTCGATGCATCGCCTGGGCGCGAATCTGCAGACGCAATTGAATGCGTTGTCGACACGGGAGGCCGAGCTGCACCTCGTCATGGAAAGCGTGCCGCTCATGCTGTTCCACGGCGACCGCCAAAAGCGCTGCCTCTACGCCAATCGCAGCTACGCCGATTTCTACGCCGCAGGCCAGAGAAACCTGATCGGCCTTACGGTGCGCGAGATCATCAGCGCCGAAAACTACGACGGCAAGGCCGTCGATGCCACGCTCGGCCGCGTGCTGATGGGCGAGCGCGTCGCCTACCGTGCCAGCCGCAAATCCGCGCACGGGGATGTGCGCATGCTGGACATCCTCATGATTCCCGAACCCGGCGCGGAGGGTGGCACCCAAGGCTTCTTTGCCATCTTCCGCGACATCACCGAAGAACTCCAGGCCGAGACGGCGCTGCGCAGCTCCGAGGACAAGTTCGCCAAGGTCTTCCATGCCAGCCCGGTGGCGATTTCGATCAGCCGCATGAGGGACGGCCTGTATCTCGACGTGAATGACGCCTTCGTCGAGCAATTCGGCTGGACGCGCGAGGAAATGCTCGGCCATTCATCCGTGGAGATCGGCCTCTGGCCCAGCCAGGGCGAGCGTGAACGGTGGACGGCCGAACTGGGCTTGACGGGCCGGACGCGGAACAGGGTTACGACCCTGCTGGCGAAATCGGGCGAGACGCACACCGTCATCGTTTCCGCCGAGCGCATTCAGCTTGGCGGCGAGGAATGCGTGGTTGGCCTGGTGCATGACATCACCGACAGGCTGGAAGCGGAGGCCGCCTTGAGGGAGAGCAAGGAGCGCCTGCAGCTGGCCGCAGCCAGCGGCGGCGTGGGCCTCTGGGAATGGGACGTTCCGAGCGGCGGCTTGGACTGGAACGCGCAGCTGAAAGCCATCTTCGGCCTGCCGGAAGAAGCCGAAGGCCTGACCCTTGAACGCTTCGTCGCATCGATCCACGACGAGGACCGGGAGCGCGTCAGGCAAGCCTTCATGCAGGCACTGGAAACCCGCGCGGAATTCGACTGCGAATACCGCATCGTCCGCCCGGACGGCTCCACCCGTTGGATCGTCGCGCGCGGGCGCGGACAGTATGACGCTGCGGGGCAGCCGCAGCGGATGGTCGGCACGGCCATCGATGTCACCGAACGGCGCCTGGCCGAGGCCGCCCTGCAGGAGCGCGAGGCGCGCCTGCGCGAGGCGCAGCGCATCGGGCATTTCGGCAGCTGGGAACTGGACATTCCCAGCCAGCGCGTACGCTTTTCCGATGAACTCCACAAAATCTACGAGCTGGACCGCAGCAGCTTCGGCGGCACCTGGCAGGACCTGCTCGGCCTGGTCCACCCCGATGATCTGCCCGCCATGAAGGAAGCCTGGCGGAAGGCGGGCAAAGCCGAGGGCGAGTTTGTGCTGCGGCACCGCATCCTGATGGCCGACGGCCGCATCAAGCACCTGTTCGTGCGCTTCGAAGTGTTCCGCGATGGCGAAGGCAAGCCGGTGCGCGCCCTTGGCACGGCGCAGGACATCACCGAGCAGGTGCTGGCGCGCGAGGAGGTGCAACGGCTCAACGACGGGCTGGAGGCGCGTGTGGCGGCGCGCACCGCCGAGCTCACGGCCGCCAACCGCGAGCTGGAGTCCTTCGCCTATTCCATCTCCCACGACCTGAGGGCGCCGCTGCGCGGCATCGACGGCTTTTCCCACCTGCTCGCCGAGGAGTACGCCGAGAAGCTCGACGCCACCG
>WYAY01000076.1 GCA_011526165.1 Sulfuritalea sp.
CCGACGATCTCGGCGATGCGCCGCTCCTTGTCGAGGATGCTGGCGACCAGTTCTTCCGGCGGCATGTGCGTGACGTCTTCCTTCGCGCTCGGGTTCTTGCGGTCGAGGTTGCAGTTGTTGGCAAGGAGTTCCGCGGCAGGGACTTTCCAGGCGCGGTCGTTCTCCTCGCGCTTTCCCCACCACGCCAGGCAATCGCGGAAGTCCTCGAACTGGATCGGCTGCGTTTTCGTGTAGTTCTTGCGCCCCTCGGGCAGCGGCTGCTCGTAGTACCACACCTCTTTCGTCGGGCCGGCGCGGTCGAAGAAGAGCAGGTTGGTGGGGATGCTGGTATAGGGCGCGAAGACGCCGTTGGGCAGGCGCACGATGGTGTGCAGGTTGAATTCCTTGAGCAGCTCTTCCTTGATGCGGGCGCAGACGCCGTCGCCGAAGAGGGTGCCGTTGGGCACGACCACGGCGGCGCGCGCCGGTTTGCCGGCCTTGGTCGGCTGGCGGCGCAAGCGGCGCATGATGAGCTGGAGGAAGAGCAGCGCAGTTTCCGCCGTCTGCCGATCCTCGGGGAAATTGCCCTGGATGCCCTTCTCCTCTTCGCCGCCGAAGGGCGGGTTGGTGAGGATGACGTCCACGCGGTCGGCCTCGCCGATCTCGGAGAGCTTATAGCGCAGGGCATTGCCGGAGTCGATCATCGGCCGCTCCAGGCCGTGCAGCAGCAGGTTCATCTGGCACAGAAGATAGGGCAGGGGCTTCGGTTCGAAGCCGTAGAGGGCTTCGTCCTGCAACTGCCGGTGCTGCGGAACGGTCTTCACCTGCGCGAAAAGATGGTTGTAGGCTTCGACGAGGAAACCGCCGGTGCCGGCGGCGGGATCGAGTACCGTCTCGCCCAGGCGCGGGTCGGTGACCTCCACCATGAAGCGCACCACGGCGCGCGGCGTGTAGAACTCGCCCGAGTCGCCGGCCGCGTCGCGCATCTCGCGCAGCAGCGATTCGTAGAGGCTGCCGAGGGTGTGCAGCTCCTCGCTCGCCGTGAAGTGGATGGCGCCAACCTTGTTGATGACGTCGCGCAAGAGATAACCGCTGACCATGCGGTTCTGCACGCCGCGGAACACCGTGCCGATGACGTCGCGGCGGTTGTCGCCGTTGGCGCTGGTGAGCGAACGCAGGTAGGCGAACAGCCCGGCGCCGCGCCGGCCATCGGGGCCGACGGCCTCGTCCTGGCCGATGAAGGCGATGAGGTCTTCGCCCGTCATGCCCTGCGGGTCGGCGGCCCAGTCGCGCCAGCGGTAAGGCGCCTCCACGGCCGGACGGAAGCGCTCGCCAGCGAGCGCCGCCTCGTCCTCGCGCTGGATCTCCAGGTCGTCGAGGAACTTGAGGAACATGATCCAGGTGAGCATCGGCAGGCGGTCGAGGTCGCCGTTCAGGCCCTTGTCCTTGCGCATGATGTCGCGTGCGGATTTCAGCAGGCTGCCAAGCGACTGGGCGGTGGTGAGCGGGGCGGCGGGTTTGGTGGCGGCTTTACGCGGCATAGAGGAGGTTCTGCAGTTCGGTCACGGCGGCGCGCAGCTTATCAGCTCCGCCGAAAAGCTGGATGATTTCCGAGATGTTGCCGTGGGTGGAGACGGGCGGCACCTTGAGCACGTCGGGAATGACGAACTGTGCGGCGCCGTGCTCGGCGTACTTTTCCAGCAGCTCGTCGAGGATGGCGCGGGCGTCGGGGCCGAAGCGCTCGAAGAAGTCCTTGCGCTCGGCGCGCAGGCGCTGGGCGCGCTCGCGGCGGGTGCGCAGCGGCGCGTTGAAGGCGAAATGGCAGAGCAGGTCGAAGGGATCGGCCTCGGGTTGCTGTGCCGCCTCGGCCAGGGCGTCGAAGCCGATGCCGCGCTCGGCGAGGCGCTCGATGATCTCGGCGCGTTGTGCAGGGTCGGCCCAGCGGGCGCGCAGCTCCGGTGCGCTGGGGCAGAGGGTGCGCACCTTGTCGGCGGCGTAGTCGGTGTAGCGACTTACTGAAAGCTGCTTGCCGTCCGGATCGAGTTCGTAAACGATGTGGGCGGCGATTTCGACGCGGCCGCCGTCGAAATAGAACTTGCGGCGGTCTTCGGCGGGCGGCTCGTTCACTTCCGGCGCGACGTCCTCGGGTTCCTTGGCGATGGCATATTCGACCAGCGCCTTCGTTTCGCCGTTCGCCAGCAGCTCTTCCTCGGTGATGCGCGCCGGGTCGCCGTCGAACTCCGGGTCGGCGAACAGGCGCGTGGCCGAGCCGGTGTAATCGACGATGTTGAACCACAGCTTGCCGTAGTCGTCGCGCACGCGGGTGCCGCGGCCGATGATCTGCTTGAAGTCG
Organism: Sulfuritalea sp.; assembly: GCA_011526165.1. Taxonomy (GTDB): domain Bacteria; phylum Pseudomonadota; class Gammaproteobacteria; order Burkholderiales; family Rhodocyclaceae; genus Desulfobacillus. The sequence goes on from WYAY01000076.1 coordinate 2,333, forward strand.
CTCATCGAGCCCACCACGCGGGCCAGCACGACGTTCTTGCAGGTGGGGGCGTCGACGCCGGTGGTGAGCAACTGCGAGGTGGTGAGGATCACCGGCGTGCGCGTCTCCACGTCCTGGAAGCGGCCGAGGTGGCCGCGGCCGATGTCGCCCTCGTCGGCGGTAACGCGGCAGGCGTAGTCGGGGTGCTGTTGCACCAGATCGGCGTTGAGGTTGTTGAGTGCGCGGCGCATCTCGTCGGCGTGCTCCTGGTCGACGCAGAAGACGATGGTCTTGGCGTAGCGGTCGGTCTTCTTGAGGAACTCGGTCAGGTGGCGGGCGATGATCTCGGTGCGGGCGCGCAGGGCGACGATGCGTTCGAAGTCCTTGGTCTGGTACTCGTCGTCGGGGATGGCGCGGCCGTAGCGGTCTAGCTCGTCGCGGCTCGGCCGCCAGCCGGCGGCGTCCCATTCGGTGACGACGCGATGCACGCGGTAGGGTGCGAGGAAGCCGTCCTCGATGCCCTGGCGCAGGCTGTATTCATAGATCGGGTTGCCGAAGTAGAGGTAGGTGTCGCGGTTGTCCTCGCGCAGGGGCGTGGCGGTCATGCCGAGCTGGTAGGCCGGCTCGAACCAGGTGAGGATTTCGCGCCAGTTGGAGTCCCCGCGCGCACTGCCGCGATGGCACTCGTCCACGATAATCAGATCGAAGAAGTCCGGCGCGTATTCGCGGTAGAGGCCGGGCCGGCGCTCGTCGCGCGCCAGCGCCTGATAGATGGCGAAATACATCTCGCGGCCCTTTACCGCCTCGCCGCCCTCGATCTTGTGGCGCGCATCGCCGAAGGGAGCGAACATGCCGTCCTTGGGGTGGTCGACGAGGATGTTGCGGTCGGCCAGATAGAGGATGCGCGGGTGGCGGTGCTCTCTGCCGCCGTTCCAGCGCGCGTTCCAGAGTTTCCAGCAGATCTGGAAGGCCACCGCCGTCTTGCCGGTGCCGGTGGCCAGGGTGAGCAGTTGCCGGCGGCGGCCGGCGAGGATGCCTTCCACGGCGCGATTGACGGCGATTTCCTGGTAGTAGCGCTCGCCCTTGCCGACGCTGTGGTTCATCGGCGTGAGCAGCCGGGCGGCGCTGTCGTCGGCGACCTTGTTGCCGGACCGATAGCGCGCCCACAGCTCTGCCGGGGCCGGATAGGCTGCGACGAGCGTCTCGCGCCCGGTGAAATAGTCGAACTCGACAATCTCGTGGCCGTTGGTGGCGTAGGCGAATTTGAGGCCGAGCATCTCGGCGTAGCGCTTGGCCTGCTGCAGCCCTTCGCCGGCGTTTTTCCAGGCTGCCTTGGCCTCGACCACGGCGAGGGTGAAGTTGCGCTCGTAGCGCAGGAGGTAGTCCGGGCGCTGCTGGGGCTTGCGCACGAAGCCCTTGCCGACCGGCACGATGCGCCCGTCGGTGATGGAACGCTGCTCGGCGATGGAATGCGGCTCGTCGTCCCAGCCCGCTTGCTGGAGCTTGGGGACGACGTACTTGCGGCAGGTGTCGGCTTCGCTCAGAGCCACTCGGCTGCGCCCTCCCTCCTCTATGACGGTTGATTCTAGCACCGGCCTGGGCCGTGGCAGGAAAAGTCCGTCGCCGTGAAACGGCGGCGGCTTTCACCAAAAGTCAGTCTCCGCAGGACGGCGATTCAGGCCTGCGGTTGCCGCAGTGTAAAATCCGCCCCATGTCCGAACTCACCCTGCGCCAGCGCCTCGACGCCTACGAACGCCTGATGCGGCTCGACAAGCCGATCGGCACGCTGCTCTTGCTGTGGCCGACGATGTGGGCGGTGTGGATCGCCGCCGAGGGGGCGCCGAGCCTGTTCCTCGTCTGGATCTTCGCGCTGGGTACGCTGCTGATGCGCTCGGCCGGGGTGGTGATGAACGACTACGC
>WYAY01000077.1 GCA_011526165.1 Sulfuritalea sp.
AACCCCCGGCTTAGAAGGCCGGTGCTCTATCCGGTTGAGCTACGGGCGCCTGTCGATAGGTCACGCCACATTTGGTCGGGGTGAGAGGATTCGAACCTCCGACATCCTGGTCCCAAACCAGGCGCGCTACCGGGCTGCGCTACACCCCGAAGACGCGGCATTCTACTCGGGCACCCCCCATAGGTCAATCGAATCAATGTGCTCGGAAGTTTTACTTGCGACCCCCCCGCATTTCTGATATTAAAGCGGCTTTTCCCGCAAATCCGGGTGCGAAAAAATGGCTGAAGACATCCTCCACAAGCAGTTCCCGCCCTATGTCGCCAAGAAGGGCGAGGAGTACATGAACACCAAGCAGCTCAAGCACTTCCGGGTCATTCTGGAAACGCTGAAGGAGGAGCTGCTGCAGGACATCGAGCGCACGGTGCACACCATGCAGGACGAGGCAACGGTCTTCGCCGATCCCAACGACCGCGCCAGCCAGGAATCCGACATCGCCCTGGAACTGCGCAACCGCGACCGCGAGCGCAAGCTGATCAAGAAGATCGACGAAGCGCTCGACCGCATCGAGAAGGGGGAATACGGCTACTGCGACTCCTGCGGCGTGGAGATCGGCCTGAAGCGCCTGGAAGCCCGCCCCACCGCCACGCTCTGCATCGACTGCAAGACGCTCGAGGAGCTGAGGGAGAAGCAAGTGGCCAAGTAAGGCCCACAAGACAGCAAATAAAAAAGGACGCCGAGGCGTCCTTTTTTTATTGCCCGGGGCGCGCTTACTGCTGGGCAGGCGCCCCTTCAGCGGCAGCCTTCATGGACAGGCGCACGCGGCCCTTCTCGTCGGCCTCCAGCACTTTGACGCGCACCGCCTGGCCTTCCTTGAGGTAGTCGGAGACCTGGTTGACGCGCTCGTTGGCGATCTGCGAGATGTGCAGCAGGCCGTCCTTGCCCGGCAGGATCTGCACGATGGCGCCGAAGTCGAGCAGGCGCAGCACGGTGCCGTCGTAGACCTTGCCGACTTCCACCTCGGCGGTGATGTCCTCGATGCGTTTCTTCGCCAGGGCGCCGGCTTCGGCGCTGACGGAGGCGATGGTCACGGTGCCGTCGTCGTTGATGTCGATGACGGCCCCGGTCTCCTCGGTCAGGGCGCGAATCACGGAACCGCCCTTGCCGATCACGTCGCGGATCTTCTCCGGATTGATCTTCATGGTGATCAGGCGCGGCGCGTAGGTGGAGATCTCGCTGGGCGCGTTCATCGACTGCTTCATCAGGCCGAGGATGTGCATGCGGGCCTCGTTGGCCTGCGTCAGCGCGACGTGCATGATTTCCTTGGTGATGCCCTGGATCTTGATGTCCATCTGCAGGGCGGTGACGCCGTTGTCGGTGCCGGCCACCTTGAAGTCCATGTCGCCGAGGTGGTCCTCGTCGCCAAGGATGTCGGTCAGCACGGCAAAGCGGTTGCCTTCCTTGATCAGGCCCATGGCGATGCCGGCCACATGAGCCTTCAAGGGCACGCCGGCATCCATCAGCGCCAGCGAGCCGCCGCAGACGGAGGCCATGGAACTGGAGCCGTTCGACTCGGTGATTTCAGAGACGACGCGCATGGTGTAGCTGAATTCCTCGGGCGAGGGCAGCACCGCCAGCAGGGCGCGCTTGGCGAGGCGGCCATGGCCGATCTCGCGGCGCTTCGGCGAACCGACGCGGCCCGTTTCGCCGGTGGCGAAAGGCGGCATGTTGTAATGGAGCATGAAGCGATCCCTCGATTCGCCCTGCAAGGCGTCGATGATCTGCTCGTCGCGGCCGGTGCCCAGCGTGGCCACCACCAGCGCCTGCGTTTCGCCGCGGGTGAACAGCGAGGAGCCGTGGGTGCGCGGCAGCACGCCGTGGCGGATCGAGATCGGGCGCACGGTGCGGGTGTCGCGGCCGTCGATGCGCGGCTCGCCGTCGAGGATCTGGTTGCGGACGATCTTGGCTTCCAGTTCGAAGATCAGGTTGCCCACCGTTGTCGCGTCCGGCGCGCCCTCGCCGGTGCACAGGGCCTCGATGGTCTTCTTCGTCACCTGGCGGCACTTCACGGTGCGGGCCTGCTTGCTGGTGATGCGATAGGCCTCGCGCAACTCGGCCTCGGCCAGTTGGGAAACCTTGGCGATGAGCGCCTCGTCCTTGGCAGGCGGCTGCCAGTCCCATTCGGGCTTGCCGGCGACTTCCACCAGCTCGTTGATGGCGTTGATGGCGTTCCGCATCTGCTCATGGCCGAAGACCACGGCGCCGAGCATGACGTCCTCGGACAGCTCCTGCGCCTCGGATTCGACCATCAGCACGGCGGACGCGGTGCCGGCGACCACTAGGTTGAGCTGGCTGTCCTTGAGTTCGGATATCGTCGGGCACAGGACGTACTGGCCGTTGATGTAGCCGACGCGGGCGGCGCCGATCGGGCCGTTGAACGGAATGCCGGAAACCGACAGCGCGGCGGAGACGCCGATCATCGCCGGGATGTCGGGATCGATCTCGGGGTTGCTCGACAGCACGGTGACCACCACCTGCACGTCGTTGTAGAGGCCGTCCGGGAAGAGCGGGCGGATCGGGCGGTCGATCAGGCGGGAGGTGAGGATCTCCTTTTCCGAAGGGCGGCCCTCGCGCTTGAAGAAGCCGCCGGGAATGCGGCCGGCGGCATAGACCTTCTCCATGTAATCGACGGTCAGCGGGAAGAAATCCTGGCCGGGCTTGGGCTCCTTGGCGGCGACGACGGTGGCGAGCACCACGGTTTCGTCCATGTTGACCAGCACGGCGCCGTGCGCCTGGCGGGCGATCTCGCCGGTTTCCAGCGTGACGGTGTGGGCACCGTAGGCAAAGCTTTTCTTGGTTGCAGTCAGCAAGGCAATATCCTTTCAATCAGCATGGGGCGGGCCGGCCGCCCCGAAAACGACAAAGCCGGCACGCCCGTTCGGGGCGTCGCCGGCAATTCCGCCAGAAAGCGGGGCACGTGTTTCTCGCAGCTTACTTGCGCAGGCCGAGGCGCTCGATCAGCGCGCGATAGCTGTCGGCGTTCGTGCGCTTCAGGTAGTCGAGCAGCTTGCGTCGCTGACTCACCATGCGCAGCAGGCCGCGACGCGAGTGGTGGTCTTTGACGTGTTCCTTGAAGTGACCGGTCAGGTCGTTGATGCGGTTGGTCAGCAGGGCGATCTGCACTTCGGGCGAGCCGGTGTCGCCTTGCGCGCGCTGGAATTCGGCCACGACTTTGGCCTTGTCGGCGGTAGTGAATGCCATTTGATTTATCTCTCAAACACGATTGATATCAGGTGCCGCCCCGGTTTGATAGAGCACTGCACCCCTCGGAATTTCATTCAGCTCGAATGAAGGCGCGGATTATACCCGTAGACCCCGCCACCGGCAATAAAATCTTATTTTTCAAAGCTCGCCACCAGCCTGAGCGGTGCCAGCATGCCGTCGGAACCAAGTCGGCCCAGCCCGAGAAAGCCTCCTGCGGCGGCATAGACCCGGCATGAACCGGCTGGCACTTGCGCCGCGCGCACCGTCTGGCCATGACTGAAGCGCCGCGCCTCGTCATCGGCCAGAGCAAGCCGCGGCAGGCCGGACAGCAGCGAGTCCGCCGGCCTCAGGACTGCATCGCGGGATGGCGCCGGCTGCGCTTCCAGCGCCTCCAGCGTCATGGCGTCGTCCAGGCGCAGATCTCCGATGCGGGTGCGGCGCAATGCCGTCAGATGCCCGCCACAACCGAGGGCCTCGCCAATATCCTGGGCAAGGGTGCGGACGTAGGTGCCCTTGCTGCAATCCACGTCGAAAATGAATCCTTCTCTGCTGATTTCGCGGACATTCAGCGAGAAAATAGAAACCTCCCGCGGCTCACGCTCAAGCTCGATGCCCTTGCGAGCATATTCATAAAGGGGACGTCCGTCGCGTTTCAGCGCGGAATGCATGGGCGGCACCTGACTGATGGTGCCGCGAAAGCGCGCAAGAACCGCTTCCAACTGTCCCGGTGTCACGCTGACGGGGCGCGTCTCCAGCACCACGCCTTCCGCATCCCCCGTGTCGGTGCGCACGCCGAGTTGGACGCTAGCGGTATAGCCCTTGTCGGCATGAAGGAGCTCTCCGGCAAACTTGGTCGCCTCGCCGAAGCAGAGCGGCAACAAGCCCGTCGCCATGGGGTCGAGTGTGCCGGTATGACCGGCCTTGGCGGCATTGAGCAGCCATTTGGCCTTTTGCAACGCGGCATTCGAGGTGATGCCGGCCGGCTTGTCGAGCAGCAGGACGCCATCGACGCGGCGGCGCGGCGGTTTGCGGGGCTGGTTCATGGAGGGAGCTACCCCTCGTGCTTGCGGTCGGAGGCGACAGCCTCGTCGATGAGGCGGGACAGGCGGTCGCCCCGCTCGACGGACTCGTCGAAGACGAAATGCAGTTCCGGCAGGGTATGGATGCGGATGCGGCGGCCCAGTTCACGGCGCAGATAACCGGAAGCGGCGCGCAGGCCGGCTTCGATGCCCTTGCGCGCGTCCGGACCGGCCAGCGTCGTATAGAAGACCTTGGCGTGAGCGTAGTCGGGCGTCAGATCAACGCCGGTGACGGTGATCAGCCCGACCCGCGGATCCTTCAGCTCCAGCCGGATCAGTTCGGCCAGTTCGCGCTGGACCTGCTCGGCAACCCGGCTGCTGCGGGAGAACTCCTTGGGCATGAAGGTCCTCTGTCAGAGGGTCCGCGCCACTTCCTCGATCTCGAAGACCTCGAGCTGGTCGCCTTCCTGGATGTCGTTGTAGTTCTTCAGGGAGAGGCCGCACTCGAAGCCGGCCTTGACCTCGCGCACATCGTCCTTGAAGCGCTTCAGGGAATCCAGTTCGCCGGTCCAGACCACCACGTTGTCGCGCAGCAGGCGCACTTGCGCGCCGCGGCGCACCAGCCCGTCCAGTACGTAGCAGCCGGCGACGGCGCCGACCTTGGAAATGCGGAACACCTGGCGGATCTCCACCAGACCGATGGCTTTCTCTTTCTTCTCCGGAGCCAGCATGCCGGACATCGCCGCCTTCACCTCGTCCACGGCGTCGTAGATGATGTTGTAGTAGCGGATATCCACGCCCAGGTTCTCGGCGGCCTTGCGCGCGCTGGCGTCGGCGCGAGTGTTGAAGCCGATGATCACCGCCTTGGAAGCGGAGGCCAGGTTGACGTCAGACTCGCTGATGCCGCCGACCGCGGCATGGATGATGTTGACCTTGACTTCATCGGTGGACAACTTCTGCAGCGCATGCGACAGCGCTTCCTGCGAGCCCTGCACATCGGCCTTGACGATGAGCGGCAGGGTTTTCACCTCGCCCTCGCCCATCTGCTCGAACATGTTCTCCAGCTTGGCCGCTTGCTGGCGGGCCAGCTTGACGTCGCGGAACTTGCCCTGGCGGAAGAGAGCGATCTCGCGCGCCTTGCGCTCGTCGGCGAGCACCATTACCTCGTCGCCGGCCATCGGGACGTCGGCCAGGCCCTGGATCTCCACCGGGATGGAGGGGCCGGCAGCCTCGATCGGCTCTCCGTTCTCGTCGAGCATGGCGCGCACACGGCCAAACACCGCACCGGCCAGCACGATGTCGCCGCGCTTCAGCGTGCCGGACTGCACCAGGATCGTCGCCACCGGGCCCCTGCCCTTGTCGAGGCGCGATTCGATGATGAGACCCTTGGCCAGAGTCTCCCTCGGCGCCTTCAACTCCAGCACTTCGGCCTGCAGCAACACATGTTCGAGCAGATCGTCGATGCCCTGGCCGGTCTTCGCCGACACCGACACGAAGGGCGAATCGCCGCCATACTCCTCCGGCACCACGCTCTCGGCCACCAGTTCCTGCTTGACGCGTTCCGGATTGGCTTCCGGCTTGTCGATCTTGTTCACCGCCACCACCAGCGGCACGTTGGCGGCCTTGGCGTGATGGATGGCCTCCTTGGTCTGCGGCATGACGCCGTCGTCGGCCGCCACCACCAGGATGACCAGGTCGGTGGCCTTGGCACCGCGGGCACGCATGGCGGTAAACGCCTCGTGGCCAGGCGTGTCGAGGAAGGTGACCATGCCGCGCGGCGTCTCGACGTGGTAGGCACCTATGTGCTGGGTGATGCCGCCCGCCTCGCCATGGGCGACGCGCGTCTTGCGGATGTGGTCGAGCAACGAAGTTTTGCCATGGTCGACGTGGCCCATCACGGTGACCACAGGGGCACGCGGTTCCAGTACGACATCTTTGTGTTCCTGCTGCGCCTCGGCAAGCAAGGCGTCCGGGTCGTCGAGCTTGGCGGCCCTGGCGACATGGCCCATCTCTTCGACGACGATCATGGCCGTTTCCTGATCGAGCACCTGATTGATGGTCACCATGGAGCCCAGCTTCATCAGCACCTTGATCACCTCGGCGGCCTTGACCGCCATCTTGTGCGCCAGATCCGCCACGGTGATGGTTTCCGGCACCAGCACCTCGCGCACGATCGGCTCGGACGGCATCTGCGCCTGGGCATGCTCCTCGTGATGCTGGTGGCGGTGGCGACCGCCACCCTTGGCGCCACGCCAGCCCGAAGCCCCGCCGGTATCGCCGCGGGTCTTGATGGCGCGTTTCTTGGCGGCCTCCTCCTTCCAGGCCGTCGTTGCCTTCTTCTGCTTCTCGTCCTTCTTGTCCGGCTTGCCCGCCGGCTTGTGCAGCGTGCCGGTAGTGCTGGGCGCGGCCGCTTCCTGCGCCTTGGTCTTCTCAGCCTCTGCCGCCGCCTGCTGCGCTGCCTGGCGCTCCTCCGCCTCCTGGCGCGCCTTGATCTCACGTTCCTGCTTTTCCTTGAGTTCCGCCGCCTGCCGTGCCATCAACTCGGACTGTTTCTGAGACTCCAGTTCGCGCAGCTTGGCCTGCTCTGCATCCACCACCGGTTGCGGCACAACGGCTTGCGCCGGTGCGGCAGCCTCGGTCGGTTGCGTCTCGTCGCGCTTGACGAAGACACGCTTCTTGCGCACCTCGACCTGGATGGTGCGCGCCTTGCCGGACGCGTCGGATTTCTTGATTTCGGTTGTTTGCTTGCGCGTCAGAGTGATCTTTGACTTGCTCTCGGTCGCACCGTGCGACTTGCGCAGGTAATCAAGCAGCTTAGTCTTGTCGGCGTCCGAGAGCAGATCGGTCTCGCCCTTCTTGCCAACGCCTGCCTTGGCAAGCTGTTCAAGCAGCGAGGCAGCGGGCATTTTCAGCTCGCTGGCGAATTGGCTTACGCTCGTCTGTGCCATGTCGGCTCCTTACTCGAACCAGTGCGCGCGCGCCGTGGTGATCAGATTCTTCGCCCTCTCGTCGTCGATGCCGGACAGCTCCACCAGTTCGTCGACGGCAAGATCGGCCAGGTCATCGCGTGTGCGGATGTTGCCGCGTGCCAGCTTGGCGGCCAGCGACTTATCCATGCCTTCCAGATTGAGCAGGTCGTCGGCAACGTTCTCCAGTTGCTCCTCGTCGACGATGGCCTCGGTCAGCAGCACATTGCGGGCACGATTGCGCAATTCGTTCACAGTGTCTTCGTCGAATGCCTCGATCTCAAGCATCTCGTTGAGCGGCACATAGGCAATCTCCTCGATGGTGGAGAATCCCTCCTCGATGAGAATGTCGGCCACCTCTTCGTCCACGTCGAGTTTTTCCATGAACAGCTTGCGGATGGTACCGTGTTCCTCCTCGGCCTTCTTCTGCGATTCCTCGACGGTCATCAGATTGATGGCCCATCCGGTCAGCTCCGAGGCCAGGCGCACGTTCTGCCCGCTGCGGCCAATGGCGATGGCAAGATTGTCCTCGTCGACCACCACGTCCATGCTGTGCTTTTCCTCGTCCACCACGATGCTGCTCACATCGGCCGGAGCCAGTGCGCCGATGACGAACTGGGCCGGATCGGCCGACCAGAGGACGATGTCCACGCGTTCGCCGGCCAGTTCGTTGGTCACCGCCGTGACGCGCGAGCCGCGCATGCCGACGCAGGTACCGATCGGGTCGACGCGGGGGTCGTTCGACTTGACGGCGATCTTGGCGCGCACGCCGGGATCGCGTGCCGCCGACTTGATCTCGAGCAGGCCGTCTTCCATCTCCGGCACTTCCAACTCGAACAGCCTGATGATGAATTCCGGCGCGGTGCGCGAGAGGATCAGCTGCGGGCCGCGCGCGGCGCGATCGATCTTCAGCAGAAAGGCGCGCACACGGTCGCCGACGCGCAGGTTCTCCTTTGGGATCATCTGGTCGCGCGGCAGCACCGCCTCGATGCGGCCGGCCTCGATGATGGCGTTGCCGCGCTCGATGCGCTTCACCGTGCCGGTGACGAGATGTTCCTTGCGCTCGAGAAAGTCGCTCAGCACCTGCTCGCGCTCGGCGTCGCGGATCTTCTGCAGGATGACCTGCTTGGCGGCCTGGGCGCCGATGCGGCCGAAGTCGATCGGCTCGAGCTGTTCCTCGATGTATTCCTCGAGCTGGATGTCGGGCATCTCCTCCTGCGCTTCGGAGAGGCCGATCTGCGCGTCGGGGTTCTCGACGGCTTCGTCGGGCACCACCTGCCAGCGGCGGAAAGATTCGAACTCTCCCGTATCCTTGTCGATGGCGACGCGAACGTCGGCCTCCTCGTTGATCTTCTTCTTGGTGGCGGAGGCGAGCGCCGATTCCAGGGAAGCGAACACGATGTCCTTGGCGACGTTCTTCTCACGCGCCAAAGCGTCCACCAGCAGCAGCATCTCCTTGCTCATGACTTTCTCCTGCCAATCCTCAAATCAAAACCTGATCTTCGGCACCAGGCGGGCCTTGTCCACCTGGTCCAGTTCGAACTCGTGCGCCGCGCCTTCGCAATCCAGCTTCAGGCGGCCGCCCGTCACGCCCGCCAGCACGCCGGTGAAGTTGCGCTGGCCATTCACCGCCTGTCTTAGTCGGATCTGCGCCTCCTGCCCGGCAAAGCGGGCAAAATCCGCAGCTTTCTTCAGCGGACGGTCGAGGCCGGGCGAGGACACTTCCAGGCGGTCGTAATCGATGTTCTCGACGGCGAACAGGCGCGTCAGGTGATTGCTCACCGCGGCGCAGTCGTCCACCGTCACACCTTTCGGGCCGTCGATGAACACGCGCAGCAGCCGGGCGCGCGGGCTGGTCTCGAAGTCCACCAACTCGTAGCCCAGGCCTTCCACCGCCTGCTCGATGACCTTCTGCAATTCCATAAGCGGCGCACAAATAAAAAATGGGCGAAACGCCCATCCACCGTTCCCAAGCACGCCCCGTCAGCGACGGAAAGCGGCCCGGAACCTGAAAACTTGCGGAGTATAGCAGAGGAGCCCCGCAAGTATCAAATACTTGCGGGCGGGGACTCATTTCGGCAGGGTTCTGAGCAGGGCCCGGACATCTTCCTCGGCGAGTTCCTGGAACATGCCCCGCTTGAGGCGCGGCGGCAGGGAAATCGGGCCGAAGCGGACGCGGATCAGGCGGCTGACCTGTACGCCGAGGGATTCGAACATGCGCCGCACCTCGCGGTTGCGCCCCTCGTTGAGAATGACGTGGTACCAGCGGTTGGTGCCCTCACCACCGCGGGCAAAGAGGGCATTGAAGCGGGCGATGCCGTCCTCCAGTTCTATGCCCTCGAGGAGCGCCTGTTCCTGCGCCTCGCTCAACTCGCCGATGACGCGCACGGCGTACTCCCGTTCAATCTCGTAGCGCGGATGCATCAGGCGGTTGGCCAGTTCGCCGCTGCTGGTGAAGACGAGCAGGCCTTCGGTATTGAAGTCGAGCCGGCCGACATTCACCCAGCGGCCGCCGCCGATGCGCGGCAGCTTGTCGAAAACGCTGGGGCGCCCTTCCGGATCGTCGCGGGAGACGATCTCCCCTTCCAGCTTGTGATAGAGCAGGACCCGCGGCGTGCGCGGGGCGAACTTCAGGTTGACCGGCCGGCCATTCACGCGCACGCGGTCCTGCGGCCCTATGCGCTGGCCGACATGGGCCGGCTTGCCATTGACGCTGACGCGGCCGGCGACGATCCACTCCTCCAACTCGCGTCGCGAGCCGAGACCGGCCTGCGCCAGCATCTTGTGCAGTTTCTGCGGCTCGGCATGGGGAATGGCGTGGCGCGTGGACTGGCCGCGTCGCCCGCCGGCTTGCGGCTGGCCGTGCGGTGCGGCGCGATTGCCGTCGGCGTCCTTGCGCACCGAGCCAGCACGGCCGGCTTGCGGCCGCGCCTCGCCGTCCCTGGCGGCCGGCGGACGGAAGGGGCTACGCTTGCGCGGCGTCGGCAAGATCCATCACCCGTTCGATTTCCGTCAGCGGCGGCAGTTCGGCGAGGCTGCGCAGGCGCAGGTCGTCGAGGAAGCGCTTGGTCGTGGCGTAGAGCGCCGGCCGGCCCGGCGTGTCACGATGGCCGACGGTGTCGATCCAGCCGCGGCCTTCCAGCACCTTGAGCACGTTGGGCGACACGGCAACGCCGCGAATGTCCTCGATGTCGCCGCGCGTCACCGGCTGGCGGTAGGCGATGATGGCCAGGGTTTCCAGCACGGCGCGCGAGTAGCGCGGCGGTTTTTCGTTCTTCAGGCGGTCGAGATAGGTCTGGTATTCCGGCTTGGTCTGGAAGCGCCAGCCGCTGGCCAGCTGCACCAGCTCGATGCCGCGGCCCGACCATTCCGAGCGAATATCGTTGAGCAGCACGCGCCAGGTATCGTCGTCGAACTCCTCGTCGAAGAGTTTCTTCATGTCGGAGAGCGACAGCGGCTCGGGCGTGACGAGCAGCGCCGTTTCCAGAATGCGCTTGTATTCCTCAGGCGTGTACGGTTGGGACGTCGACATCGTTCGATCCTGTGTCGGATTGGGCCAATTTTACATAGATCGGCGCGAACACCTCGCGCTGTGTGATCTCGATCAGGCGCTCGCGCACGAGTTCCAGCACGGCCAGGAAATTCACCACCAGGCCGGCCACGCCGAGCGTCAGGTCGAACAGCTCGACGAACTCGAGATAGACGCCGGCCTGCAGCTTGCGCAGGACGATGCTCATATGCTCGCGCACGGAGAGCTCCTCGCGCCGCACCTTGTGGTGCTGCATCACCTTGGCGTGCTTCATCAGCGACAGCCAGGCGACCTGCAGGTCGTGCAGGTTCACCTCCGGCAAGCGCTCTCCGGCGGCGTCGGCGATCCACACCGACACCCATTGGTAGTCGCGCATCGCCTGCGGCAGCGCGTCGAGCTTCGCCGCGGCGGCCTTCATCTGCTCGTACTCGAGCAGACGGCGCACCAGTTCGGCGCGCGGATCGACGGCCTCCTCCTCCTCGACCTTTTTCGGCCGCGGCAGCAGCATGCGCGACTTGATTTCCAGCAGCATCGCCGCCATCAGCAGGTA
>WYAY01000078.1 GCA_011526165.1 Sulfuritalea sp.
ACAAGGGCCGCGTCAGCCGCGCCCAGCGCCGGCTGGTGGAGCTCGGCCTGGTCAGCGTCAGCAACGACCCGCGCGACGGCCGCCGGCTGGTGCTGTTCCTCACGCGCAAGGGCGCCGGCATGTGCGCGGCGATCATCCCCGCCGCGCGCGCGACCGAGGCCTGGTTTCTTTCCGTGCTGCCGGCGCGCGAGCGCCAAGTGCTCGACCGCGCCCTCACACGCCTGCTGGCACGCAGCCGAGAACAATAACTCCAGCGCCCACGCCGGCTTCCTTCGCCACGGCCGGAGCGCGGAACGCGTTCAAGACGGCTATTCGATATTCTGCACCTGCTCGCGCATCTGCTCGATCAGCAGCTTCATGTCGACGGCGATCGCGGTGATTTCGGACGAGACGGACTTCGAGGCCAGCGTATTGGCCTCGCGGTTGAGCTCCTGCATGAGGAAATCGAGCCGCTTGCCGATGGCGCCGCCCTTGCCGACCACGCGCGCCACCTCGTCGAGGTGGGCGATCAGGCGATTGAGTTCCTCGGCGACGTCGATGCGCGTGGCGAACAGGCCGATCTCCTGGCGGATGCGCTCCTCCTCGAGGCTGGCGGCTGCCTCGCGCAGGCGCGCGGCGAGGCGTTCCTGGTATTCGGCCAGCGCCTGCGGCAGCAGCGGCGTGGCCTGCGCCACCAGCGCGCGCATGCGCTCGACGCGCTCGAGGATCATCGCCCCCAGCTTCTCGCCCTCGCGCGCGCGCGTGGCGAGCAATTCGTCGAGGGCGGCTTTCGCCAGCGCGGCACACTCGGCCTGCAGGGTGTCGGGCGCGAGTTGCTCGTCGCCCAGCATGCCCGGCCAGCGCAGCACCTCGGCCACCGACAGGGGCGTCGCGCCGGGCAGCCGGTCGCGCACGCCGGCCTCCAACTCGGCCAGCTGTTGCAGCAAGGCGCGGTTGAGGCCGGCCTCGCGCGGCGCCGCCGTCGACGCCAGCAGGTTCAGCCGGCAGTCGACCTTGCCGCGGTTGAGCCGCCCGGCGATCAGTTCGCGCAGCGCCGGCTCGACCACGCGCACCTCCTCGGCGATGCGGAAGTTCATGTCGAGGTAGCGCGAGTTGACCGTGCGCAACTCGAGGTGGAGGATGCCGCGGCCGATGTCGCGCATCTGGACGGCGTAACCGGTCATACTGTGTATCATGTTGTGCTTTCCGCACCGCCGCTTTACAGGACGGTGATAAATCATGACAATTCGAACCTTATCTTAACCCGAACTTCCGCCGGGCGCACCGATGCCCAACCAAGCCAACGTACCGCTGCCGCCCGGCTACCAGCTCAACGAATACCGCATCGAGCGCCAGCTCTCCCTGGGAGGCTTCTCCATCGTTTACCTGGCCTTCGATACGGAGAACAACCCGGTCGCCATCAAGGAGTACCTGCCGAATTCGCTGGCGCTGCGCAGCGAAGGTGACGCGCTGCCCTCGATCGCCGAGGAGAACGTCGCCACCTTCCGCTACGGCATGAAGTGCTTCTTCGAGGAGGGCCGCGCGCTGGCGAAGATCTCCCACCCCAACGTCGTGCGCGTGCAGAACTTCTTCCGCGCCAACGAGACCGTTTACATGGTGATGCACTACGAGCGCGGCCGCACCCTGCAGGAGCACATCCAGCGCCACAAGGGGGAGATCCGCGAGAGCTTCCTGCGCGCCGTCTTCGCGCGGCTGCTGAACGGCCTGCGCGAAGTGCACACCCACAAGCTGCTGCACCTGGACATCAAGCCCTCCAACATCTACCTGCGCAACGACGGCCAGCCGGTGTTGATCGACTTCGGCGCGGCGCGGCAGACGCTGTCCGCCGACACGCCGCTGCTCAAGCCGATGTACACGCCAGGCTTCGCCGCGCCCGAGCAGTACAACAGCCCGCGGCGCGAGCTGCTCGGCCCGTGGACCGACATCTACTCGATCGGCGCGAGCATGTATGCCTGCATGGCCGCCGCGGCGCCGCAGGCGGCCGACCAGCGCCTCGAGCGCGATCAGCTGGTGCCCGCCGTCAGGCGCTGGCCGGACAAGTATTCGCGCCAGTTGCTGCATACCGTGGACTGGTGCATGCGGCTGAACTACCTGGAGCGCCCGCAGAGCGTGTTCGCCCTGCAGAAGGCGCTCGCCGACAAGGAGCGCAGCGTGCCGAGGCAAACCCTGCTCGGCAACCTGCGCAAGAAGGTCAAGGCGTTCATCAAATGAAAACGACCCACCCCCCAACCCCCGCCCCGAGGGCGGGGGCGACTGCGGTTCGCAGGCCATGCCTGCTCCGCGTAGCTGACTTGCCGCCACCTTGGGGCGGCCCGGCGGAGGCGGCATGAAATTCACCATCTACCAGGAAAGCCGTCCCGGCAAGCGCCCGACCAACGAGGACCGCATCGCCTACAGCTATTCGCGCGACGCGCTGCTGATGGTCGTCGCCGACGGCATGGGCGGCCACCTGCACGGCGAGGTGGCGGCGCAGATCGCCGTCCAGTACATCACCGAGGCCTTCCAGCGCGAGGCCAAGCCGATGCTGAAGGACCCCTTCCTGTTCCTCTCCGGCGCGCTCAACAACGCCCACCACGCCATCCTCGACTACGCCGCCGACCGCTTCCTGCCGGAGGCGCCGCGCACCACCTGCGTCGCCTGCATCGTGCAGGACTCGATCGCATACTGGGCGCACGCCGGCGACTCGCGCCTGTACACCATCCGCGGCGGGCGCATCATCTCCCGCACGCGCGACCACTCGCGCGTGGCGCGCATGGTCGAGGACGGCCTCATCAGCGCCGAGGACGCCACCCGCCACCCGGCCCGCAACCGCATCTTCAGCTGCCTCGGCGGCGCCAGCGCGCCGCAGATCGATTTCTCCAGGAAGACGCCGCTGATGACCGGCGACATCGTCCTGCTGTGCAGCGACGGCCTGTGGGGACCGCTGCCGGAGGACGTCATTCCGCGCGCCCTGAGCACCGGCAACGTGCTGCAGGCCTCGCCGGCGCTGCTCAACCAGGCCGAGGCGCGCGGCGGCGAGAATGCCGACAACCTCTCGATCATCGCCATCCGCTGGGAGGACAGCTACGCCGAGGACACGCTCGGCAGCGTGTCGACCAAGACCATGCCGATCGACTCCTTCACGACGCAGATGGAAGCCTTCGCCAAGGCGCGCAAGGGCGTCCAGCCGCTGCCCAACCTGTCCGACGAGGACATCGAGCGGGCCATCCAGGAAATCAACGCCGCCATCAGGAAATTCTCGAAATGAGCGCAGCCCGCCGGGCCGCCCCAAGGGCGGCGCAGTCAACAACAAGGAGCGGGCTCCGCCCGCGAACAACCGTTACCCCCTTCCCCGGGAAGGGGGACAGGGGGATAGCCAAATGAACAGACCGAGCGGCCGCCGGCCCGACGAGCTGCGCCCGGTGACGATCACGCGCGGCTTCACCCGCCACGCCGAGGGCTCGGTGCTGGTCGAGTTCGGCGACACAAAAGTGCTGTGCACCGCCAGCGTCGAGCCGGGCGTGCCGGGCTTCCTGCGCGGCCTCGGCCAGGGCTGGCTCACCGCCGAGTACGGCATGCTGCCGCGCTCGACGCACACGCGCAGCGCGCGCGAGGCGGCCAAGGGCAAGCAGAGCGGGCGCACGCTGGAGATCCAGCGCCTGATCGGCCGCGCCCTGCGCGCCGTCACCGACCTCGAGGCGCTCGGCGAGCGCACCGTGCAGATCGACTGCGACGTGCTGCAGGCCGACGGCGGCACGCGCACCGCCTCCATCACCGGCGCCTGTGTCGCCGCCCACGACGCCTTCGCCAAGCTGGTCGCCGAGGGCGCCATCGCGCGCCATCCGCTGCGCGAGCTGGTCGCCGCCGTCTCGGTGGGCATCTACGACGGCCTGCCGGTGCTCGACCTCGACTATCCGGAAGATTCCGCCTGCGACACCGACATGAACGTGGTGATGACCGCCTCCGGCGGCATGATCGAACTGCAGGGCACGGCGGAAGGCGCGCCGTTCAGCCGCGCCGAACTCGACACCCTGCTCGGCCTGGCCGAGCGCGGCATCGCGCAACTGGTCGCAGCACAGAAAGCCGCGCTCGGTATCTAGCCCAGATGTTCGACAAGCTCGTCCTCGCCTCCAACAACCCCGGCAAGCTGCGCGAGTTCGCCGCGCTGTTCGCGCCCTTCGACATCGAGGTGCTGCCGCAGTCGGCCTTCAATATTCCCGAGGCGGAGGAGCCGCACTGCACCTTCCTCGAGAACGGCCTGGCCAAGGCGCGCCACGCCGCGAAGCTCTCCGGCCTGCCGGCGCTCGCCGACGACTCCGGCCTGTGCGTGCCGGCACTCGGCGGCGAGCCGGGCGTGCACTCCGCCTACTATGGCGGCCGCGACGGCGACCGCGCCACGCGCGACGCGCGCAACAACGCCAAACTGCTGGCCGAGCTCGCCAGGCGCGACGACCGCCGCGCCCATTACGTCTGCGTGCTGGTGCTGGTGCGTTCGGCCTCCGACCCCCAGCCGGTCATCGCCGAGGGCGAGTGGCACGGCGAGATTCTGACGGCGCCGCGCGGCGCGGGCGGCTTCGGCTACGACCCGCTGTTCCTGGTGCCCTCGGCGAACTGCTCCTCGGCGGAATTGGGCGAGAAGGCCAAGAACGCCCTCAGCCATCGCGCCGTCGCCTTCGCCAAGCTCGCCGAGCGCCTGCGCGCCGGCCTCTGAGCCGTGGCGCTCGGCGTCATCCCGATCGTTGCCGAGGGCCGCGGCGGCACGCCGGCCGGACTGGCGGCGCTGCCGCCGCTCTCGCTCTATGTGCATTTCCCCTGGTGCGTGCAGAAGTGCCCCTACTGCGACTTCAACTCGCACGAAATTAGCCCCCCCCGAAGTCGCCGCTCCGCGGCGCCCTCCCCCCAGGGGGCGAAGCAACACTTGGGGCGGCCCGGCGTGTTGCCTCCCCAGCAGGAAGCCGCCTACCTCGCCGCGCTGATCGCCGACCTGGAGCAGTCGCTGCCGCTGGTCTGGGGCCGGCCGGTGGTCAGCGTCTTCATCGGCGGCGGCACGCCGAGCCTGCTCTCGCCCGAATCGGTCGACGCCCTGCTCGCCGCCGTGCGCGCGCGACTGACTTTGCTGCCCGGCGCCGAAGTCACGCTGGAAGCCAACCCCGGCACCGCCGAGGCGGGCCGCTTTGCCGGCTACCGCGCCGCGGGCGTGAGCCGCCTCTCCGTCGGCGTGCAGAGCTTCAACCCGCGCCACCTCGCCGCGCTCGGCCGCATCCACGACGCGGACGAGGCGCGGCACGCCGTCGAACTTGCCTTGAAGCACTTCGACAACGTCAACCTCGACCTGATGTACGCCCTGCCCGGGCAGACACTCGAGGAGGCGCGCGCCGACATCGCGGCGGCGGCGGCCTTCGGCACGCCGCACCTCTCCGCCTACCACCTGACGCTGGAGCCGAACACCGCCTTCTTCCTCAAGCCGCCGCCGCTGCCCGACGCCGACCTGGCGGCGCAGATGCAGGACGCCGTCGAGGAGACGCTGGCCGCACGCGGCTACGGCCACTACGAGACCTCCGCCTTCGCCCGCAAGGGGAGCGAATGCCGCCACAACCTCAACTACTGGCTGTTCGGCGACTACCTCGGCATCGGCGCCGGCGCGCACGGCAAGATTTCCTCGCACGAAGGCGTGCTGCGGCAGATGAAGCACAAGCACCCGCAGGCCTACCTCGACGGTGCCGAACGCGGCGACGCCGTGCAGGAGAGCCGCGCCGTCGGCGCGGACGACCTGCCTTTCGAATTCATGATGAACGCCCTGCGCCTGACGCAAGGCTTTCCGGCGGGGCTGTTCGCCGAGCGGACGGGACTGACTTTGGAATCGATCCGCCCGCAAGTGGATGAGGCGGCATCAAAAGGGCTGCTCGAAGCGACGGCCGGACGCATCGCGCCGACCGAACGGGGCCGGCGCTTCCTCAACGACCTGCTGCAGCTTTTCTTGGCGGGCTGATCAGTCCTTGATCAGGGTCTCGGCGCGCTTGATCCAGTTGTCGACGAGGGCGCGGCCGGCGGCGTCCGCCTGCAGCTCTGCGCCGCGGCGGCCCACCTCGTTCAGAATGTCGCTCACCTGCCAGCGCGACTCGCGCACCATCAGCTGCATCTCGGCCAGCGCCACGGCGTCGTCCTCGATGCCGGCGGTGAGCGCCGCCAGCTCGTCGGGGTGAAAGCCGGTTTCCAGCAGCGCACGCTCGAGGCCGACGATGCGCTGGTTGACGAAATCGACCAGCGGCGCTTCGGCCACCTGCGGCGTGTCCACCGTGCAAGCCTGGTAAGCGCCGTGCCAGTTGCGGAAGATCTCGGCCAGCTGGTCGAGCTGGGCCACCACCGCCTCGGCCGACACCTCGCCCATGCTGTCCAGGCCGCGCGGCTCGCCGCCGTGCAGCAGGCCGACCAGATGGTCGACCAGCTCGCGGTTGAACTTGCGCCGGTTCATCTTCAGCATCACCGACAGGCGCGAAGCGCCGTGCGTGCGCCAGCTCTTCTCGAACAGCGTGGTGACGGCTTCGGCCAGCATGAGGATCTGGCCGACGGGGCCGACCTCCTCGCCCTTCAGGCCGCGCGGATAGCCGCTGCCGTCGAGCCGCTCGTGGTGCTCGAACACCGCCGTGCTGATCTCGGGATGGTATTGCGGATGCTCCTGCAGGATCAGGTAGGCCGTCATCGGGTGGGCGTAGACGTGGCGCATCTCTGCGGCATCGAGGCGGTGTCCGGGGCGCAGCAACTGGGGATCGACATGCAACTCGCCGATGTCGTGCAACATGCCGGCGGCGGCGACGGTGGCGAGGTCGCGGTCGGGCAGGCGGCTCTTGATGGCGAGGAACAGCGCGATCAGCGTCATCTGCACGCTGTGCTCGTAGATTTCCGGCCGCTGCTCGCGCGCCACGGTCAGCTTGAAGGCCAGCGCCGGCGCCAGCGGCATGGCATAGAAGGCGTTGAGCAGCCGCTCGATGCCGGGCAACGCGGTGCGCAGCAGCTGGAAGCGCGGCTCGGCGTCGAGGATTTCGCGGGCACGTTCGCGCAGCGCGGCCTGGGTGACGCCGCCGGCGACGACCAGGCACTGGTCGATCGGCGGCAGCAGCTTGTGCTGCAGCAGCTTCTCGCGGAAGGTGGAGTTGATCCGCGTGCCGCGCTCGATCAGCTTGATGCCGTTGCGGGTGAACACCGCCTGGCTGGCGACGACCTCGTGGGTGTCGCCCAGCGCGGTGACGCTGTCGATGTAGTGCTCGTCGTAGTTCATTTTTTCCTGAAAACGATGTCCCACACGCCGTGCCCGAGCTTCAGGCCGCGCGTCTCGAACTTGGTTTGCGGCCGGTAATCGGGGCGGGGGGCGAAACCGTCGGCGGTGTTCTCCAGCCGCGGCTCGGCGGACAGCACCGCCAGCATCTGCTCGGCGTATTCCTGCCAGTCGGTGGCCAGATGCAGGTAGCCGCCCGGCTTGAGCCGGCTCGCCAGCAGGGCGACAAAGTCAGTCTGCACGAGACGGCGCTTGTGGTGGCGCTTCTTCGGCCAAGGGTCGGGAAAGAAGACATGCGCCCCGTCGAGGCTCTCCGGCGCGATCATCTCGCGCAGCACCTCCACCGCGTCATGCTGGATCAGGCGCAGATTGGCGAGGCCGCGTTCCCCGATCAGCTTGAGCAGGCTGCCCACGCCCGGCGTATGCACTTCGATGCCGAGGTAGTCGTTTTCCGGGTGCGCCGCAGCAATGGCCGCCGTGGTCTCGCCCATGCCAAAGCCGATCTCGAGGATCTTCGGCGCCGCCCGCCCAAACGTCCGCTCCAGGTCAAGCGATTGATTCGAATAAGTTATTCCATAACGCGGGAGCAGCGCCTGATGCGCCCGCGCCTGGGCGTTGGAAACGCGCCCCTGGCGCAGCACATAGCTGCGTACCGGCCGTCTGGGGGAAAGCTCCATAAGCAAGGGGTTCCGGGGGCGAATGCCTAAAGAAACCGGGAATTTGCCCGTTAAATGAGATTCGCAGTCTAGCTTCGGAGCCATCCGCCGTAAAGCCGGTCCGACCGCCATGCCGTATCCCACACCCAGTTCGCAGACCGTCGTGCGCGCTTCGGCGTTGATCGCCGTGCTGCTGTTGCTGCTGGCGCTCGCCCTGCGCTGGCAGGGCGAACCGCTGCAACTGCACACGAGCGCGGTCCTCTTCGTGGCACTGGGCTTCGCGACCTTCGCCGCGCTCGCCTGGAGCGCGGGCCGCCGCCTGCAGCAGTCCGAGTCCGACCGGCAGGCGCTGGCGCACGACTACCGCACCATCCTCGAGGCCACGCCGGCAGGCGTCATCGTCTTCGACAAGAACTTCGTCATCACGCTGGCCACCCGCCGCGCCGAGGAACTGTTCGGTTACGCGCCGGGCGAACTGCTCGGCCTCCCGCTCGAGCAACTGGCGGTGGGGCGGGTGCGGGAAAAACATGCCCGCCTGCGCCAGGAATTCGTCGACCGGGCCGCCGGCAACCCCGTCATCCAGGGCGAGCGGATGCGCGCCCTGCGCAAGGACGGCAGCGAATTCCTCGCCGGCCTCAGCGTCGGCGCGCGCAACACGCCGGACGGCGTCGCCATGACCCTGTTCGTCGAGAACATCTCACGGCGCGCCGAGGCCGAGGCGGAACTGAACCGCATCAATCGCGCGCTGCGGCTGCTCTCCGAAGCCAACCAGGCGATGCGCGCCGCCACCTGCCAGATGGACCTGCTCGACGAGATCTGCCGCGTCATCATCCGCGTCGGCGGCTACCGCTTCGCCTGGATCGGCTACGCCGAGCACGATGCGCGCAAGAGCGTCACGCCGGTGGCCAGCGCCGGTTTCGACGACGGCTTTCTCGAACGTGCGGTGATTTCCTGGGACAAGCACTCGCCCAACGGACAGGGCAATGCCGGCATGTGCATCCGCAGCGGCCGGCCCTTCGTCATCCGCAACATGGCGAACGATCCCCGCGTCGCGCCGTGGCGGCTCGAACTGCTCCAGCGCGGCTACGGCTCGTCGGCCTCCTTTCCCCTGCGCGTCGGCGACACCGTCGGCGCGCTGGTCATCTACGCCGCGACGGAAAACACCTTCGGCAGCGAGGAATGCGCCCTGCTGGAAAACCTCGCCGCCGACATCAGCCACAGCATCGCCGCGCTGCGCACCGAGGAACATCGCCAGCTGGCGGAGGCCGCCCTCCGGCGCAGCGAATCGATACTCGACCGCGCCCAGCAGATCGCCCATACCGGCAGCTGGGAGTGGGACCTGAACACACATGCCGTTTATTGGACAGGCCAGATGTACCGCGTCTTCGGCTACGAACCGGGCGAGATGACCCCCAGCAAGGATGCCATCATTGCCCGCACGCACCCAGAGGATCGGGAGCGCGTCACGGCCTCCCTCCGGGCCCTGATCCATGGCGCTTCCTCCTCACACGAGATCGACCACCGCGTCGTCTGGGAGGATGGCCTGGTGCGCGATGTGCGCATGAAATGCGAGGTCGAGTTCCGCGACGGCAGGCCGGCCCGCATCATCGGTTCCACCCAGGATGTCACCGCCCAGGTGCGGCGCGAAGCCGAGCTGCAGCGCACCAACCGCGCGCTGCGCATGCTCTCCGCCGTAAGCCAGGCGACGCGCGAGGCGAACAGCGAAGCCGAACTGTTGCAGCGCGCCTGCGACATCGTCGTCGGCACCGGCGGCTACACTTTCGCCTGGATCGCCGGCAAGGCATTCGACCCGGAGAAACGCGTCGCCCTCCTTGCCAGTGCCGGCAAGCCGGAGATCCGCCAGCGGTTCGACGATAACATCGTCAGCTGGGATGCCGACCACCCGAGGGGACAGGGCACGGTCGGGCGGGCGCTGCGCAGCGGCGAGCCCTGCATCGTGCGCGACGTCCTCAGTGACCCGAATTACGCCGCCTGGCGCGACATCGCGCTGGAAGACGGCTTCAGGGCCACCGCGTCCTTCCCCCTGCTGATCGGCGGAAAGATCGAGAGCGCATTGGTGGTTTGCGCCGGCAACGACACCTTCGGCGAGGCCGAGTGCGGGCTGATCCAGGATCTTGCCGGCGACATCGGCCACGCCATCGCCTCGCTGCGCGCCACCGCCGCGCGCAACGAGACGGAAGCCGCCCTGCGCCGCAACGAAGCCCTGCTCGGCCGTGCCGAGGCGCTGGCGCATGTCGGCAGCTGGGAAATGGACATGCGCACCCGGGCCGTGCAATGGTCTGAGGAAACCTACCGCCTGTTCGGCTTCGAGCCCCACGAGGTCGAGCCGAGCCTGGAGCTGTCCCGGCAGCATACGCACCCGGAAGACCGCCCCGACATGGACGCGAAATTGGCCGACGTCATGAGCGGGGAAGCCCTCTCCACGGAAATGGATTTCCGCATCCTGCTGCCGGACGGCGACACGCGCTGGGTGCACACCAAGGCCGAGATGGAATACCACGACACCGGGCCGCTCAGGATAACCGGCGTGCTGCAGGACATCTCCGAGCGCAAGCGCTTCGAGCACAAGCTGGCCGAGATGGCGAGCTTCGACGCGCTGACCGGCCTGCCCAACCGCAACCTGCTCAACGACCGCCTCGGCCAGGCGCTGGCGCACGCCCGGCGCAGCGGCAGCCTGATGGCGGTCGGCTTCGTCGACCTCGACCGCTTCAAGGTCATCAACGACACGCTCGGCCACGACGCCGGCGACGAGCTGCTCAAGGAGATCGCCCGCCGTTTGGCCGGCTCGCTGCGCGGCTGCGACACGGTGGCGCGCCAGGGCGGCGACGAGTTCGTCGTGGTGCTCACCGAGCTGACGCGCCCCGAGGATGCCTCCGTCGTGGCGCAGAAGCTGCTCGAGGCGCTCACCCCGCCGATGATGCTCAACGGCCGCGAGATCGTGCCCGGCGCCAGCCTCGGCTTCGCCCTCTACCCGCAGGACGGCGACAGCCTGCAGGCGCTGCTGATGTCGGCCGACAAGGCCATGTACGCCGCCAAGCAGGCCGGGCGCGGCCAGTACCGCTTCTTCGATCCGGAAATGAACCGCGCCGCCGCCAACTGGCTGGAAGTGGGCGCCGAGCTGCACCATGCCCTGCAGCGCAACGAGTTCGAGCTGCACTACCAGCCCAAGGTGAACCTGAAGAGCGGGCTGGTCACCGGCGTCGAGGCGCTCCTGCGCTGGCGCAGCCCGCAGCACGGCCTGGTGCCGCCGAACAAGTTCATCTCCATCCTCGAGGAGACCGGCCTCATCCTCGAGGTGGGCGAGTGGGTCATCGCGCGCGCCTGCCGCCAGTGGCGCCTGTGGCGCGAGCAAGGGCTGCCGCCGCTGCGCATCGCCGTCAATCTCTCGCCGCGCCAGTTCCAGCAGCGCAACCTGGCCGAGCGCATCCGCACGCTGATCGACCAGCCGGACTTCCTGCCGGAATACCTGGAACTGGAGATCACCGAGAGCATGGTCATGCAGCACGTCGACCGGGCCATCGCCACGCTCGAGGAGTTGCGCGGCCTCGGCGTGCGCCTGGCCATCGACGACTTCGGCACCGGCTACTCCTCGCTCGCCGTGCTGAAGCGCTTCCCGGTGGACTGCCTCAAGGTGGACCGTTCCTTCGTGCGCGACATCCCGGAGGACGCCGACGACATGATCATCACGCGCTCGGTGATCGCGCTGGCGCACAGCATGGAGCTGTCGGTGGTGGCGGAGGGGGTGGAGACCGAGGCGCAGCGCGCCTTCCTGCTGGAGTCCGGCTGCGACGAGATGCAGGGCTTCCTGTTCTCGAAACCGCTGCCGGCGGCGGAACTCGCCGATCTGGTCGGCACCGGCGCGCGGACGGTGCTGGCGGCCTGATCAGGCCTTGCCGATGAGGCCGCCCGTCGGCGAGCTGGGCGAGGCCGAGTAGAGCTTGCGCGGCATGCGACCGGCGCGGAAGGCCTCGCGTCCGGCTTCCACCGCCTTCTTCATGGCGGAAGCCATCAGCACCGGATCCTGCGCGCCGGCAATCGCCGTGTTCATCAGCACGCCGTCGCAGCCCAGTTCCATCGCGATGGCGGCGTCCGACGCCGTACCGACGCCGGCATCCACCAGCACCGGCACCTTCGCGTTGTCGATGATCAGGCGCAGGTTCCACGGGTTGAGGATGCCCATGCCGGAACCGATCAGCGAAGCCAGCGGCATCACCGCGACGCAGCCGATCTCCTCCAGGCGCTTGGCCTGGATCGGGTCGTCGGCGCAATACACCATCACCTTGAAGCCGTCCTTCACCAGCGTCTCGGCCGCCGCCAGGGTCTGCGGCATGTCGGGGAACAGCGTCTGCGCATCGCCCAGCACCTCCAGCTTGACCAGGTCGTGGCCGTCGAGCAGCTCGCGCGCCAGGCGCAGCGTGCGCACGGCGTCCTCCGCCGTGTAGCAGCCGGCGGTGTTCGGCAGCAGGGTGTACTTCGACGGCGGCAGGTAGTCGAGCAGGCTCGGCTGCCCCGGCTCCTGGCCGATGTTGGTGCGGCGGATCGCCACCGTGACGATTTCGGCGCCGGAGGCCTCGATGGCCTCGCGCGTCTGCGCGAAATCCTTGTACTTGCCGGTGCCGACGAGCAGGCGCGAGTGATACGCCTTGCCGGCGATGATGAGCGGGTCGTTCATGTCCGTTTCTCTTTATCCGCCGCCCACGGCGACGACGATTTCGATGCGATCGCCCGCGGCGAGCCGGGCGTCGGCATGGCTGCTCTTCGGCACGATCTCGCCGTTGCGCTCGACCGCCAGGCGCTTGCCCTCCAGGCCCATCTCGCGCAGCAGTTCCGCCACCGAGAGCGCCGCCGCAACGCGGCGCTGCTCGCCGTTGACACTGATTTCCATACGGGAATTCTAACAGGTAGAATGCGGCCGTTCGCGGGTGTAGTTCAATGGCAGAACGGCAGCTTCCCAAGCTGCATACGAGGGTTCGATTCCCTTCACCCGCTCCAGGACGGCAAAGCCGGTCCCAGGCAGACTGGGCCGGCTTTTTTTTTCAGGCGTCGCGCAAGGCGCGATAGCGTCCGCCCTGGAACACCAGCGGCTCCTTGGGAAAACGACTGAAGCGCTCGACGCGGCCGATGAGCAGGAGATGGTCGCCGCCCGCATGCTGCGCCTCGTTGGCGCACTCGAAGCAGGCGCAGCAGCCCGGCAGCAGCGGCGCGCCGCCGAGGCCGTCCGCGGTCTCGAGGCCGGCGAACTTGTCGTCCTCGCGGTTGGCGAAGCGCTGCGACAGCCAGGCCTGGTCGAGGGCCAGGACGTTGACGGCATAGTGGCTGCAGGCGCGAAAGGCCGGCAGATTGGGCGAGGCGAGCGAGAGGCTCCAGACGACCAGCGGCGGATCGAGCGAAACACTGTTGAAGGAGTTCACGGTGAGGCCGAAGGCGCGCCCGCCGGCATCGCGCGCGGTGACGACGGTGACGCCGGTGGCGAAGGCGCCGAGAGCGTCGCGCAGGGCGCGCGAGGACGGGGCGGTCTCCAGGCGAAAGGTCTCGATCGGCTTGTTCACTTTCTGTTCGACGGATGGATGGGCAGCCGCTGCATTCATTTAGAATTGAACTAAGCGTAGCGGCCCCCGCCGCCGCTGGCAAGCCCCGTCTTCATGAATAACCTCGGCCCGAACAAGGACTTCGCCCGCCGGCTGATCGCCTGGCAGAAGCGCCACGGACGCCACGACCTGCCCTGGCAGAAGCAGCACGACCCCTACCGCGTCTGGCTCGCCGAGATCATGCTGCAGCAGACGCAGGTGGCGACGGTGATCCCCTATTACCGGCGCTTCCTGGCGCGCTTTCCCGGCCTCGCCGGCCTCGCCGCCGCGCCGCAGGAAGAGGTGATGGCGCTGTGGAGCGGCCTCGGCTACTACGCGCGGGCGCGCAACCTGCAGCGGGCGGCGCAGACCATCGTCGCGCGGCACGGCGGCCGCTTCCCGCGGCGCATCGAGGACATCGAGCAACTGCCCGGCATCGGCCGCTCCACCGCCGCCGCCGTCGCCGTGTTCGCCTTCGGCGCGCGCGCGGCGATCCTCGACGGCAACGTCAAGCGCGTGCTGGCGCGGGTGTTCGGCATCGACGGTTTCCCCGGCGAGAAAGCGCTGGAGAACCGCCTCTGGGCGCTGGCCGAATCGCTGCTGCCGGCGCGCGACATCGAGGCCTACACGCAGGGGCTGATGGACCTCGGCGCGACGCTGTGCAGCCGGCGCCAGCCGCGCTGCGGCGACTGCCCGTTCGCCGCGCAATGCGTCGCGCTGCGGGACGGCCGCATCGCCGAGCTGCCGACGCCGCGCGCACCGCGCGCCGTGCCGCAGCGGGCCGTGCGCGTGCTGGTGCTGCTCAACCGCGGCAGCGTGCTGCTGGAACGGCGCCCGCCGCAGGGCATCTGGGGCGGCCTGCTGTCGCTGCCGGAACTGCCGGAAGGGGCACTGCCGCGCCGCTATGCCGGCGCGCAGCCGCTGCCCGTGGTGCGGCATGCCTTCACGCACTTCCGCCTCGACATCGCGCCGCTCGCCGCAAAAGTCAGTCGCCGCGACACGGCGCCGGACGGGGTCTGGCTCAGCCTGAAGCGGCTCGACGCGGCGCCGCTGCCGGCGCCGATCCGGAAGATCCTCGAAAGTTTGTAGCCACCCTCTCCCGCCTAGGCGGGAGAGCGGGTCATTTGACGAGATTCCGCTGGGCGAGGAACTTGAAGACGATCTCCAGCCGCGAGACCGGGTCTTCCAGTTCGAGCAGCTTCTGCCGCGCGATGGCCGGGATCGGCAGCAGCTCGCAGAAGCGGTAGCCGACCCAGGCCGCGTCGTCGAAGCGGTGCGGCGGCGGCAGACGGCCGGCGTCCTGTGCCATCGCCTGCAGCAGCGGCACCAGCGCCGCCAGCTTGCCGGGCACCGGCAGCTGCGGCTCGGCGGCGACCGGCTCGATGCGCGCCTGCAGCAGGCCGGTGCGATCGGCTTCGCTGGACAGGATGCGGAAGCGCTCGCCGCCGCGCACGGTGATGTTGAGGATGCCCGGCTGGGTCATGTCCCAGGCGAAGATGCGCGCCTCGGTGCCGACCGCGTGCGGCACGGCCGGCGCGCCGACTTCGGCGCCTTCGGCGATGAGGCAGATGCCGAAGGCGCTTTCCTGCTTGAAGCAGTCCTTCACCAGCGTCATGTAGCGCTGCTCGAAGACCTTGAGGGACAGCGCGCCGCCGGGAAACAATACGGCATTGAGCGGAAACAGCGGCAGGCTTTGCGGCGCCGCAGCCGGATCGCGCCGCTGCGGGAAGGGAAGGATGGCCAAGGGCGTCTTTCGTTTGCGTCGCGTTATCGGGAAGGGCCGCCGTCCTCGAGCAGCTTCGCCGCCGCGAGTCCGTTGGCCAGCCCGAATAGTAGCGCAGCCAGCGCGAAGAACGGCACCAGGTAGAACAGGCCGTCGTGCGGCACCAGCCACAGGCGCGCCACGACGAGCTGGCCGGCGATGTGGGCGAAGGCGGCGATCAGGCTCTGGCTCACCGGGCCGAACCAGCGCTCCGGCAGGTGCAGGGCGAAGCCCAGCGCGGCAAGGCTGGCCAGCGCGCCGGCCAGGCTGAGGAAAAAACCCGGCGCGAGGAACTGGCCGATCAGCAGGCTGCCCGCCACCACCCGCAGCAGCGACACCCACACCGCGTCGCGCCAGCCGTAGCGCGCCAGCACGACCAGCGTGATGATGTTGGCCAGGCCCGGCTTGACGCCCGGCAGCGGCGTCGGGATGGCCGCCTCCACCACCGACAGCGCGATGGCCGCCGCCGCATAGCGCGCGATGCGGCGGTCGTCGTCAGTGGGGACGAGCTCAATGCCGGCGGCGGACATGGCCGGGTTTCCCCTCTTCCCCGCCCCCTCTCCCCCGAGGGGAGAGGGGAGGTTCATGAGTCGCTTCGCGACTGTCAATACGAAAGGCTGTCATGGCTGGAGGCGCGGCCGGCGATGGTCAGGCTGACGTGGTTGGGGGCGCAGATGGCGACGGCGTTGGGCTGGGAGAGCCAGCCCTGGCGCACGCAATACTGGCGCGGGCCGGGATCGGCGGCGACGCGGGCGCGGCCCGGCTGCACCTCGATCACGCTGGTGCCGAGCGCGCCCTGCACCTCGACGCGGCGCGCCTGCGTCAGCGGCAGCTCGGCGACAACGACGCCGTCGCGGCGCACCACCGCCTTTTCCGCCGCGCCGCCGGAGAACGCGATGGGCGCCAGCGCGGCGGTGCCGGCGGCGCAGGCGAGCAGCACGGCCCAGTCGCCGGGCTTGATGAAGCGCAGGAAGGATTTCATCGGGCCAGCTCTCTCCGTCATCCCCCTCTCCCCGCCGGGGAGAGGGCTGGGGAGAGGGGCAGCGGCCTGGCGACGCCCGCCCCCCCCCCCCCCCCCCCCGCGGGGGGGGCGGGGTGGGGTGATGGTGGCTCGGGGGGGGG
>WYAY01000079.1 GCA_011526165.1 Sulfuritalea sp.
AGTGGGACCCGCGCCTGTACGGCATCGGCGCGCAGATCCTGCGCGACCTCGGCGTGCGCCGCATGAAGCTGCTCGCCAGCCCGCGCAAGATGCCGAGCATGGCGGGCTTCCAGCTGGAGATCACCGGTTATTTGACCCCTGACGAAGCCAAGGTCTGACACATGGCACGCTACGACGACATCAACGAATTCGAACCCGACCTGAAGGGCCAGGGCCTGCGCATCGGCATCGCCATGAGCCGCTTCAACATCGACGTCAGCGAGGGCCTGCTCGGCGGCTGCACGGCGGAGCTGAAGCGCCTCGGCGTGCGCGCCGCCGACATGCAGATCGTCACCGCGCCCGGGGCGCTCGAACTGCCGCTGGCGCTGCAGACCATGGCGCAGAGCGGCCGCTTCGACGCCCTGGTGGCGCTCGGCTGCGTCATCCGCGGCGAGACCTATCATTTCGAGATCGTCTCCAACGAGTCCGCCCGCGGCATCACCGACGTGCAGCTGGCGACCGGCGTGCCGATCGCCAACGGCGTGCTCACCACCGAGGACGACGACCAGGCGCTGGCGCGCATGGTGCAGAAGGGCATGGAAGCCGGGCAAGCTGCCGTCGAGATGGCGAACCTGCAAAGATTCATCCGGAAATGAAATCCCCCAGACGCCGCGCCAGGGAATTCGCGCTGCAGGGCATCTACCAGTGGCAGCTCTCCGGCAACGAGGTGCCGGCGATCGAGGCGCACCTGTCGGGCGTGGCCGGCTTCGAGAAAATGGACCGTCCGCTCTTCGATCTGCTGCTGAAGGGCGCCATCGGCGAGGCGGCCGAGCTGCAGGCGCTCATCGAACCGCATCTGGACCGGCCCTACGCCGAGCTCTCGCCGGTGGAGCGGTCCATCCTGCTGCTCGCCGTCCACGAACTCAGGCACCACATCGAGGCGCCCTACAAGGTGGTGATCAACGAGGCCATCGAACTGGCCAAGGGCTACGGCGGCACCGACGGCCACAAGTACGTGAACGGCGTGCTTGACAAGCTGGCGGCGCAGATCCGGCCGCAGGAAATCGTGCAAGGCAATCGACGCAAAAAGTCGACGTCAACCCAGGAGGAGCCATGAGCAAGCAACCCATCGTTCGCGCCAACCCGCAGACTGCGGAAGACAAGCACCCGAAGCATTACGTCGCCGACTGGTGGATCTACGCCGTGCTGGCGCTGTTCATCGGCGGACTGGTCTTCATGACCTTCGCCCTGACCCTGCGCGGCGATGTCATCAGCGAGTTCGGCAAGAAGGGCGAAAAGGCCGGCGCGCCGGCCGCGACCGCGCCCGCACCGGCAGCGCCCGCCGCGGCGCCCGCCGAGAAGAAGTAAGCCCGCCCGCGGAGGCCGCCTGCCTTCCGAATTCGCGCTGATCGCGCGCCACTTCACCCGGCCCGTGCGCCACACGGTGCTGGGCGTGGGCGACGACGGCGCCATCGTGCGCCCGGCGCCCGGCATGGACCTGGTGGTCTCCACCGACATGCTGGCGGCCGGCACCCACTTCCTGCCGGATGCCGAGCCCGAGGCGCTCGGCTGGAAGGCGCTCGCCGTCAATCTTTCCGACCTTGCCGCCATGGGCGCGCAGCCGCGCTGGGCGGTGATCGCCGCCGCGCTGCCGACCGCCGACGAGGACTGGGTCGCCGCCTTCGCGCGCGGCCTGTTCGCCTGCGCCGACGCATTCGGGGTGGACGTCGTCGGCGGCGACACCACGCGCGGCCCGCTCAACCTGGCGCCCACCGTGTTCGGCGAAGTGCCGCAGGGGCAGGCGCTGACCCGCGCCGGCGGGCGGGACGGCGACGACCTGTGGGTGTCCGGCACGCCCGGCCTGGCGGCACTCGGGCTGGCCCACCGTCAGGGAAAAGTCAGTCTGCGCGGGACGGCGATGGCGGCCTGCCTCGCCGCGCTGGACCGTCCGCAGCCGCGCGTCGCGCTCGGGCTCGCCCTGCGCGGCCTGGCGACGGCGGCGATCGACGTTTCCGACGGCCTGCTCGCCGACATCGGCCACATCCTCGAGCGTTCCGCCCTGGCGGCGGACATCGACTTCCCCCTGCTGCCGCGCGCCGCGCTCGAGGCCGGCGCCGATGCGGTGCTGGCGCAGCAGAGCCTGCTCGCCGGCGGCGACGACTACGAGTTGGCCTTTGCCGCCCCGCCGGCGCGACGCGGCGACATCGAAGCGCTCGCCGCGCGGCTCGGCCTGCCGCTCGCCCGCATCGGCCGCCTGCGCGCCGGCCCGGCGGCGCAACTCGTGGTGCGCGACGAGGCCGGCGGCACGATGCCGCTCGGCCGGCGCGGCTTCGACCACTTCGCATGAAGCCCGACCTCCGCTTTCTCTTCGCCCACCCGGCGCACTTCATCGCCCTCGGCTTCGGCAGCGGCCTGTCGCCGGCGGCGCCGGGCACCGCCGGCACGCTGGCAGCCTGGCTGCTTTACCCGCTGGTGCACCGGAATTTCTCCGACGCCGGCTTTCTCGCCTTCCTGCTCGCCGCCTTCGTCCTCGGCGCCTTCGCCTGCGCCCGCGCCGGCCGCGCGCTGGGAGTGGTCGACCACGGTTCCATCGTCTGGGACGAGATGGTGCCCTTCTGGCTGGTGCTGCTGATGACGCCGGAGGGCTTCCTGTGGCAGCTGGCGGCCTTCATCTGGTTCCGCTTCTTCGACATCGTCAAGCCGCAGCCGGCGCGCTGGGTGGATGGCCACATGAAACACGGCTTCGGCGTCATGCTCGACGATCTGGTGGCCGCCGGCTACACCCTGCTGGTGCTCGCTCTCTTCAAGGTGCTGTTCAATGGATAAGGAACTGGAAGACTTGTCGGTGCGCGTCGGGCAGGCCCTGCTCGAACGCAAATCGATGCTCGCTTGCGCGGAATCCTGCACCGGCGGCTGGGTGGCCGAGGTCGTCACGGCCACCGGCGGCAGCTCGCAATGGTTCGAGCGGGGCTACGTCACCTATTCCAACGCCGCCAAGCAGGAACTGCTGGGGGTCAGGGCCGAGACCCTGCGCGAGCAGGGCGCGGTCAGCGAGGCGGTGGTGCGCGAGATGGCGGCCGGGACGCTCCGGCGCAGCCATGCCCAGGCCGCCCTGGCGATTTCGGGCGTGGCGGGGCCGACGGGTGGCTCACCTGATAAGCCAGTGGGCACCGTATGCTTCGCCTGGGTCCTGCGGGACGGGGTGCCGACGGCGGAGACTGTGCACTTCTCCGGCGAGCGCGAGGCGGTTCGCCGCCAGTCGGTCATCCATGCCCTGCAAGGCCTGCTCCGGAAGCTTTCCTGAGCGAGCGCTAACTATCGTCTAATGCAATGTTTTGATGATGTTTTTTGATGGCGCACCGGCATCGGCCCGCCCGGCAAAGAGTGTGCCATAATTCAACCGACTGTGAAGGGAAATCACCATGGATGACAACAAGAGCAAGGCGCTTTCGGCCGCATTGGCCCAGATCGAGAAGCAGTTCGGCAAGGGCTCGATCATGCGGCTGGGCGACGGCGAGGTGGATCGCGACATCCAGGTCGTGTCGACCGGCTCGCTCGGCCTGGACATCGCGCTGGGCATCGGCGGCCTGCCGCGCGGTCGGGTGGTGGAGATCTACGGCCCGGAATCCTCCGGCAAGACGACCCTGACCCTGCAGGTCATCGCCGAGATGCAGAAGCTCGGCGGCACCGCCGCCTTCATCGACGCCGAGCATGCCCTCGACCCGCAATACGCCCAGAAGCTCGGCGTGAACGTCGGCGACCTGCTGATCTCCCAGCCCGACACCGGCGAGCAGGCCCTCGAGATCGCCGACATGCTGGTGCGCTCCGGCGGCATCGACGTGGTGGTGATCGACTCGGTCGCCGCGCTGACGCCGAGGGCCGAGATCGAGGGCGAGATGGGCGATCAGCTGCCCGGCCTGCAGGCCCGCCTGATGAGCCAGGCCCTGCGCAAGCTCACCGCCAACATCAAGCGCACCAACACCCTGGTGATCTTCATCAACCAGATCCGCATGAAGATCGGCGTCATGTTCGGCAACCCGGAGACCACCACCGGCGGCAACGCGCTGAAGTTCTACGCCTCGGTGCGCCTCGACATCCGCCGCACCGGCAGCATCAAGAAGGGCGAGGAAGTGGTCGGCTCCGAGACGCGCGTGAAGGTGGTGAAGAACAAGGTGGCGCCGCCCTTCCGCCAGGCCGAATTCGACATCCTCTACGGCGAGGGCATCTCGCGCGAGGGCGAGATCATCGAACTCGGCGTGAACCACAAGCTGGTCGAGAAGGCCGGCGCCTGGTACGCCTACAGCGGCGAGCGCATCGGCCAGGGCAAGGACAACGCGCGCGAATACCTCAAGGAGCATCCCGAGATGGCGCGCGAGATCGAGAACAAGGTCCGCGCCGCGGTCGGCGTCGCCGAGCAGGCGCCCGCCGTCGCCGAGGCTTGAGCAAGGAACTGAAGGACAAGGCGCTGAGGATGCTCGCCCGCCGCGAGCATTCGCGCGCCGAACTGGCGCGCAAGCTCGGCGCCGAGGCGGACGGCGAGGAACTCCGCGCACTGCTCGACCGCCTCGAGGAAACCGGGCTGCTGTCCGACGCGCGCTATGCCGAGGCCTATGTCGCGGCGCGCGGCGCGCGCTTCGGTGCGGCGCGGCTGCGCCACGACCTGCGCGCCAGCGGCGTGGGCGAGGAGATCATCGAAGCGGTGCTGCCCGCCGACGCCGGGGAGGAAATCGCCCGCGCGCGCGAGGTCTGGCGGCGCAGGTTCGACGCGCCGGCGACGGACCGCGCCGGCTTTGCGCGCCAGGCGCGCTTCCTGCAAGGCCGCGGCTTCGCCATGGACGTGATCCGAAAGGTGCTCAAGGAACAAGAATGAGTCTGCTCAAAGTCAGCGGCCTGAAGAAGAAATACAAGGCGCGCACCGTCGTCAAGGACGTTTCCTTCGAGGTGAGGAGCGGCGAGGTGGTCGGCCTGCTCGGCCCCAACGGCGCCGGCAAGACCACCTGCTTCTACATGATCGTCGGCCTGGTCGGCGCCGACGGCGGCGGGATCGACATCGACGGCGAGGCGCTGACGCACATGCCGATCCACCGCCGCGCGCGACTCGGCCTGTCCTACCTGCCGCAGGAGATATCGGTGTTCCGCAAGCTCAACGTCGCCGAGAACATCCGCGCCGTGCTCGAGCTGCAGCCGTACACCGAGGAGCAGATCGAGCAGCGGCTGGACGAGCTGCTCGCCGAGCTGCACATCGCCCACCTGCGCGACAACACCTCGATCTCGCTCTCCGGCGGCGAGCGGCGCCGCGTCGAGATCGCGCGGGCGCTGGCCACCAGCCCGCGCTTCATCCTGCTCGACGAGCCCTTCGCGGGCGTCGACCCGATCGCCGTGCTCGACATCCAGAAGATCATCCGCTTCCTCAAGGAGCGCGGCATCGGCGTGCTCATCACCGACCACAACGTGCGCGAGACGCTGGGCATCTGCGACCACGCCTACATCATCAACGAGGGCGAGGTGCTGGCGGCGGGCAAGCCGGAGGAAATCGTCTACAATGAAAGCGTACGCAAGGTCTATCTGGGCGAGCATTTCCGCCTGTAGATCCAGGCTCTTGCCGACTGCCGCCGTCGGTCGATGAAACAAACACTTCAGCTCAAGCTCTCGCAGCACCTCGCCCTGACGCCGCAGCTGCAGCAGTCGATAAGGCTGCTGCAGCTGTCCACGCTCGAGCTGAACCAGGAAATCGAGAACTTCCTGCAGGAAAACCCGCTGCTCGAGCGCGAGGACGAACCGGCGCCGGAAACTCCGCTCTACTCGGCCTCGGGCGATGCCCTGCAGGCGCCGACGGAGTCCCTCGACGGCGCCATGCCGGAGCCGAACTTCGGCGACGCCAGTCCTGCCGACTGGGAGGGCGGCGGCACCTCCGCCGCGCGCGACGACCGCAACGACGACGAGCCGTCCTACGCCGAGATCCAGGCCGCCGCCACCTCCCTGCGCGACCACCTCGGCACGCAGCTGGCCATGATGCCGCTCTCCGAGCGCGACCGCAGCCTAGTGCGCCTGCTGATCGAGGCGCTCGACGACGACGGCTACCTGGCGCAGAGCCTCGATGAGCTGGTCGACATGCTGCCGCCGGAACTGGAGGTCGACCTCGACGACCTGCAGATCGCCCTCAAGCATCTGCAGAACTTCGACCCACCCGGCATCGGCGCGCGGAATGCCGCGGAATGCCTGGCGCTGCAGCTGGCCAACCTGGCGGAATCGAAGACGCGCGACCTGGCGCTGAAGATCGTGCGCAACCACCTCGACCAGCTCGCCGCGCGCGATTACGTCAGGTTGCGCAAGGCGGTCGCCTGCAGCGAGGACGAGCTGCGCGACGCCCAGGCGCTGATCCGCTCGCTCAATCCGCGCCCCGGCGCGCAGTATTCGCCGGCCGAGACGCGCTACGTGGTGCCGGACGTCGTCGTGCGCAAGGTGCGCGGGCAGTGGACCGCCTCGCTCAACGCCGAGGCGATGCCGCGCCTGCGCATCAACCGCCTCTACGCCGACATCCTGCAGGGCAGCCGCGGCTCGGGCCTGGCCAGCCAGCTGCAGGAGGCGAAGTGGCTGATCAAGAACGTGCAGCAGCGCTTCGAGACGATCCAGCGCGTCTCGCAGGCCATCGTCGACCGCCAGCGCCAGTTCTTCGAGCACGGCGAGGTGGCGATGCGTCCGCTCACCCTGCGCGAGATCGCCGACCAGCTCGGCCTGCACGAGTCGACCATCTCGCGCGTGACGACGCAGAAGTACATGGCCACCCCGCGCGGCGTGTACGAGCTGAAGTACTTCTTCGGCAGCCACGTCGCCACCGAAGCCGGCGGTGCGGCGTCCTCGACCGCCATCCGGGCACTGATCAAGCAGCTGGTCGGCGCCGAGGACGGCAAGAAACCCCTGTCCGACGCCCAGCTCGCCGAGATCCTCGGCCAGCAGGGCATCGTGGTGGCGCGGCGCACCGTCGCCAAGTACCGGGAAGCCATGAACATCCCGCCCGTCAACCTGAGGAAATCCATTTAAGCGCCGTTAACCGTTTCATCACCGGCCGCGTCTATCCACGCCGCGGCCCACCCTAGCCAAGGAGCCACCATGAACCTCAACATCACCGGTCATCACCTCGAAGTCACGCCGGCCATCCGCGACTACGTGCAGGCCAAGCTCGATCGCGTCATCCGGCACTTCGACCACGTCACCGCGGTGCACGTCATCCTGTCGGTGGAGAAGCTGCGGCAGAAGGCCGAGGTGACGGTGCATGTGCGCGGCAAGGACATCTTCGTCGAGGCCCAGGACGAAAACCTGTATGCCAGCATCGACGC
>WYAY01000080.1 GCA_011526165.1 Sulfuritalea sp.
CTGAAACTCGCCCACCGGCGCGAGGCGCGCGTCGAATGGCTCTCCGGCGGCGAGCAGCAGCGCGTCGCCATCGCCCGCGCCCTGGTGAACGACCCGAAAGTGCTGATCGCGGACGAGCCGACCGCCAACCTCGACACGGCGCTGTCGCGCGAGTTCATGGGCATCCTGGAAGGCCTCAACGCCGAGGGCCGCACCGTCATCCTCACCAGCCACGATCCGCTGGTGGTGGAATCCGAAACCGTGCACCGCGTCGTGTCGATGCGCGACGGCCAGTTGACGGAGGACTGACGTGCAAGCACATGAAGCCGCCGCCAGGCGGCGAACCTGCGTCACCCCCTTCACGGGGAAGGGGGCCGGGGGAAAGGCATGATCTTCCAGCCGGCGATCATCGCGCTGCTGCTCGCCTCCGGCGTGGCGGTGGCCATGCTGGCGGCCGCCGCGCCCTTTGCCGTGCAGGTGATCCGCCAGTGGGACATTGCCAGCGGCTCGGAGCGTCAGTTGCAGCTCGAGCGGCGCACCTACCTCTTCTCGACCCTGGCCGTGTTCGTGATGGCGGTGCAGCTGGTGGCCCTGCTGCTCTTCGTCTTCAACGCCGACAGCATGTCGGTGATGTTCGTCGGCGCCATGTGCGCGGTCGGCACGCTCAACGTCAATCCTTACGGCTTCCCGGCGCTGATCGCGCAGATGGCGGTGTTCTTCCTCGCCGCGTCCTGGCTCGCCGTGAACCACGTCGATACGCGTGCGCCGGACTATCCGCTGGTGCGCATCAAGTACGCCCTGCTGCTGGTCCTGCTGCCGGCGCTGGCCTTCGCCTTCGGCCTGCAGCTGAAGTATTTCCTCAACCTGCGCGCCGATGTCATCACCTCCTGCTGCGGCAGCCTGTTCTCCGGCGAGGCCGAGGGGTTGGCCGCCGAGGTGGCGGCGCTCAAGCCGCTGCCGGCCATGGCGCTCTTCTACGGCGCCATCGCCGTGTCGGCGGGACTGACTTTTCTCCACGCCCGCAGTGGGCGCGGCGGCTACGCGGCGGCGGCGGCCTCCGCCGGCGCCTTCGCCGCGACCATCGTCGGTGTGCTCTCCTTCGTCTCGCTCTACATCTACGAGCACCCCAACCATCATTGCCCGTTCTGCATCCTCAAGCCGGAATACGGCCACCAGGGCTACTGGCTCTACCTGCCGCTGTTCGCCGCCACCGCCGCGGGGCTGGGCGTCGGCGCGCTGCAGCCCTTCCGCCGCGTGCCGAGCCTGCGCGAGGTGGTGCCGGCGGTGTCGAAGCGGCTGGCGATGCTGGCAATGATCGGCTTCCTGCTGGTGGCCGCCATCGCCACGGCGATGGTCGCGAATTCCAATCTGATACTGGTCGAGTAGTACGCGAGACTTCAGGCGAAGCGCGCCAGCTTGCGCTGCAGGGTGCGGCGGTGCATGTTGAGGGCGCGCGCGGCGCCGGAGATGTTGCCGTCGTGCTCGTCCAGCACGCGGCGGATGTGCTCGGACTGCAGGCGGCCGAGGGGCAGCGGCGCGGCCCGCAGCGGCGCCCAGGCGTTGCTGGCGCGGCAACCGAGCGCCGCCACGATGACATCCGCCGTGGCCGGCTTGGTCAGGTAATTGTCGGCGCCGAGCTTGACCGCCTGCACGGCGGTGTCGATGCTGGCATAGCCGGTCAGCATCAGGATGGGCATGGCGGCGTTCAATGCCCTCAGCTGCGGCAGCAGGGCCAGCCCGCTGCCGCCGCCCAGCTGGAGGTCGACGACGGCGCCCGCCAGGTGCGCATCGGCCTGCGCCAGGCCGCCCTCGGTGTCGTGCGCGACACGGACTTCGAAGCCGCGGCGGCCCAGCGCCCGCCCGAGCACCCGGGCAAAGGTGCGGTCGTCATCCACCAGCAACAGCACCGGCATCGCTCACGGCCTCCGGATTTCAGGCTGCCCGATCGGAGCCTCGGCTACGTCGCCCCCGATTGCGCGGGATGAACTCATCTCCTCTCCTCCTCGTTTATCCCTGCATATTCCAGGTTAATATTCCCGAGGACGCATCCTATGCAGGCGGCAGGCGGCGGGGAAGAGGACAAATTGTCGCGCGGCATATCGCCGCATGCGACAATTTGCCGCATGCGGGTTTCGCTGCGCTACGCGGGATAATGCGCCTGGCGACCGACACCCCTCCCTGCGCAAACATCTCGACATGATCCGCATCCTGTTTCTCGGCTTGTTGCTGCTCGCCGCCTGCGGCGGCGAGCCGCCGGCCAAGCTCAACATCGGCGACGCCGCGCCGGCCTTCCGCAGCGAGCGGCTGGACGGCGGCGCGGTGGACTTTCCCGCGGCGATGTCCGGCCGGCCGGTGGTGATCCGCTTCTGGGCGGACTGGTGCAAGTACTGCGAACCTGAGATGAAGGCCATCGAGGCCGTCTACCAGCGCCACAAGGCCAAGGGGCTGGAGGTGCTGGCGGTGAACGCCGGGCAGGACCGGAAGACCGTGGAAGCCTTCATCCGCAAGCTCGGCGTGAGCTACCCGGCCGTGCTCGACGAATCGGCCGCCATCGCCAAACGCTACGGCGTGGTCGGCCTGCCGACCACCTATTTCGTCGACGCGAACGGGGTCGTGCGCGGCAAGGTGATCGGCGAGGCCGACGAGGCGGTATTCGAACGGCACGCGCTGGAACTGTTGAAGTGAACGATCCGGAGCGCCCCTGCGACCTGTGCAGCCTGCCGGTGGGCGTGAAGCCCTTCACGCTGGCGCTGCCGGGCAGGACGCTGGAATTCTGCTGCGAGGGCTGCAAGGGAATTTACGAAATGTTGCACGAGATCAATGAATCCCCGGATCGATCGGGGGAACATTGAATATTGGTTTGACTGGGAGAGTAGACATGATGATGGAAGAATCCGCCCGCCACGCGATGGGCAGCATGATGAGCAGCCCGATGACCCACGGCGCCATGATGGCCGCCACCGGCTTCGCCGCCGGCCGCGGCCTGGTCGGCGGCGCCCTGCTGCGCAACCCGCTGCTGCTGATCGGCGCCGGCCTCGTCGCCGGCTATCTGGTGCACAAGTACGAGAAGGAGATCGTGCTGGCCGCCTCCAAGGCGATGGGCATGGGCAAGGACTTCGCGCTGCAGCAGAAGGAGCACCTGTCCGACCTCGTCGCCGAGGCACAGGAGCAGGAGGCCCAACCGGCACAGCCCGCAGCGCCGTCCTCCGGCGACTGACTTTCCGGAAGGACGAACATGTCCCACGCCGAAGAGTGGGCGCGGCAGATTGCCGTGCGCCATCGCGAGCCGGGGCACCTGCGCCTCGAACTGCCGGCCGAACTGTGCGAAGGGCCGCGCGCCAAGGCGCTGGAGAGCGCCCTGGTCGGCAGTGCCGGCATCTACCGCGCCGCGCTCTACCGCGACGTGCGCAAGCTGTCGCTGCGCTACGACCCGCACCAGGCCACCGAACGCGAAGTGGTGCTGGCCCTGCGCGCGCAGCTCGACCGTCTGCCCGGCCCGCTCGTGCAGACGCTGCAGCCGGCCGCCGAACAGTTCGGCCAGACATTGCACGCGACGAAGGAGCGGATCGGCGAGAGCGCCCGCCGCAAGCTTGCCCGGTTCCGCCTCGCCCTCATGCAACTGCGGCAGGCGCAGCCGAAGCAAGGCACGCTCGCCGCACGCCTGCAGCCGATCGTCGCCGGCGCACTGACCGAGAAGGCGATCATCAACTTCCTCAACGACCTGCTCGCCTTCTATCTCGTCAAGGTGCACTGGGAGCTCATCACCAAGCGCTGGATGCGCAACCCGGTCGCCCATGCCGATGCCTGGCTGGCGGTCTTCTACCTGGTCTACCTGCTGGTGCGCTACCGGAAGACGAACAAGTGAAGCCCATGCACTTCCAGGTTGCGCACCGTCTTTCGCGCCGCATACGTCTCGCCGCGCCCTCGCTGGTGCGGCAGACCGAGCGCGGCTACCTGCTGGAAATCCTGCTGCGCAAGCATGCCGCGATACGGGACGTGCGCGTCGTCGCCGACATCGGCTCGCTGACCGTGCACTACGATCCCGCGCAACTGCCGGAGGAACGCCTGCTGGCCGTCGTCGATGCGGTGATCGGCAACCTGGCCTCGGCGCCGCCGCCGAGACCCGCCGCGGCCGCGCAGGCGCCGGACGGGCCGCAGGTGGAGTGCTCGGTCGCCGTCGAGGGCATGACCTGCGCCTCCTGCGCCATGCTGATCGAGATGCACCTGCAGCGCGACCCGCAGGTGGCCAACGCCAGCGTGAATTTCGCCGCCGGCACGGCGACGGTGCGGGGCAGCCTCGACCGCGAGACGCTCTCGGCGCGCGTGGCGCGGCTCGGCTACGTACCCCGGCCGATGGACACCCTGGCGCAGCGCCGCCTGCTGGTGGAACGTGAGCGCATGCGGCTGGCCGAATCGAAGCGGCGCTTCCTGCAGGCCGCCTGGCTCGCCGCGCCGGTGGTGGCGAGCGGCATGCTGATGCACCGCTCGCCGACGCTGCGCCTCATCGAGCTGGCGCTGTCCACGCTGGTGGTGTTCGGCCCCGGCGGCGACATCTTCCGCAAGGCCTGGATGCTCGCCAAACAGCGCGAGGCAAACATGGACACGCTCATCGCGCTCGGCGCCGGCGCCGCCTGGCTCTACAGCCTGCCGGGCGTGCTGCGCCGCCACCACCACGTCTATTTCGAGTCGGCCGCCGGCATCGTCGCCTTCGTCCTGCTCGGCCGCTTCCTCGAGGAACGCGCCAAGGGCCGCGCCAGCGAGGCGATCCGCAAGCTGATCGAGCTGCAGCCGGACACCGCCGTGCGCATCGCCGGCGGCGTCGAGGAGGTGGTGCCGATCGACGCGGTGCAGGTGGGCGACCTGCTGCGCGTGCGCCCGGGCGACCGCGTGCCCATCGACGGCGTCGTCGTGGACGGCCGTTCGGCGGTGGACGAGTCCCTTGTCACCGGCGAATCGCTCCCGGTGGCCAAGGCGCCGGGCGACGCGGTGATCGGCGGCTGCATCAACGGCACCGGCAGCTTCACCCTGCGCGCCACCACGGTGAACGGCGATACGGTGCTGTCCGGCATCGTGAAGATGGTCGACCACGCCCAGTCGGCCAAGCTGCCGGTGCAGAAGCTGGCCGACCGCATCTCCGCGCGCTTCGTGCCGGCGGTCGGCGCGGTGGCGGGACTGACTTTCGGCGGCTGGCTGCTGGCCGGCCACCCGGCGGCGCGCGCGCTGTCGCACGCCGTCGCCGTGCTGCTCATCGCCTGCCCCTGCGCGCTCGGGCTGGCCACGCCCACCGCCATCATGGTCGGCACCGGCCAGGCGGCGCGGCGCGGCATCTACATCCGCAACGGCGAGGCGCTGGAGACCTCCTCGAAGCTGACCACCCTGGTCTTCGACAAGACCGGCACCATCACCGAAGGCAAACCGGTGGTGACGGATTTCCTCGCCGGCGACAGCGAGGACGAAGCCGCCCTCGCCACCTTCGTCGCCTCGGCGGAAGCGCCCTCGGAGCACTTCCTCGGCCAGGCGCTCGCCGCCTGGGCGCGCGAGCGCGGCGCGAAAGTGCGCGCGGCGAAGGACTTCAACGCCACGCCGGGGCGCGGCGTGCAGGCCGTCGTCTCCGGCAAGACCATCCGCATCGGCAACGCCGCGCTGCTCGAGGAGGCCGGCATCGACACCGCGGAATTCGCCGCGCGGGCCGAAGCCTGGTCCGGCGAGGGCAAGACGCCGGTGTTCGTGGCGATCGGCCAGCGCTGCGCAGCACTGCTCGCCGTGGCCGACCAACCGCGCGAGGGCGCGAAGGAAGCCATCGCCCTGCTGCACCGCCTGGGACTGGCCACCGTCATGGCCACCGGCGACCTCGAGGCGACGGCGCGGCACATCGCGAAACAGGTCGGCATCGATGACGTGGTGGCGCGCGCCACGCCCGCCGACAAGCTGGAACTGGTGCGCCGCCTGCAGGCCGAGGGAAAGCGCGTCGGCATGGTCGGCGACGGCATCAACGACGCGCCGGCGCTGGCGGCGGCCGACGTCGGCTTCGCCATCGGCAGCGGCGCCGACATCGCGCTGGAATCGGCCGACATCACCCTCGTCGGCGGCGACATCACGCGCGTCGCCTCCGGCATTGAACTCTCGCGCCGCACCATGAGCGTGATCCGCCAGAACCTGTTCTGGGCGCTCGGCTACAACACCGTCGCCATCCCCTTCGCCGCCGCCGGCCGACTCAACCCGATGATCGCCTCGGCAGCCATGGCCATGAGCTCGGTGTCGGTGCTGTCGAACTCGCTGCGTCTGCAGCAAGGGAAATAATTGGACCATTCGCACCACCAGGCCGTCGTCGAATTCTCCTACGCGCTGGCCTTCATGACGGGGCTGCTCGGCAGCGGCCACTGCCTCGGCATGTGCGGCGGGCTGGTGTCGGCCTTCTTCTTGAAGCTGCAGGCGCGCGGACCGTGGCCCTATCTCGCCTATCATGCCGCGCGGGTGGCGGCCTACGCCATGGTCGGCCTCCTCGCCGCGCTGCTCGGCGCGGTACTCGTCTCGACCGGCCGCATCGGCCTGGCGCAAGGCGTGCTGCAGATCGTCGCCGGCGCGATCGTCATCCTGCTCGGCCTCGATCTCCTCGGCATCTCGCCGATCCGCAACGCCTACGGCTTCGCCCCCATCGCCTGGCTGCGCCGGCAATTCGCCGACGCCGCCCGCCACGGACCGGTGCGCGGCGCGCTGATCGGCGGCGCCATCAACGGCCTGATGCCCTGCTCGATGACCATGGCCATGGCGGTGCAGGCCACCACCGCACCAAGCCCGCCCGAGGGCATGCTGTTGATGCTGGCCTTCGGCGCGGGGACGCTGCCCTCGATGCTCTCCGCCTCCTGGCTCTTCGGCCGGCTCGGCCCGCGCCTGCGCGGCTGGCTGCTCAAGGGCGCGGCGCTGTTCGTCATCGCGCTCGGCGTGTCGACGTTGTGGCAGGGCCTGCGCTACTTCCTCGTCATGGTCAAGCTGGTCGCCTGACTGCGGCGATTTGCCGCAGGCAAAATGCATTCGGAAAGCCTAATATTGCAATGCAATAGTTCTCAGGGAGATTGAAATGAAACGCCGCGACATGCTGAAACTTTCGCTGGCCGCCAGCGCCGCCGGCCTCGCCCCAGCCACCCACGCCAATCAGGCCTGCGCCGGTGACGGCACGCCGGCGCAGTTCGTGCCGAAGCAGCCGGCCGACGCGCAGGCCCACGTCAATGACGTCGACAAGTACAAGAAGTGCC
Source organism: Sulfuritalea sp. (assembly GCA_011526165.1). Classification (GTDB taxonomy): domain Bacteria; phylum Pseudomonadota; class Gammaproteobacteria; order Burkholderiales; family Rhodocyclaceae; genus Desulfobacillus. Next base: position 7,233 of record WYAY01000080.1, read on the forward strand.
CCTATTGCGGCATGGACCGCAAGCAGTACCACCACTCGCGCATGCTGGTGCATTACAGCGACGACCTCGCCGACGGCACCTGCTCGCTGCACTGCGCGGCGATCAGCCTGTCGCTCAACGTCGACCGCGAGCCGAAGGCCCTCTGGGTCGGCGACAACGCCGCCGCCGGCGACGTGAAGCCGCTGGTCGAGGTGGACAAGGCGACCTTCCTCGTCGGCAGCAGGGTCCCCGGCGTGATGACCGCCAACAGCAAGGTCGCCTACGGCAGCGAGGAAGCGGCGAAGGCCGCGCAGGCCGCCAACGGCGGCGAGCTGGTGAAGTTCGACCAGGCGCTGCTCGCCGCCTATGTCGACATGTCGAAGGACGTCAGCGCCATTCGCAAGCGCCGCGCCGAGCGCCGCAGGAAAATGATGGAGCAGCAGGCCAGGCCGATGGAGCACGGCAAGCACTGATGCGCCTGCGCTTCTTCATTGCCGCGCTGCTGGCCGCCTGGGTGGGCCTGGCCGCCGCCCAGGCGCCGGTGCCCAAGCCCGGCGCCAAGGACCTTTGCCCGGTGTGCGGCATGCTGGTGGCGAAGTATCCGCACTGGGTCGCCACCATCGTCTACAAGGATGGCCACGCCCACCACTTCGACGGCGCCAAGGACCTGTTCAAGTTCTGGTTCGATCCGCCGAAATACGCCGCCGGCCACAGCCGGGAGCAGATGGTCGCGATCCGGGTGACGGACTACTACAACCTGCAGCTGATCGACGCGAAAGCCGCGTTCTACGTGATCGGTTCCGACGTGCTCGGGCCGATGGGCCACGAGCTGGTGCCGCTCGCCACGCGGGCGGATGCCGAGGACTTCATGAAGGAACACAAGGGCAGGCGCATCCTCGGCTTCGCCGAAGTCACGCGCGAGATTCCCTTCCGGCTCGACGACGGGAAGTTCTGAACCGCCTTACCCCAGCCACTTGCGCGCATTGCGGAACATGCGCAGCCAGGGGCCATCCTCGCCCCAGTTTTCCGGATGCCAGGACATCTGCACCGTGCGGTAGATGCGCTCGGGGTGCGGCATCATGATCGTGAAGCGGCCGTCGGCGGTGGTGAGCCCGGCGATGCCGTCGGGCGAGCCGTTCGGGTTGAAGGGATAGGTTTGCGCGATGCGGCCGTGGTTGTCGACGTAGCGCAGCGCGACGATGGCCTGCTTCTGCTGGCCGTGTGCGCTGAAGTCGGCGCGGCCCTCTCCATGAGAGACGACGATGGGCAAGCGGCTGCCGGCCATGCCGTCGAGGAACAGCGAGGGACTCCGCGGCACCTCGACCATGACGAAGCGCGCCTCGAACTGCTCGCTGCGGTTGCGCGCGAAGCGCGGCCAGTGCTCGGCGCCGGGAATGATCTCGGCGAGGTGGCTCATCATCTGGCAGCCGTTGCAGACGCCCAGCGCGAAGGTGCCGCTGCGCGCGAAGAAGGCTTCGAACTCGGCGCGCAGGGCGTCGTTGAAGAGGATCGACTTGGTCCAGCCCTGCCCGGCGCCGAGCACGTCGCCGTAGGAGAAGCCGCCGCAGGCGACCAGCCCGGAAAAGTCAGTCAGCGCGACACGGCGCGATTGCAGGTCGCTCATGTGCACGTCGACCGCGGCGAAGCCGGCGCGGTCGAAGGCGGCGGCCATTTCCACCTGGCCGTTGACGCCCTGCTCGCGGAGTATTGCGATCTTGGGCCTTCGGCTCAGGATCGCCGGAGCATTGTCCCCCCACCCCCCTGCCCCCGCCCCGGGGGCGGGGGAGCACACCTCCTCCGTGTCGAAGGTCAGGTGCACGGAAAGGCCGGGGTCGGCCGCATCGAGCAGTGAATCGAACTCCTCCTGCGCGCATTGCGCGTCGTCGCGCAGCCGGGCGATCTGGTAGCTCGTCTCCGTCCAGGCGCGCTGCAGGTCGGCACGCTTTTCCTTGAGCAGCGGCTTGGCATTGCGCCAGACGCGGATCTCGTCGGCCGTGTTGAGCTCGCCGACGGTGTGGCTGCAGGCGGCGAGGCCGTGGGCGCGTAATACCTGCATGACCCTGGCGCGGTCGTCGCGGCGGATCTGCACGAGCGCGCCGAGTTCCTCGGCGAACAGCGCGCCCATGACGCGGTCGCGGAAGCGCCCGCTCGCCAGCTCCGGCTTGCGCTCCAGCCCGTCGGCGTCGTTCATGAGCGGGTCGTAGCACAGCGTGTCGAGGTTGAGCGAGACGCCGCAGTGGCCGGCGAAGGCCATCTCGCAGGCGGCGGCGAAGAGGCCGCCGTCGGAGCGGTCGTGGTAGGCGAGCAGCAGCCCGGCGGCATTCAGTGCCTGGATGGCGGCGAAGAAATCCTTGAGCAGCGTCGCATCGGCATCCGGCGCGTGCTCGCCCATCGAATTGTAGGCCTGAGCGAAGGCGGAGCCGCCGAGGCGGTGCCTGCCCTGACCGAGGTCAACCAGCACGAGGTCGCTGTCGCCGGCATCTGTGCGAAGCTGCGGCGTCAGCGTCCGGCGCACGTCGGCGCAGGCGGCGAAGGCGGAGATGATCAGCGACAGCGGCGCGGTGACCTGCTTTTTGGTGCCGTTCTCTTCCCAGGCGGTCTTCATCGATAGCGAATCCTTGCCGACGGGGATGCCGATGCCGAGTTGGGGACAGAACTCCAATCCGACCGCCTTGACGGTGTCGAACAGCGCGGCGTCCTCGCCGGGGTGTCCCGCGGCGGCCATCCAGTTGGCGGAGAACTTGATTTTCCCGATGTCGCCGATCAGGGCTGCTGCGAGATTGGTCACCGCCTCGCCCACCGCCATGCGGCCCGAGGCCGGCGCGTCGATCAGCGCCAGCGGCGTCTTCTCGCCCATGGCGAAGGCCTCGCCGAGATAGCCTTGATAGGAAAGCGTGGTGACGGCGCAGTCGGCCACCGCCACCTGCCACGGCCCGACCATCTGGTCGCGCGCGGTCATGCCGCCCACCGTGCGGTCGCCGATGCTGATGAGGAAGTGCTTCGAGGCGACGCTCGGCATGCGCAGCACGCGATAGGCGGCGTCCTTGAGGTCGATGTCGGCGACGTCGAAGGGCGGCAGGTGGCGCGGCTTGTGCGCGACGTCGCGCGTCATCTTCGGCGGCTTGCCGAGCAGCACCTGCATGTCCATGTCCACGGCATCGTTGCCGAAGTGGCTGTCGCTCACCACCAGGCGGCCGTCGGCGGTCGCCTCGCCGAGAACGGCGAAGGGGCAGCGCTCGCGTTCGCAGATCGTGCGGAATTCGTCGAGCCGGTCGGGGCGAATCGCCAGCACGTAGCGCTCCTGCGCCTCGTTGCACCAGATCTCGCGCGGCGACATGCCGGGCTCCTCGATCTGCACGTGGCGCAGCTCGAAGCGCGCGCCGCAGCCGGCGCCGTGCGCCAGCTCCGGCAGGGCGTTGGAAAGGCCGCCGGCGCCGACGTCGTGGATGGAGAGGATCGGGTTCTTGTCCTGCAACTGCCAGCAGCGGTCGATGACCTCCTGGGCGCGGCGCTGGATCTCCGGGTTGCCGCGCTGCACCGAGGCGAAGTCGAGGTCGGCGGTGTTGGTGCCGGTCGTCATCGACGAAGCAGCGCCGCCGCCGAGGCCGATCAGCATGCCCGGGCCGCCGAGCTGGATGAGCAACGCGCCGGCGGCGAACTCGACCTTGTGGGAATCGCGCGCGGCGATGTTGCCGACGCCGCCGGCGATCATGATCGGCTTGTGGTAGCCGCGCACCTCGCCCGCCACCTCCTGCTCGAAGGTCCGGAAATAGCCGGCGAGATTCGGCCGGCCGAACTCGTTGTTGAAGGCGGCGGCGCCGATCGGCCCCTCGATCATGATGTCGAGCGCCGAGGCGATGCGCTCGGGCTTGCCGTAGGACTGTTCCCACGGCTGGGCGTAGCCGGGGATGTTCAGGTTGGAGACAGTGAAGCCGCACAGGCCGGCCTTCGGCTTGGAGCCGCGGCCGGTGGCGCCCTCGTCGCGGATCTCGCCGCCGGAGCCGGTCGCCGCGCCGGGGAAGGGCGAGATGGCGGTCGGATGGTTGTGCGTCTCGACCTTGGCGAGGTAATGCGTCAGCGCTTCCGAATAGGCGTAGGCGCCGCCGGCGCCGGGATGGAAGCGCTGAGCCGTCGCGCCTTCGAGCACGGCGGCGTTGTCGGAGTACGCCACCACCGTGCCGTGGGGACTGACTTTGTGCGTCTCGCGGATCATGCCGAAGAGCGAATGCGGCTGCTTCACGCCGTCGACGATCCAGTCGGCGTTGAAAATCTTGTGGCGGCAGTGCTCGGAGTTCGCCTGGGCGAACATCATCAGCTCGACGTCGGTCGGGTTGCGGCCGGCCTTCGTGAACGCCTCGACCAGGTAGTCGACCTCATCCTCCGACAGTGCCAGGCCCATCTCGGCGTTGGCTGCGACGAGCGCAGTGCGGCCTTTGCCAACCACATCCACCGTCGCCAGCGGCTGCGGCGCGTAGTGGCGGAACAGCGCTTCGGCAGCGTCGAGCGATTCGAGCACCGACTCGGTCATGCGGTCGTGCAGCATCGGCAGCGCCGCGGCGAGGTCGCCCCTGGCATCGAGGTAGAAAGCCGTGCCGCGCTCGATGCGCGTCACCGCCGCGAAGCCGCACTGGCGCGCGATTTCGGTGGCCTTCGACGACCAGGGCGAGATGGTGCCGAGGCGCGGCGTCACCAGCTTCAGTGCGCCGGCCGGCGCCTTGCCGGCGGCATGCGCGCCAAGCAGGTCCTGCAGCCGCGCCAGATCGTCATCCGCCAGCGGCGCATTCAGCTCGACGAAATACCAGTGCTCGGCAGCGAGTGCCTTGAGCTTGGGCAGGACGGTGCGGACGTTCTGGGCAAGGCGGGCGAGGCGGGTGGCGGAGAAGGCCGCGGCGCCGCGCAGCATGAGGACTTCGGACATGGCTGGAGGAAACTGCGTAAAGCGTAATTATACCCGAGCCGACACCTTGAATTTGCCCCGCGCTGCCCTCAGAATCCGGTGACGAACAAGGAAAATGCCATGTCCTCCCACGCCATCGACGTCTCCGAAAACAATTTCATGCAGGAAGTCATCGAAGCTTCCCGCCGCGTGCCCGTGCTCGTGGATTTCTGGGCGCCCTGGTGCGGCCCCTGCCGCAGCCTCGGCCCGATCCTCGAGAAGCTCGCCGCCGAATACCAGGGCCGCTTCCGCCTGGCCAAGATCAACTCCGACGAGAACCAGGCGCTCGCCTCGCAGTTCGGCGTGCGCGGCATTCCCGCCGTGAAAGCCGTCGTCAACGGCGAACTGGTGAACGAGTTCACCGGCGCGTTGCCCGAGTCGGCGGTGCGCGAGTTCATCGATGCCCTGCTGCCCTCGCCGGCCGAGCCGCTGCGGCTGGAAGCGCTGGCGGCGCGCGCGCGCGGCGAAGCCGACGCAACGCGCAAGCTGCTGCTGCAGGCGATCCATCTCGACCCGAGGCACGAGCAGGCGCGCCTCGACCTGGTCGACGTCCTGCTCGAGGCCGGCGAACTGGCCGAGGCGCGGCGGCTGCTCGGCGAAATCGCCGAAGACGGAAAGGACCGAAGCCGCATCGAGAGCCTGACGGCCCGCCTGGCGCTGGCGCAGGACGGCGCGGGGGCCGCCGACGAGGGCGCCCTGCGCGCGCGCATCGGCGCCGACGGCGACGACCTGGCGGCCCGGCTGGACCTGGCGAAACTGCTGGCGGCGCAGCAGGACTACCGCGGCGCGCTGGAGGAACTGCTGGAAATCGTGCGGCGCGACCGCGCCTTCCAGGACGACATCGGCCGCAAGACCCTGCTGCAGATCTTCAGTCTGCTCGGCTCGGACAGCGACCTGGTGCGCGAATTCCGCGGCAAACTCTCCTCCTTGATCAACCGCTGACAAAGTCAGTCTCCGCGACACGGCGACTGCGCGCCATGGCCACGCCCATCGACATCAGCGAGGAAGGCGGCGTCCGCTACCTGCACTTCGGCTCGGACTGGATCCAGGGCGCCATGCGCATCGCGCGACCGTGGGCGCTGGAACTCGACTACACGCGCGAGATGATGGCGGCGCTGCTGCTGCGGCCCGAGCCGGACTGGCCGCGCAAGGCGCTGCTGATCGGCCTGGGCGCCGCCTCGCTGACGAAGTTCCTCTACCGCCACCGGCCGCGGGCGAAGCTGACGGTGGTGGAGATCGAGCCGGCGGTGGTGGCGGCGGCGCACCGGTTTTTCAAGCTGCCGGACGATCCGAAGCGCATCCGCATCGAAATCGCCGACGGCGTCGAATGGCTTGCCGGCAGCGGCGAGGCTTTCGATTTGATTCTGGTCGACGGCTTCGATGCCGACGCGCGCGCCGGCGCGCTGGACACCCTGCCCTTCTACCGCGCTTGCCGCGCACACCTCGACGACAGCGGCCTGCTCGCGGTCAACCTGCTCGGCCGCAACCGCGGCTTCAAGGCCAGCGTCGAGCGCATCGGGAAGGCCTTCGACGGCCGCGCCATGGTGTTCCCCTCCTGCGACCACGGCAATGCCATCGCCTTCGCCGCGGCGGGAGATGCGGTGAGCATGCCGCTGGGGGAGTTGAGCGTGCAGGCGCTGGCACTGCGCAAGGCGAGCGGGCTCAACCTGCTGCCCACCGTGGCACGCCTGGCGCAGTGGCAGACCTGTCCGGGCGGGCGGCTCGAATTGTGAAATGAAACGGGCGGAATGCTCCGCCCGTTTCCGTGGATGCCGCCGCAGCGATTACTTCGGTGCGTCGGCGGATTTGCCTTTGCTCTTCGGCTTGCCCTTGCCCTTGGCCTTGGCCTTGCCCTTCGGCGCGGCGGCCGGCTTGGCGTCAACAGCAGGAGTGGCGGGCGTGGCGGCGGTCGCCGGCGTAGCCGGCTTCGCTTCAGCAGGCTTGGCCGGGCTGGCCGGCGTCGCCGGAGTCGCCTGGGCAAACGCCAATGAAGTCGTAGCGGCAAAAGCGGCGGCAACGGCGAGAGAAATCAGTTTGCGCATTTCGTTTCCTTTCCTCGATGTGTCGGCAAGGGACAGTCCTTGCAATCCCGGACGGCAGCGGTCTCTGCGTCTGATCCCTTAACGCCGGCCCCTTCAGGCGGGTTGACGACGCTCATGCAGTATCATTGAAGCCCGGCGGAGAAATGCATGATCACGATCTACGGCATCAGGAACTGCGACACCATGAAGAAGGCTTTCGCCTGGCTCGACGGCCGCGGCATCGCCTACGATTTCCACGACTACAAGAAGCTCGGCGCCGACGAAGCGCTGCTCAAGAAATGGGCGGCGCGGGCCGGCTGGGAGAAGCTGATCAACACGCGCGGTTCCAGTTTCCGCAAGCTGCCGCCGGAGAAGCAGGCCAACCTCACGGAGAGGAAGGTCTTCGCCCTGATGCTGGAGAACCCGAGCATGATCCGGCGGCCGATCGTCGAGGCCGGCCGGACGCTGCTGGTCGGCTTCGATGCGGACGAATTCGCCAGACAACTGAAGTGAGCGCCGTCGCCTCCGATTTCGTCGTGCGCTTCCTCTTCGAGGCGCTCGACATCCGCGGCGCCTTCGTGCGCCTGGACGAATCCTGGCGCAGCCTGCTGGCGGGGCGCGGCTACGCTGCCACGGTGCGCGGGCTGCTCGGCGAGATGACGGCGACGGCCGTGCTCATCGCCGACAACCTGAAGCAGCCCGGCCGCCTCACATTCCAACTGAAGGGCCACGGCCCGATCCGTCTGCTGGTGATCGACTGCAGCACCGCGCTGCACCTGCGCGGCATGGCGCTGGCCGAGGCGGACGTCGCGCCGGCGCCGGTCTCGGAGTTGTTCGGCGACGGGCGTCTCGCCCTGATCCTGCAGAGCGAATCGGCGCGCGAGCCGTACCAGAGCCTGGTGCCCGTCGCCGGCGACAGCATCGCGGCGGTCTTCGAACACTATCTCGTCCAGTCCGAGCAGCAGCCGGCGCGGCTCTGGCTGGCGGCGGACGAGAAGTCCGCCTGCGGCCTGTTCCTGCAGAAACTGCCGGGCGCCGACGCCAGGGACGTCGACGGCTGGGCGCGCATCGAACTGCTTGCCGGCACCGTGACGCCGCAGGAAATGCGGGCGCTGCCCGCGGAGACGCTGCTCGGCCGGCTGTTTCCCGAGGAGGAGGTCCGGCTCTTCAGGCCGAGGCCGGTCGCCTACGACTGCCCGGAGGACCGCGCCAAGGTGGCCGCGATGCTGCGCTCGCTCGGCCGCGCCGAGGTCGAATCCGTTCTCGCCGAACAGGGCGAGATCGTCGTGCGCGACGACATCTGCAACCGCGCGTACCGCTTCGACGCCGCCGACCTCGACGAACTCTTCCCGCCGGACGCACCGACGCCGAGGACGCTGCATTGAACCGGCGCGACCTCGCCCAGGGCACGCTGCTGATGTGCGCGGTGGTGCTGATCTGGGGCGCCTTCCTACCCGTCAGCAAGGTCGTCCTCCCCGTCGTCGATCCCTACTGGCTGACGCTGCTGCGCTATGGCGTCGCGGCGGTCTGCTTCCTCGTCGCGTTGGCCTGTCTCGAGGGGCGCCGCGCGTTCGCCCTCGAAGGGCGGGCGGCAACAGCCTGGGCCTACGGCAGCGCCGGCTTCGCCGGCTTCAGCCTGTTCGTGTATGAAGGCCTGCGCCTGACGCGCCCCGAACACGGCGCCATGATCCTCGCCCTCGGTCCGGTGAACATCGTGCTCTGGCAGTGGCTGCGCACGCGCCATCGCCCGCACGCCGCCACGCTGGCCTGCATCGGCGTCGCCCTCCTCGGCGAGGCGCTGGTGGTGAGCCGGGGCGAGGTCGCCCGCCTCTATTCGGGCGGCAGCGCGCTCGGCAACGGCCTCATCTACGTTGCCTCGTGGTGCTGGATCGGCTTCACGCTGGGCGCGCAGAAATTCCCCGGCTGGTCGCCGGTGCGCTACACGGCACTCACCGCGGCGCTGGGCTGGCTCACCATCCTGCTCGCTGCCGCCGTGGCGACGGCCGGCGGCCGCAGCCAGCCGCCGGCCGTCGAGGACCTGCGCGCGCATCTGTGGGGGCTGCTGTTCATCGTCTTCGTCGTCTCCTTCGGCGCGGTGCTGCTGTGGAACATGGCGGTGGCGAAGCTGGGGCCGCTGAACGCCTCGCTGTTCGCCAACTTCGCGCCGGTGGTGACCATCCTCATCACGGTCTGGCAGGGCCACGCGCTGCTGCCGGTGGAGACCGCCGGCGCCGTGCTGGTGGTCGGCGCGCTGATCGCCAACAACCTGGTCAACCGTCGCCTGGCACGGCAAGCCGAGCAGGTGGTCGCCGCCACGACGTCGGCATTGCGGTAGCATTGGGCCATGGACTTCGCCCTATCCCGCCCGATCTACGACGTCGCCACCCTGCGCGAGATCGAGTCGCGCCATGCCGGCGCCGAGCCGCCGCTGATGGCGCGCGCCGGCGCCGCCGCCGTGACGCAGGCACTGACTTTTGCCACTCCGGACGGCCCGCCGCCGCTCGTCGTCTGCGGTCCCGGCAACAACGGCGGCGACGGCTTCGTGCTGGCCCGCCTGCTGCGCAGCCGCGGCCTGGCGCCAGTCGTCGTCTTCGCCGGCGACGCGGCCAAGCTGCCGGTCGACGCGCGCGCCGCCTTCGAGCACTACCGCGCGGCCGGCGGCGCCGCCGTGAGCGAGATTCCCGCCGGCCGCTATTCCCTCGCGGTGGACGCCCTCTTCGGCATCGGCCTGCAGCGCCCCCTGGCCGGCGCGCACGCCGCGCTGGCCGAGCGCATCAACGGCCTCGGCTGCCCGGTGTTGGCCCTCGACATCCCGAGCGGGCTGTGCGCCGACACCGGCCGCGTGCTCGGCTGCGCCGTGCGGGCGGATGCCACGCTCAGCTTCATCGCGCTCAAGCCTGGCCTGCTCACGCTGGACGGGCCGGACCATTGCGGCGCGATCAGCGTCGACAGCCTCGGCCTGGATGCGGAAGGCGCGCTGCCGGCGCGCGGGCGGACGGTGACGCCGGCGCTGTTCGCCGCGCACTTGACGCCGCGGCCGCTGAACAGCCACAAGGGCATGATGGGCAGCGTCGGCATCCTCGGCGGCGCGCCCGGCATGGTGGGCGCGCCGCTGCTCGCCGGCCGCGCCGCGCTGAAGCTGGGCGCCGGCCGCGTCTACGTCGGCCTGCTCGACGCTGCGGCGCCGGCAGTGGACGCCGTTCAGCTCGAACTGATGCTGCGCCAGCCCGGCGAGATTCTCGCCGCCGGCCTCGCCACGGCACTGGCGGCGGGCCCCGGCCTCGGCCAGAGCAAGGCCGCGCTGGAGTTGCTGCGGAACGCCATCGCCGCGCCGCTGCCGCTGGTGCTCGACGCCGACGCGCTCAATCTTCTGGCGGCCCGTCCCGTGCTGGCGAAACAGCTGCGCCGGCGCGGCGCGCCAACCCTGCTGACGCCGCATCCGCTGGAAGCCGCGCGCCTGCTCGGCAGCGATGCCGCCGTGGTGCAGGCCGACCGCGTGCAGGCTGCGCTCACGCTTGCGGAGAAATTCGACGCCGTCGCGGTGCTGAAGGGCTGCGGCAGCGTGATCGCCGCGCCCGACGGCCGCTGGTTCATCAACGCCAGCGGCAACCCGGGCATGGCCGGCGCCGGCCAGGGCGACGTGCTGAGCGGCCTCGCCGCGACCCTGCTGGCGCAGGGCTGGGGAGCGGACCTCGCCGCGCTCTGCGCCGTACACCTGCACGGCCTGGCGGCCGACCTGCTGGCCGGCGGCGGCATCGGCCCGGTCGGCCTCACTGCCGGCGAGACCATCGACGCCGCCCGCCGCCTCTTCAACGCCTGGCTCCTCGCCGGCCGGAACGGAAACTGAGATGACTCCTCCGGCTCCCGCGCAGCACCCGCTGCGCGGCATCCTGCTGTTCATGCTGGCGCTGATGCTGTTCGCCCTGCTGGACGCCACCTCCAAGCACCTGACCGCCACCTTCGCCGTGCCGCTGCTGGTCTGGGCGCGCTATACCCTGCACTTCGTCATCATGCTGGTTTTCGTCGCGCCCTCGATGCGCCTGCAACTGGTGAGAACGGACAATCTGGCGCTGCAGGTGGTGCGCGCCCTGGCGCTGGTGGGCACCACCGGCTTCGCCATGATGGCCTTCCGCAGCATGCCGCTGGCCGAGGCCACGGCGGTGCTGTTCCTCGCCCCGCTGCTGGTGACGCTGCTGGCCGGCCCTTTCCTCGGCGAGCGCATCGGCGCCGGCCGCTGGGTCGCGGTCGTCGTCGGCTTCGCCGGCGTGCTGCTCATCGCCCGCCCGGGCGGCGCCCTCAACCTGGCCGGCGTTCTCTGGGCGCTGGCCGGCGCCGCCTGCTACGCCGCCTACCAACTGCTGACGCGGCGCCTGAGCCATGCCGAGCATCCGCTCACCCTGCTGTTCTACACGGCGCTGGTCGGCACGGCGGTGATGAGCCTGGCGCTGCCCTGGTTCTGGTTCGAGTTCTCGCCCGACCCGCTGCAATGGCTGATGATCGCGTCGCTAGGTTTCTACGGCGGCGTCGGGCACTTCATCCTGATCCGCGCTTTCCGCCTGGCGCCGGCCTCGACGCTGACGCCCTTCGGCTACACGCAGCTGATCTGGGCGGGCCTGCTCGGCTGGCTGGTATTCGGGCACCTGCCGGATGCCATGACGACCGCCGGCATGGCGGTGATCGCCGCCAGCGGGCTGTGGCTGGCGCTGGGCGAGCGTCAGCCGGCGGCCGGGTAAGGGTAGAGCATGTTGAAGGCGATGCTCTGACCGAAGCCCTGCACGATGCGCACGTGCTCGCGGCGGAATTCCCGCGCATGGCGCAGGCCGCAGGAGTGGGCGATCATGTCGATCTCCTTGTTCATGTTGC
>WYAY01000081.1 GCA_011526165.1 Sulfuritalea sp.
ACATCGAGAAGAAGATCGCCGAGTTCGGCGCCAAGGCCAAGGACGGCAAGCTCTCCATCGAGGAGCTCACCGGCGGCACCTTCTCCATCTCCAACGGCGGCGTCTTCGGCTCGATGCTGTCCACGCCGATCATCAACCCGCCGCAGTCGGCCATCCTCGGCATCCACGCCACCAAGGACCGCGCCGTCGTCGAGAACGGCCAGATCGTCATCCGTCCGATGAACTACCTGGCGATGTCCTATGACCACCGCATCATCGACGGCCGCGAGGCGGTGCTGGGGCTCGTCACCATGAAGGAAGCGCTGGAAGACCCGGCGCGCCTGCTGCTGGAGATCTGAGATGGCCAAACAGTTTGACGTCCTCGTCATCGGCGGCGGCCCCGGCGGCTACGTCGCAGCCATCCGCGCGGCGCAGCTCGGCTTCAACACCGCCTGCTGCGAATCCGAGTCCTACGACGACCCGAAGGGCGAAGTGCGCCTCGGCGGCACCTGCCTCAACGTCGGCTGCATCCCCTCCAAGGCGCTGCTGCAGTCCTCCGAGCACTTCGACAACGCCCGCCACGGCTTCGTCATGCACGGCATCTCGACGGGCGACGTCGCCATCGACGTCAAGACCATGGTCAAGCGCAAGGACAACATCGTCACCCAGCTCACCGGTGGCATCAAGGGCCTGTTCAAGAAGAACAAGGTCACGCTGCTGCCCGGCCACGGCAAGTTCACCGGCGGCGGCGAGGACGGCTGGGAGGTCGACGTCGCCGGCGAGGCGGTGACGGCCAAGCACGTCATCGTCGCCACCGGCTCGCGCCCGCGCCACCTCGACGGCATCCCCGTCGACAACAAGCTGATCTGCGACAACGCCGGCGCGCTCGCCTTCGACGCCGTGCCGAAGCGCCTCGGCGTCATCGGCGCCGGCGTCATCGGCCTCGAACTCGGCAGCGTCTGGAAGCGCCTCGGCGCCGAAGTCACCATCCTCGAAGCCCTGCCGGAATTCCTCGCCGCGGCCGATGCCGCCGTCGCCAAGGAAGCCTGGAAGGTGTTTACGAAAAAACAGGGCCTCGACATCCGCCTCGGCGTGAAGATCAACAAGGTAACCACCGGCAAGAAGGGCATCGCGATCGAGTACGAGATGGGCGACGAGAGCCACGTCCTCGAATGCGACAAGCTGATCGTCTCCGTCGGCCGCGTGCCCAACACCGACGGGCTCGGCTGCGAAGCCGTCGGCCTCCAACTCGACGAGCGCGGCCGCATCGACGTCGACGACCACTGCCGCAGCAACCTGCCCAACGTCTGGGCGGTGGGCGACGTGGTGCGCGGCCCGATGCTGGCGCACAAGGGCATGGAAGAGGGCGTCATGGTCGCCGAGCTGATCGCCGGCCAGGCCGGCCACTGCAACTACGACGCCGTGCCCTGGGTCATCTACACCCACCCGGAGATCGCCTGGGTCGGCAAGACCGAGCAGCAGCTGAAGAGCGCCGGCATCGAATACCGTGCCGGCCAGATTCCCTTCTCCGCCAACGGCCGCGCGCTGGGGCAGGGCGAAACCTCCGGCTTCATCAAGATGCTGGCCGACGCCAAGACCGACCGGATCCTCGGCGTGCACGTCATCGGCACCAACGCCTCCGAGCTGATCTCGGAAGCCGTCGTGGCGATGGAATTCCACGCCAGCTCGGAAGACATCGCCCGCATCGTGCACGCCCACCCGACGCTCTCCGAGGTCATGCACGAAGCCGCCCTGTCCGTCGACAAGCGCCCCCTGCATTTCTAGTGTTCTCCCCCCTCTCCCGCTTGCGGGAGAGGGGCAGGGGGAGAGGGTCAGGGAGAGGGCTCGCTGTTAAAATCCGCACCATGAACGCCCCGCGTCTCCCCCAGCAAGGCATGCTGCGCGCCCTGGACGCCCAGTTCCAGTCGCGCCACATCATTCCAGACGCCGCCCAGCAGGCCGCCGCCGAGCGCCTGCAGCGCCTCTACGACGAACTCGTCGCCTTCAAGCACAAGCGCCGCAGCAAGCTGCGCAAGCTCGTCATCAACCCGCAGATTCCGCGCGGCGTGTATCTGTGGGGCGGGGTGGGGCGCGGCAAGAGCCTGCTGATGGACTGCTTCTTCGACACCGTGCCCTACCAGCGCAAGCGCCGCGTGCACTTCCACGCCTTCATGCGCGAGGTGCACGAGCGCCTGCGCGCCCTGAAAAAAGAGGAAGACCCGCTGCTCAAGGTCGCCGACCGCATCGCCCGCGAGACGCGGCTGATGTGCTTCGACGAATTCCACGTCTCCGACATCGCCGACGCCATGATCCTCGGCCGCCTGATGGAAGCCCTCTTCGAGCGCGGCGTGGTGTTCTGTCTGACCTCCAACTATCCGCCCGACGGCCTCTACCCGAACGGCCTGCAGCGGCACAGCTTCCTGCCCACTATCAAGCTCCTGAAGGAGCAACTCGACGTGCTGGAGGTCGACGGCGGCATCGACTACCGCCTGCGCGCGCTGGAAAAGGTCGAGGTCTACCACGTCCCGGCCGACGCCGAGGGCGAGGCGAAGATGGAGGCCGCCTTCCGCGAGATCTCCGGCGGCGAGGGCCACCAGCGGCCGGTGAACATCCTCGAGCGCGAGCTGCCGGTTCAGCGCCGCGCCATCGGCGTCATCTGGTTCGACTTCGCCACCCTGTGCATGGGGCCGCGCTCGCAGAACGACTACCTAGAGATCGCCCGCCGCTACCACACCGTTTTCCTCTCCGGCGTGCCGCGCATGACGCGCGAGCAGGCCAACGAAGCGCGCCGCTTCACCTGGCTAATCGACGTCTTCTACGACCACAAGGTCAAGCTCGTCATGACCGCCGAGTGCGAGGCCGCCGAGCTCTACCGCGAAGGCCCGCAGGCCACTGAGTTCCACCGCACCGTCAGCCGCCTCATGGAGATGCG
>WYAY01000082.1 GCA_011526165.1 Sulfuritalea sp.
CAGCGGGCCGGGCTTGCGCAGGTTGTCGGGAACCTCGAACAGCATCGGCGGCCACTCGGCCAGCGGCTTGCGCGCGCGGATCAGCTCGGCGACGAGGTCGAGGCGCGCCTTGTCGAGCGACGGGATGACGTAGCCGTTCACCAGCATCGCCGGCGCCTGGTCGGCCAGGCCGATGTCGGCGGTGTCGTCGACATACACCAGCCCGTCCTCGGACAGCTTGCGCGGCTCCAGCCAGAGCCGCTCGCAGAAATACTGCCTGAGCGCTTCCTTGCCGGCCATCCGGTCGATGATGTTGTCCGAAAAAAGGATCTCGTAGGCGCCGTGCGACTCGGCGTGGAAGAAGGCGTAGAAGCTGGCCGTCGACTCGATGCGCACGCGCGGCACCTTCAGCAGCTCGGCCAGCCGGTCGAGCGTGTCGGAAGGAATGGTGCCGCAGGATTCCTGCACCTCGCGCAGGATCTGCACCAGGTTGGCGGGATCATGCTGCCAGCGGGCAACGATCCCGGGCAGGTCGCAGACGTCTTGTTCGGGCATTTTCCGGCGGAGCCTCGGCTTCGAACCGCTACGTTACTTTTATTTGATGACGAAGGTTTGACGCAGGTCAATCTCCGCGGAAGCGCTCCGCCCCCGGGAAAAGTCAGTCCCTACGGCACGGCGCGCTGGACAGGCGAACCGACGACGCGGATCTCGCGGGCGGCGCCCGGATAGTCGATGCCGGCGGCGGTCATCCGCTCGACCATCGCGCGGTTGATCTCGGCGCCCGCGGCCAGATAGTCCGCCACGCTGGTCCAGGGCTTGACGGCGATGGCGATCGACTTGTCGGCCAGCGCCGCCACGCCGACGATGGGCGCCGGCTCCGCCAGCACGCGCGGGCTGGCCTTCACCACTTCGCTCACCAGCGCCAGCACGCGATCGAGGTCTTCGGCGCGGGCGACCGGCAGGCTCAGGTCAAGCTGCCGGATGCGGCCGTAGTTGTGCAGGATTTCGCCGACGATCTTGCGGTTGGGAACGACCACGATGGAGCGGTCGGGGTGGCTGAGCTTGGTGGTGAACAGGTCGATATCCTGCACTTCGCCCTCGACACCGATCATGGAGACGTATTCGCCGACGCGGAACGGCTTGGTGAAGATGATGATGAAGCCTGCCGCCAGGTTGCCGAGGACACCCTGCATGGCCAGCGCGATGCCTGCGCCGGCCACGCTCAGTCCGGCGATCAGCGGCAGCAGGTCCACGCCGAGATTCTGCAGCGCCATGATGAGGAACAGCCCCAGCACCACCAGGTGGGCAAGGCGCACGATCAGCAATCGCACCGGCGGCTCGAGGCTGAGTCTGGCCAGCCAGCGATCGAGGATCCGGCCGACCCAGCGGCCGATGTAATAGCCCGCGGCGAGGATCAGGATTGCGACGACGGCCTTTGGCCCGAACTTGACGGCGAGGTCGACGAAAGTGTTCTGGGCCTGCTCCAGCACGGCCAGCTGGTTCGACATGTTCGGCCTCCCGGTCAGTTGTCTCCCGCGCCGCGCGCGTTGAACCGATTATAGCGGCCGGCCCGCCGCACGCCGGACAGCGCGGAAGGCCTCGGCCAGCGCCCGCAGGTCCGCCTCGCGCGTGGTCGACCGTCGCGCCGCCAGCGCGATGGTGCGTTTCGGCGCAGGGCCGGCCAGGGTACGCACGGCCAGGCTGGCGCTGCCCGCCAGCCCGCTCGCCGTCGCCATGGCGGGGACCAGGGCGACGCCGAGTCCGGACTCGACCATCTGCACCAGGGTGAGCAGGCTGGTGGCGGCCATGCCTTCCTGCCCGGCCTGCGGGGCGCCCGCACCGCAGGCATGCAGGGCATGGTCGCGCAGGCAATGTCCTTCCTCGAGCAGCAGCAGCCGCCCGGTCACGTCGGGCGTGAGCGCCGGATGCTTCGCCTTCACGGCAGGGTCGCCCTTGCGCCCGACCAACTGCAAGGGATCGTCGAACAGCGGCTCGACCCGCAGGCTGGCCGTGTCGTAGGGCAGCGCGATGAGGGCGAAATCGAGCTGTCCATCCTCCAGCAGCGCCAGCAGCCGCGCCGTCAGGTCTTCGCGCAAGGCCAGGCGCAGCCCCGGGTAGCGTTCGCGCAGCAATGGCAGGCAGGCGGGCAGCAGGAAGGGCGCGATGGTCGGTATCACGCCGAGCCGCAGCAGCCCGGTCATCGGCTGCGCCGCGCCGGCGGCGAACTCGGCCAGATCGTGCGCCGCGGCGAGGATCTCCCGCGCCCGCCGCGCCACCTCCTGGCCGAGCGGCGTCATCAGCACCGTCTGGCGGTCCCGCTCCACCAAGCGCGCACCCAGCACGTCCTCGAGTTCCTTCAGCCCGGCGCTCAGCGTCGACTGGGTGACGAAGCAGGCCTCCGCCGCACGGGTGAAATTGAGGTGGTCGGCCAGGGCGGCCAGATAGTGCAGCTGCTTGAGCGACGGCAGAGGTTTCATGGCGGCGGCTTCGTTATCGATTAAATCGATTATAGCCTCGAATTTTATTCGTTAGACAGCTAAGCAGCCGGCGCCTATATTTCAGCCGTAACCACATCGCGCATGGAGGGCAGCATGAAACGGAACAGCTTCGCGGCAGGAACGGCGGTCCTCTCCCTGTCCGGCACCACTGCACGGCTGCGCTTCTTCATGGGCAGCGCCATCGCCGCCCTCGGCACCGGCCTCTGGCTGGCGGAGTTCGGCCGGCTGATCGCCTGAACCCCAACATTCACCACGACGAAAGGAGCATGCTCATGAGCAAGAAACTCACCACCGCCGCCGGCGCCCCCGTGCCGGACAACCAGAACACCATGACCGCCGGCCCGCGCGGCCCGGCCCTGCTGCAGGACGTCTGGCTGCTCGAGAAGCTCGCCCACTTCGACCGCGAGGTGATCCCCGAGCGGCGCATGCACGCCAAGGGCTCGGGCGCCTACGGCAGTTTCACGGTGACGAACGACATCACGAAGTACACCCGCGCCAAGATCTTCAGCCAGGTCGGCAAGAAGACGGATCTGTTCGCCCGCTTCACCACCGTCGCCGGCGAGCGCGGCGCCGCCGACGCCGAGCGCGACATCCGCGGCTTCGCCGTGAAGTTCTACACCGAGGAAGGCAACTGGGACATGGTCGGCAACAACACGCCGGTGTTCTTCCTGCGCGACCCGCTCAAGTTCCCCGACCTGAACCATGCCGTCAAGCGCGACCCGCGCACCAACATGCGCAGCGCGCAGAACAACTGGGATTTCTGGACCTCGCTGCCCGAGGCGCTGCACCAGGTCACCATCGTCATGAGCGACCGCGGCATCCCGGCCAGCTACCGCAGCATGCACGGCTTCGGCTCGCACACCTTCAGCTTCATCAACGCGAAGAACGAGCGCTTCTGGGTGAAGTTCCACTTCAAGTCGCAGCAGCCGATAAGGAACCTCACCGACGCCGAGGCCGAGGCGATCATCGGCAAGGACCGCGAGAGCCACCAGAAGGACCTCTACGAGGCCATCGAGAACGGCGACTACCCGAAGTGGACGCTGAAGGTGCAGGTGATGCCGGAGCAGGACGCCGCGAAGGTGCCCTACAATCCCTTCGACCTGACCAAGGTCTGGCCGCACAAGGACTACCCGCTGATCGAGGTCGGCGTGATGGAGCTGAACCGCAACCCGGAGAACTTCTTCGCCGAGGTCGAGCAGTCCGCCTTCAATCCGGCCAACGTCGTGCCCGGCATCGGCTTCTCGCCCGACAAGATGCTGCAGGCGCGGCTGTTCTCCTACGGCGACGCGCAGCGCTACCGGCTCGGCGTGAACCACCACCAGATTCCGGTCAACGCGCCGCGCTGCCCGGTGCACAGCTACCACCGCGACGGCAGCATGCGCGTCGACGGCAACTTCGGCGGCACCCGGGGCTACGAGCCGAACAGCTACGGCGAGTGGCAGGAGCAACCCGACTACCGCGAGCCGCCGCTGTCCATCGAGGGCGCCGCCGACCACTGGAACCACCGCGAGGATGCCGACTACTTCTCGCAGCCGGGCGCGCTGTTCCGCCTGATGTCGCCCGCGCAGCAGCAGGTGCTGTTCGACAACACCGCGCGCTCCATCGGCGGAGCCTCGCGCGAGGTGCAGCTGCGCCACATCCGCCACTGCGCCAAGGCCGACCCGGCCTACGGCGCCGGCGTGGCCAAGGCGCTCGGCATCGACATGAAGGATGTCGGCGCTTAAGTTATCATTGCCGTAGGCAACCGCCCGCCCTCTGCCACGGGGGCGGGCAACAATTCGAAAGGAGTGACCATGAAGGCCAAGAAGAACCCTGCCCCCGCCATCGACATCGGGATTTCCGCCGGCGATCGCGCCAAGATCGCCAAGGGCCTGTCGCGCCTGCTGGCCGACAGCTACACCCTCTACCTCATGACGCACAACTTCCACTGGAACGTCACCGGGCCGATGTTCAACTCGCTGCACGCGATGTTCATGGAGCAGTACACCGAACAGTGGAACGCCCTCGACATCATCGCCGAGCGCATCCGCTCGCTCGGCGTGCCGGCCCCCGGCACCTACAAGGAATTCGTCAAGCTGGCCTCGATCAAGGAAGTGGATGGCGTGCCCAGGGCGATGGACATGGTGCGCCATCTGGTCAACGCGCAGGAAGCCACCGCGCGCACCGCCCGGGAGCTGTTTCCGCTGGTCGCCAAGGCCGACGACCAGCCGACGGCCGACCTGCTCACGCAGCGGCTGGAAGTGCACGAGAAGACGGCCTGGATGCTGCGCAGCCTGCTCGAGGAGTGAGCAAGGCGCCGCCGCTCAGCCGGCGGCGGCATCCCGCGCGCGCAGCTTGGCGGCGATGTAGGCGCTGTCCGGCATGTGCAGCAGGGCGGCGATCTTGCGCATCAGATGCTGCTCGTGCGCGCCGATGGCGCCATCGGCATAGGCCACCCGCCACATCAGCTCCAGCACGCGCTCCTTCTGTTCCGGGGTGAAGTCCCGGTTGATCAACGAAGTGAACTGGTAGTAGTCGGTGGCCTGGCGCATCTCCTCCTCGGCCAGCGCGATGAGGGTGTCCGCCTCGGCTTGCGCCAGGCCGAACTTGCCGCGCACCGCCGCCAGCACCGCGGCGCGCTCCGCTTCCGTCGTGTCGGCATCGATACGCATCACCTCCACCAGCAAGGCGGCGGTCGCCAGTTCGATGGGATGCCGTCCCGGCTGCGGCGCGCCGCCGATGTTGCGCTCGAAGAAATCGCGGATCTTCGTCAGCATGCCTCAGCCGAGCGCGGTGTCGAGCGCCATCATCAGCGCGAAGCCGGCCATCAGGCCGATCGTCGCCGGCGTCTGGTGGCCGTTGCGGTGGGTTTCCGGGATCACTTCGTGCGAGACGACGAAGATCATGGCGCCGGCCGCCAGGCCGAGGCCGATCGGATAGGCGACGGCCATGCCGCTGGACAGGCCGACCCCCAGCAGCGCGCCGAGCGGCTCCATCAGGCCGCTGGCGCCCGCCACCAGCACCGCACGGCCGGGCGTCAGGCCGGCGCCGCGCAGGGCCAGCGCCACGGCAAGGCCTTCCGGAATGTCCTGCAGGGCGATGGCCGTCACCAGCGGCAGGCCGACGCCCATGTCGCCGTGCGAAAAGCCGACGCCGATCGCCATGCCCTCGGGCAGGTTGTGCAGGGCGATGGCGAAGACGAACAGCCAGACGCGGCTGTAGCACCGTTCGCCGGGCCGCCCCAGGGACGGGGCAGCCGGCGGCATGGCGCCGCGCGGCGGCGAACTGCCGTCACCCCCGCCCTCGGGACGGGGGCCGGGGGGTGGGCCGAAATACTCGTAGCCCGGCCCGCAGGGGCCGGTCTTGTCGTGCTCGTGCGGCGTGAACGCATCGAGGCCGATCATCAGCAGCACGCCGAGGCCCATGCCGAGCACCACCGCGCCGGCGCCGGCAGCCTTGCCGCCGAGGATCTCCGTGCCGGCCGCGAGGCCGGGAATCAGCAGCGAAAAGGCGGCCGCGGCGAGCATCATGCCCGCCGCCATGCCGAGCATGCTGTCCTCCACCCGCTGCGGGATGCCGCGCAGGACCAGCGCCGGCAGCGCGCCCAAGGCGGTGGCGGCGAAGCCCGCCGTGCCGCCGATCAGCGCGAAGCGCAGCACGGCGGAGGCCTCGCCCGCGAGAATCTGCGCCAGGCTCTGCAGCAGCAGCGCCAGCAAGGCGAGGGCGGAGAGCCCCAGCCCCCAGGCGGCGAAGGCATGGCTGCGCGCATGCGCGCGCAGCGCGTCGAGCCAGCCTGGCTGCGATGCGGCGGCGGAGACGTTTGCGTTGCTCATGCGAGGAGTCTAGGGCGTGTTCTCATTATTGCCAAGCGGCCGCGACTGGCCTAGAGTGGCTGCACACACGACGCGACGGAGACCGCCATGGGACTGCTCGACAAGCTCCTCGGCCCGAAATCGAAGTACGACAAGAGCCTGCCCTACACCTACGAGGCGCGCGTGCGCAGCATCGAGGACGAGGACGAATTCAAGACCTACTTCTCCGACACCATCTGCGGGCTGGTCGAGCACCTCGGCCGCAACGGCATCGGTCCCGATCAGGCGGAGATCTTCGAGATCTACCAGGAACACGAGACCCCCGTCCCCACCAGTTTCCTCGCCGGCGAAGACGGGCAATGGCTGCTGCGCGAGGAACTCTGCCGCGCCTTCGAGCGGCATTACCCGGGCCACATCCGCGACGGCTCCTGCGACTTCGAGGACAGGGCGCGCGGCTGCCAGGGGCCTTGAACCCGGCCGCTTCCGCCGCGGCGCAAGGGTGGCGCGCCGCAGCCGGATGAAGCACAATGCGGCGGCCAACGACATCGCCCCGCATGAACGAAAAACCACTGCTGTCCGCCGACCTCGTCGTCATCCTCTCCGGCATCACCGCCGCGCTGCACGTGGGCAAGCTGCCGACCGCGCTGCCGCTGCTGCGCGACGCGCTCGGCATCACGCTGTTGCAGGCCGGCTTCCTGCTGTCGCTGGTGCAAGTCGCCGGCATGTCGCTGGGTCTGCTGCTCGGGCTCGCCGCCGACAGCCTGGGCCTGCGCCGCAGCCTGCTGGCCGGGCTGTCCATCCTGGCGGCCGCCAGCGCGCTGGGCGGCTGGGCGCGCGACGCGACGGACCTGCTCTGGCTGCGCGCGGCGGAAGGCCTCGGCTTCCTGCTCGTCTCGCTGCCCGCGCCCAGCCTGATCCGCCAGCTGGTGCCGCCCGGACAACTGAGCCTGCGCCTCGGCCTGTGGGGCGCCTACATGCCGCTCGGCACCGCGCTCGCCCTGCTCTGCGGACCCTGGGTGATGGCCGCGCTGGACTGGCGCGGCTGGTGGTGGGGGCTTGCCGCGGTCTCCGCCGGCATGGCGCTGCTGGCGGCGCGGCGCGTGCCCTCGGACGCCGCACGGCGGCGCGCGGCGGCGGCCCGGCCGGCGGGCGAAAGCCAGGCCTGGCTGCATCGCCTGCGCCAGACCCTGGCTTCGAGCGGACCGTGGCTGGTGGCGCTGACCTTCGCCATGTACTCCGGACAGTGGCTGGCGGTGATCGGCTTCCTGCCTTCCGTCTATGACCAGGCGGGCGTCTCGGGCACCCTGGCGGGCGCGCTGACGGCCTTCGCCGCGTTGTGCAACGTGGCGGGCAACGTCGGCTCCGGCCGGCTGGTGCATCGCGGCGTCCGTCCGCAGCTGTTGCTCCACGCCGCCTTCGCCGCCATGGCGCTGGGCACCTTCATCGCCTTCGCCCTGCCCGAGGAGCAGGCGGTGCTGCGCTACCTCGGCGTGCTGATGTTTTCCGGCTTCGGCGGCATGATCCCGGCGACGCTGTTCATGCTGGCGGTGCGCTTCGCGCCGGGCGAGCAGACCGTGTCGACCACCGTCGGCTGGGTGCAGCAGTTCGCCTCCCTCGGCCAGTTCGTCGGCGCCCCGCTGGTGGCCTGGGTGGCCGGTCAGGTCGGCGGCTGGCAGTGGACCTGGGCCGTCACCGGCGCCGCCTGCCTCGTCGGCGTACTGCTCGTCGGCCGCATGCCGCTGAAGCCCGTCGTCAAATGAATCAGTGGTCGCGCCCGTCGACGCGCGGCGCCAGCAGGAAGGGAATCACGCGCCAGGCGAGGATGGCGAAGGCCAGCGACCAGCCGGCGGCGGCGAGGCTCACCCACGCCAGGTAGGCGCCGGGCGCCAGCTGCGGCGCGACGACGCGCAGCGCCAGCGCCGCGATCATGAGCCACAGCACCGCCTTGTCGACGCGATCGAAAGCCACCTTGCGCCCGGTGTGGCCCTTCGCGATGCGCACGATCATGGCGGGCATGATCAGGCCCATGGCGCCGAAGGTGAACAGGTGGATGGTGACGCTGCCGACCCAGACCACCTGCGCCAGCTGCTCGAAGGCGACGACGAGGAGCTGCAGCACGATGGCGAGATAGCCGAGGTACATGACGGCGATGTCGAGCCTGGAGAAGCCGCGCGCCGGGTGCCAGAAGGCAAAGCGCCCGATGAGCAGCGCGGCGAGCAGCAGCGCCAGCCCGCCCTGCAGCGGCGGCGGCAGGAAGCCGGCGAAGGCCAGCGCCAGCGCCAGCGACTTGATCGGCACGTCGAGCGCCGGCCGGCGCAGGATCTCCGCCTTGAAGACGTTCTTCATGAAATCCGTCAGCGTGCGCTCGAGCATGATGAGGAAGGCGAGGCGGAACAGGCCCAGCGCCATCAGCTCGCCGGCCTGCGACCAGTGGCCGTCGAGCAGCAGGAATTTTGCGACCGGGAACAGCGGCAGCAGGAGCAGGAAGAAGACGTTGTCCCGGCGGTAGCCGTCCGTCTCGCGGTGGCGCAGCAGCGTCCACACCAGCATCGCCACGACGGCGACGAGGAACAGCTGGTTGGAAATCTGGAACAGCGCCGGCGGCCAGCCGGCGCCGAAGGCCATGCCGAGGCGATCGAGGCACCAGGCGGCGACGAGGAAGACGAGCGGCGCGCCGTGGTAGCCGCGGATCTTCACCCAGTTCTTGCTGGCGGTGAGCAGGAAGCCGGCGAGCATGGCCCAGCCGAAGCCGAAGAACATCTCGTGGGCGTGCCACTGGATGCCGGTGAACGCCGCCGTCGGCGCCTCCAGCGCGCCGGCGAACATCAGCGCCCAGAACAGCGGCAGGACGACGCCGGAGAGGCAGGCCAGCGCGAAGAAGGGGCGGAAGCCAACCAGCCAGAGGGGATGCTTGCTCACTCCGCCTCCGCCGGGCCGTCCCAAGGAGGCGGCAAGTCAGCAACTTGAAGCGGGCACTGCCCGCGAACCGCCATCACCCCCGCCCGCGGGGCGGGGGCTGGGGGGTGGGTCGTCATTCCGCTTCGAAGCCCGCGTCGACGATGACGCGCTTCATGTCCTCGCGCGTGACGCGGCCGGGCTCGAATTCGACGCGGGCGCTCTTCTGTTCCAGCGAGACTTCCGCCTTGGCCACGCCGGGCAGCGCGCTGAGCACGTTGGTGACGCTCTTCACGCAGCCGCCGCAGGACATGCCTTCTACCTTGAGGGTGGTGGTTTCCATAATCGTTCCTTTCAACACGGCTTGCCGGGCTTGCAGCCCTTCAGGACCCACAGCGAAATGATGCCGGCGGTCTGGTCGGCGCGCGACTTGCGGGCCAGCGACAGCGGCGTGCGCCCGCCCGCCGACTTGGCGTCCGCGTCGGCGCCGGCTTCGAGCAGCAGGCGCGCATTCTCGGATTTGTCGGCGTAGGCGGCCAGGTGCAGCGGCGTATTGTCCTCCCGGTCGCGCGCATTCACGCTGGCGCCGGCGGCGAGGAGCGCCTTGAGCGGGCCGCTGTCGCCGTTCGTGGCGGCCAGGTGCAGAGGCGTTGCGCCGAGCTGGTTGCGCGCGTCGCGCGCGGTCGGTTCCGCCTTGAGCAGCCGCTGCACCTCTGCCGCCGTGCCGAGACGGGCGGCGTCGAAGATGGGCGGCTCGTTGGCGCCGAGGGTCGTCTGCGCCTGTGCGGTAAAAGCCAGTCCGAACAACACGGCGAATGCAAGGCGATGCAGCTTCATTGATCTCTCCGAACCGGTTTCCAGCGCCGCAGCAACAACGAGTTGCTCACCACCGAAACGGAACTCATGGCCATCGCCGCGCCAGCGATCACCGGATTGAGGTAGCCCAGCGCCGCGAGCGGGATGCCGAGCACATTGTAGATGAAGGCGAAGAACAGGTTCTGGCGGATTTTCGCCAGCGTGGCGCGCGACAGGTCGATGGCGTCGGCTGCCGAGAGCAGGTCGCTCCGCATCAGCGTCACGTCGGCCGCCTCCAGCGCCACATCGGAACCGCCGCCAATGGCGAAGGAGACATCCGCCGCCGCCAGCGCCGGCGCGTCGTTGATGCCGTCGCCGACCATGCCGACGCGACGGCCGCCCGATTTGAGTCTTGCGACGGCCGCCGCCTTGTCCTGCGGCAGCACTTCCGCCTCGTAACGGTCGATGCCGGCCTCGCGCGCGATGGCCGCCGCCGTCGCCCGGTTGTCGCCGGTGAGCATGACCACCTCGACCCCCTGCGCCTGCAGCCGCGCCACCGCCTCGCGCGAGTTCGGCCGCAGGCGGTCGGCGACGCCGACCAGGCCGAGCAAAGTCAGTCCGCGCGACACGGCGACGACGCTCTTGCCGCTGTTCGCCAGCGGCGCCGGCAGCGCCTCCGGCACCGCCACGCCGCGCTCGGCGAGAAAGGCCGGCGAGCCGAGCGCATAGCCCTCGCCGTCGAGCATCGCCGTCAGTCCCTTGCCGGCCACGGCCTGCAGCCCGGACGGCTGGGCCAGCACCAGGCCGCGCCCGCGCGCCTTCGCCACGATGGCCTCGGCGAGCGGATGCGTCGAGCCCTGCTCGAGGCTGGCCGCAAGGCGCAGCAGTTCGGTTTCATCGACGCCGCCCGCCGGCACCACGTCGGTCACCTCCGGCTTGCCCTGCGTCAGCGTGCCGGTCTTGTCCACCGCCAGCACCTCGACGTTCTTCGCCAGTTCCAGCGCCTCGGCATTCTTCACGAGAATGCCGGCCGCGGCGCCGCGCCCGGTGCCGACCATGATCGCCGTCGGCGTCGCCAGCCCCAGCGCGCAGGGACAGGCGATCACCAGCACCGCCACGGCATTCACCAGCGCATTCGTGAAGTCGCCGGCGAACAGCCACCAGCCGGCGAAAGCGGCGAGCGCGATGGCAGTCACCACCGGCACGAAGATGGCCGAGATGCGGTCGGCCAGGCGCTGCACCGGCGCCTTCGAGCCCTGTGCCTGCTCGACCATGCGGATGATGCCGGCGAGCAGCGTGTGGCTGCCGACGCCGGTGGCGCGGCAGCGGACCAGCCCCTCGCCGTTCACCGTGGCGGCGAACACCTTGTCGCCGGGGTTCTTCGCCACCGGCAGGCTCTCGCCGGTGAGCATGGCTTCATTCACGCTGCTCGCGCCCTCCGCCACTTCGCCGTCGACCGGCACGCTCTCGCCCGGCCGCACGACGAAGACGTCGCCGGGATTCAGGCTCGCCACCGGCACCTCGACCAGTTCGCCGTCGCGCAGCACGCACGCCGTCTGCGGCTGCAGGCGGATCAGCGCCTCGATGGCCGCCGAGGTCTTGGCCTTGGCGCGCGCTTCCAGCAATTTCCCCATCAGCACCAGGGTGATGACCGACGCCGAGGCCTCGAAGTAGACATGCTGGTGGTGCAGGTCGAGCGCGGTCACCACCGTGCTGAACAGCCAGGCCATCGAGGTGCCGAGCGCCACCAGCACGTCCATGTTGCCGGCGCCGCCGCGCAGGGC
>WYAY01000083.1 GCA_011526165.1 Sulfuritalea sp.
GGGCGATGGAGCTGCCCGACATGGAGCCGGAGGTGTCGATGACGAAGACCACTTCGCGCGGCAGGCGGGCGGCGGCGACCTCCTTCGCCGGCGGCATGACCATGAGCAGGGCGTAGCGCTTGTCACCTTTGCTCTCGGTGAACAGCGCCGCCTGCGGGGCATGGCTCGCCGCCGGCGTCCACTTGAGTTCGAAATCCTTGTCGGCCGGCACGCTGCCTTCGGCCAGCTCGACGATGCGGCCGCCGTCGGCGTCGCGCTGGGTGATGGCGTGGTAGGGGCTGTCGACGCGGGCGAGCGGCACGCCGGCATCGAGCACGACCTTCAGGCGCACCGGGTTGCTCGGCGCGTGCCTGGCGGGGTCGAGCACCGGCGGGGTGATGCGTGCGGCGTCGGGCACCTGGTCAGTGTTCGGCGCCCAGCCGGTGCCGGCGCCCTGGCCTTCGGCCGGCGTGCCGGGGATGTAGCGCGGGCCGACCACCATCGGGAAGCGCAGGCTGAAGCTGCCGGAGTCATAACGTAAGGTCTGCTGGTATTCGATCTCGACGACGATCTCGCCGCGCGGCGGGATGTTGGCCACGCTCGTCGTGAAGATGTTCGGCCGCTCCTGCTCGACCAGCGCCGCGCGCCGGCCGGAGGATTTCGCCTGCTCGTATTGGGCGCGCGCGGCCTGGCGCTCCTGGATGTCGCCCTCGATGATGCGCTCGCCGACCTTCATGCGCAGGTGGTCGACCGCGGCGTTCTCCGGCAGCGGGAAGACGTAGATGCCCTCGAACCAGGTGTCGAAGGGATTGCGGTAGGTCTGTTTGACGACGGCGCGGGCGACGATGCCGGAGACCTCGATCTCGGCCTCCGTCGCCACCGCCGGCACGGCGAGGATGGCGCCCTCGGACTTCAGCAGCAGCGTGCCTTGCTGCACCTCCTTCGGCTTCATCGGCACGAGTTCCGCCGCCTGCGCGTCGTGCGCCAGCAGCAGGACGACGCCGGCCAGCGCGATCGAGGTGGCCAGCCCGATGGCGAAGGCCAGCACGACCTTGGCGATGAGCTCGACGAACAGGAGCTTCCGGCGGCTGTGGGACGTCATCCCCGCGGAAGCGGGGATCCAGTGGTTCCCGGCGACTGCTGGATTCCCGCTTTCGCGGGAATGACAAGTTGCGGTGTTCATTTTTGTTCTCCTTCCCGTAGGACGACGCTTGCATTGAAGCCGGGAAGTCGGGCGGCAGATGGGAGGGAAAAAGGCGGGGCGGCGAAGAATTGTGGCAAAAAAATGGCCGTTGGCCTTCAGCGGTAAAAGCTAGCGCACGCTGATCTCGACACGGTCGTAGCGGCCGGTGTCGTCCATGACGGTGATCCGGTAGCGGCCGGCCTCGGTGAACTTGTGGTGCAGGGCGCGGTTCGGCACAACCCGGCCGACCTGCCTGCCGTTCACCAGCCAGATGAGTGCTTCCTGTCCGCCGCGCGCCTCGAGGCGGACTTCCGGCGCCGGACCGCCGCCGGCGCGGCGCAGGGTTTCGCCGTCGCTGATGCCGACGATTCTCAGTCCGGCCTCGGGTGCGCGGGCGCCGCTGCAGGCCGGCGCCCAGGCCGGCGGCAGGGCGCGCTTTCGCGTAGAGGCATCGAGCCAGGGTTCCAGCGCGGCGGGCCAGCGCGCCATCTCCACCGCCTGCATCTCGCCCGGCGCGCAGCCGGCGCGCACGCGCAGCCCGCTCGCGGCATCGCGGTGGTCGGTATAGTGCGCGGCGCCGCCGCGCAGCCGGTCCGGAAAGGTCGGCGGCGCGGCGCCGTTGAGGATCCAGGCCGTGCGCTCCTGGTGGCAGAGACCCGCCGGCAGGGTTTCGGCGCGCGTGCCGAGCGGCCAGCAGATCTTCGCCATGGTTACGCTGGCCGGCGGCGTGCGCGGCTGCGGCGGTGCGTCGTCGACGGTGGAGAAGATGTCGACCAGCAGCGGCGCGGCGATGTTGGCGCCGAAGAAGCCGGGGTTGGGCGTGCCGTCGGGCCGTCCGACCCAGACGCCCACCGTGTGACGGTCGCTGACGCCGACCGCCCAGGCGTCGCGGAAGCCGAAGCTGGTGCCGGTCTTCCAGGCGATGCCGCGCCGCGTGCCGACGCCGCCCTCGACCATGCGCGCCACCGGGCCGCCGGACTCGAGTACGTCGCGGATGATGAAGGCGGCGCCTTCGCTCATCATGCGCGATTCCTCCAGCGGCGCGTCGGGCAGGGTGCGCGGCCTGCCGCTGACGCCGCCGCGGGCGAAGGCGGTGTAGGCGCCGACCAGGCCTTCCAGGCTCACCGCCGCGCCGCCGAGGATGACGCTGAGGTTGGGCGTGGCGCCGCGCGGCAGATCGAGCTTGAGTCCGCCGCGCCGCAGCAGCGAAACGAAGCGTTGCGAGCCGAGCCGGTCGAGCACCTCCACCGCCGGCACGTTGAGGGATTTCTGCAGCGCTTCGGTCATGCTGACCGGCCCGCTGAAGTTCGCCTGGAAGTTGCCCGGCTGGTAGCCGGAGAAGGATTGCGGCACGTCGGCGAGCAGCGATTCGGAATGGATCAGGCCCTCGTCGAGCGCGAGGCCGTAGAGGAAGGGCTTGAGCGCCGAGCCGGGCGAGCGCACCGCCTGCACCATATCGACGTGCGAGAAGCGCGCCTCGTCGGCGAAATCGGCCGAGCCGGCATAGGCGCGCACTTCCAGCGTGGCGTTGTCCACCACCAGCGCCGCCATCGAGACGCGCGGCGGCAGCACCGCCAGGCGCGCCGACAGCAATTGCTCCACTGTGCTTTGCACGCCGGCGTCGAGCGTGGTGTCGATGCGGGCCCGGCCCGGATGCTGGCGGCGCAGGCGCTCGGCGAAGAGCGGCGCCAGCAGCGGTTCGCGCACGGTCTGCGCGACGACGGGCTCCTGCCGCGCGTCGGCGACGACGTCCGCGCCCCAGCGCGATTCCATGCGCGCCAGCACCTTGTCGCGCGCGAGTCGTGCGCGCTGCGGATGGCGGTCCGGTCGCAGCAGCGAGGGCGATTGCGGCAGCGCCGCCAGCAGCGCCGCTTCCGCCGCGGTCAGCCGCTGCGCCGGCTTGCCGAGATAGGCGCGGCTCGCCGCCTCGACGCCCTCGAGCACGCCGCCCATCGGCGCGAAGGTGAGATACAGCTCGAGGATCTCGCGCTTGGACAGGCGCAGCTCCAGCTGCAGCGCCCGCGCGACCTGGCGCAGCTTGCCGGGTACCGTGTGCGGCGTCGGCTCGAGGATGCGCGCCACCTGCATGGTCAGCGTCGAGCCGCCGGACACCACGCGGCCGCTCGCCGCCCATTGCCAGCCGGCGCGCAGCAGCGCGAAGGGATTGACGCCGGGATGCCAGCGGAAATAGCGGTCCTCGAAACCGAGCAGCGCGTCGACATAGCGCGGCGAGACTTCCTCGATGCGCACCGGATGCCGCCAGATGTGGGTGCGGTCGGGGAAGGCGCGCAGCGGCGTGCCGTCGCGCGCCACCACCACCTGGGCATGCGGCGCCGACCGCCCCGGCAGGGGCGGCGGGAACAGCTGGTCCGCCAGGAGCAGCA
>WYAY01000011.1 GCA_011526165.1 Sulfuritalea sp.
AATATGAAAGCGTGCATTAATTGCATAACTGCATTCATGCGATCAGGCTTTCATCAACATCACGCAGACGCACGCCGACATACGGCCGGCTGGCCTTGGTCATGTCCTGGCCGAAGCCGTGCACCTTCAGCCAGCGCGTGAGCGCGTGCTGCGTGGCGGCACCGTGGCCCATTTCCCGGCACCAGGCCTCAAGATTTTGGTAGAGCGTCTTGCGTTCGGTGGCCACACCAGGGGCCACCTCGCAGCGCTCTTCGAACCACAGGCGTGTGATGTCTTCCTCGCGGAAGTATGTTTCGGTCGCCTCGGTGATGGCCGACGGCGCGGCAAGGCCTTCGCGCAACCACCATTCGGCCCCTTCCATCATCCAACCCAGGATCGCCGGGTATTCCTCGCGCAGTCTGTCCTTCAGCGTCGGGTCCGGCCTTTCCGGTTTGCGTTCGAAGGGCACTAGTTGTAGCCGGCGCCGCCAGGCGTCATCGACACTGCGGATCCTCGGCTTGTGGTTGCTGGCCACCAACACCTTGAACTGAGGGACGAAGTCGAAGAAGTCGCCGCGCATAAATCTGGCGCTGACGGTGTCCCTGCCGGTGAGGGCTTTGACACGTGTCTCGTCCCATTTACGACCCTCGGAACTTTCCGAAGCCACCACTAGACGGGCACCGGCGAGGGCGGCCAAGTCGGCGGGGTGGCGGTCTCCCTTCGATTCAAGCAAGGCATCCATTGAGGCCGCCCGGCCGTAGTCCCCGGCGATGCCCATGAGCGTGCCGAGGAACACGCCCTTGCCGTTTCCGCCGGCCCCGTGCAGGAAGGCCAGCGATTCCTCCCGCGTATCGCCGGTGAGGCAGTAGCCGGCCAGACGCTGCAGGTAGTCGATCAGTTCCTGATTTCCCCCGGTCGCCTCGCGCAGAAAGCACAGCCACCGTTCGGGGCGGGTATCGAAATCCGGTGTACAGCAGGTGGTTTTCGTGACACGGTGATCTGGCGAATGCGGCAGACGTTCGCTTGTGCGCAAGTCGAAGACCCCTTCGGGCGTGCCGAGCAGCCAGGGATCGGCATCCAGCTCGGCGCCGCTGATGGCGAGATCGGGGTGCGCGCGGGCGAGGCGCTCGACGGCTGCGACGACGGCGGCCTTGGCGTAGCGGGCGCGGTTTTCCGGATTCAGGCCGCGTGTGAGCACGCGTATGTAGTGCCGCACCACCTCGGTGGTGTCCAGACACCAAATCCCTGCGGCGCTGTCGTAGCGAAACCATGCTCCGCGGTTGTGGGCAAAAAGAAGGCACCCGGAAAAATCGCCCTCAAAGCGTTGCGCGATACTATCCTCGGTCAGCTCGGTCGCGCCGAAGGCTGCAGCCTGTCCAGGCGAGGCCGCCGTTAGTGCGATGACGGCCGCCATGGCTTTGTCCCGTCGTAGAGCAATTCGTCCTGCCAGGCGCTGTCCAGATAGCGCGCAACCACCCGATGCGCACCCTGCAGGGCCAGTTCGCGGGCGAGTGGGCCAACATCGAGCAGGTCAACCCTGCAGGCAAGAATTTCAACATCGAGGCCAGCCACTACCTTGAAGTCGACCTCGGAATATTCCGCGCCCGCCGGCACGGCGATGAAGGCCCCATGCGCTGCTGCGCGGTAGCCGGCGCGCAGTCCAAGGGAAACATGAATGCCGTCGACCATCGCTGGGACCAGCCCTCGACGGCGTGCTTTCAACAGATCCTTGGCGAACCACGGCAGGCGGCGCGGCGCCTGCCCGCGCTGCGCATCATGCAGTTCCGCGACCAGATCGTTCAAACGCCAGGCGAAGTCGATCAGTCGGCTGTAGGCAGGTTTTCGCTGCGGGTTTAACCCGAGACCCTTGAGGTATTCGGCGAGGGAGTAATACCCGTCAAAGAGCCAAAGGCGCCGTTCGCGTGGCATCTTCGGCAATTGCGCTCGCCACCAGGTTTCAGGCGACGTGAGCATGTGCAGCAGGAGCGTGCCGGCGTAGGGCGGGGGCGTGTCGGTGCTCATCATTTGAGCCGGCGTTCGCTTTTCCTGGCCGGAGGATCAAGCCGGGGGCAGTGCTTTAACAACTCTTCGGTTGCGCGGGCCAGTGCCCCCATTGTGTTGTCGTGCTGCATGTACGATTTGTCGCCAGCTGGGCGCCCGGCGAGTTCGCGGCAGCGCGGGGCGCTGGTACTCAGGTATTCATTGGCCCGAGCAAGGATCTCTGCGAGTCTGGGATGCATTTTCAATCTCCTTCAGATGGGTAATCGGCTTAGGAGGCCACTCGCCAGTGATGCGCTTGTCATCATGTGCCGCGCGTTTTTCCATCCAGGCGTCCGGTGGTCAGCAAGTTGAAGGTTGCCGTCTCGAAGCGCTCGTTATCGGCCAGCATCCGGCGCCGATAGAGGGTGCGTTGTATGACGCCAATCTCGATCAGCTTTTGCGCGTGGGTGCGCTGGAAATGCACCCAGCTGTTTTCAGTCGGGCGGATGCCGAATTCCGGGTGTTCCCTGGCGAAGTTTTTCCAGGCATCGCTGGCCGGAATCCAGCGTTTGATCTTGGTCGTTTGCATATAAAACCTCCATCGGTTGTTGATTCCTGTTTGGGGCAGGTGCGACGGAGTGTGAAACTGCGGGGCGGACATTGTTAAGACAAAAAATGTCCGCCCCGTACTGCGTTTCACCCCTGCCACATTGAGGGAATCCTGCTTGGGAACAGGTGTGGCAAGGGTATTCAGGGGTGCGGGAAACCCCTAGGAAAGTGGCGGTGTGCCACTTTCCGGCGTGCTTACATGCGCTCGAGCAGTTGGTGCAGCGAGATCTTGCCTTCGGCGCGCAGCGCGGCGAGGCGGTGGGCTTTGGCGTCGTTGTTGCGGATGCGCAGCACGAAGGCCATGAAGCGGTCGCGTTCTTGTTTGTCGAGACGGGCCCAGAGTGCTTCGATCTGCGGCGGCAGGGCGGGGTGATCTTCGCTCATTTGCGCGCTCCTTTGTTTCCGATGATCGCGGCGAACGTGTCCTGCAGGCCGGATGCCGAGCCGTCCCAGCCGGCGACGCGCATCAGGTGCGCGAGCGACTCCCGGATAACGTGGGCATGGTCTTCGATATCGCGCAGGTGCTGCTTGAGGGTCTTCGGGTCGGGGTGGATGTCCGCGGCGGCGAGCAGGGCGCGCAGCGCGTCGAGCGCCTCGGGCTGGGTCAGTTCGCCGCAGATGAGGCGCCGGCCGATATCCAGCTTGGGCGAATCGAGCGGGTAGTCCTTGGCGTTGTAGACCTTGTTGCTGGCCTTGATGCCGAGCAGCTTGCGGCCGTCCTTGGTGTTCATCATCCGCTCGAGCGCGACGGCCGCGATGATGGTGTCGTCGACGCCGGGCAGGTCGTCCTTGATTTGTCCCGTTCTGGCCAGGATGGCCAGTTGCGTGGCGAACACGATGAAGCGGCGCACGGCCGGCCCGGCCTTGCCGGCGTCGACCAGCTTGATGGCTTCTTTGAAGTCTAGCGCCATGATGCCTCCGTGGCAGCGCGCAGCGTGGCGGTCTCGAGGTGGCCGTAGCGCCGCTGCAGGATGAGGGATGAATGGCCGAGCACCTGGGCGGCGACGGCGAGCGTGGTGCCGTTCTTGAGCAGTGCGGCGGCGCGGTGGTGGCGCAGGTCATGCAGATGCAGGTCGGGGCGGCCGATGGCCTGGGTGAGTTCCTGCCACGGGCGGCGATAGTTGATTGGCCTGTCCTTGATGCGGCCTTCGAAGAGCAGCTGTTCGGCGGGCCGCTTTGGCCAGACGCGGCGGATGAGTTCGGCGCTGGCCTCGCTGAAAAACAATGTCCTTGGGCGGCCGGTCTTGGTGTCCTCGACGGCGATGCTGCGCTTGTCCAGGTCCACGTCGGCCCAGCGCCGTTCGCGCAGTTCGCCGCGGCGGGCGCCGGTCTCGAGGGCGAGGCGCACGAATGCGGCGAAGCGGCGGTCCTTGAAGGCCATGGCGCCTTCGAGCAGGGCGGTGATCTCCGTATCGCTGATGTGCACGCGGCGGATGGCTTCTTCGTAGCGTTGCAGGCCGATGGTGGGGGAGACGAAGCCGGTGGGTGCCAGGTGGCGGCGCTGGGCCCAGCGGTAGACGGTGCCGATGGTGCTGGTGTCGCGGTTGATGGTCGAGGCCTGATAGAGGCCGGATTGCAGCATGGCTTCGGCTGCGACGGCGAGTTGGCGCGTGGTGATGGTCCAGGCCGATTCCTGGCCGAAGGCCTCGATCCACTTGCGCAGGCGCAGGTCGGCGCCGTCGAACTGCACGGCGCAATAGGCCTTTGCCAGTTCGGCGAAGGTCATTTCGGTGGCGATTTTTTCTGAGACATGCGCCATCGCCTGGCGCAGATTGATTCTGGGTCGCATGCTAGGCTCCTTTGTGCACTGTGCAAAAGTTGCCTGCCCCAAGCAGGAATCCCTAAATCAATCATGCTCCTGGTGGGCGGCACAGGGTTCGAACCTGTGACCCCTGCCGTGTGAAGGCAGTGCTCTACCGCTGAGCTAGCCGCCCGTCTGGGAGGCGCGCATTCTCTCATGGCGGCCGATTCCGGTCAATTTGC
>WYAY01000084.1 GCA_011526165.1 Sulfuritalea sp.
TGAGCCTGACCAAGTCGCCCTCGATGGCGCAGACCATGCTGTGGGGCATGCTGCTGATGGCGCTGGCCTTCTGGATGTATTCGATCGCCGTGTCGCTGACCCGCGTGCGCGCCATCATCCTCGAGCGCGAGCGCCACGCCGGCTGGGTGGAAGAACTCCCGGAGCTGAAATCATGAACTGGGGCAGCGCGTCCGAATTTTTCGCCATGGGCGGCCACGCCCTCTACGTCTGGGGCTCCTTCGGCGCCTGCGCCCTGCTCATGGTCGCGGAACCAATCCTCGCCCGGCGGCGTCGAAGCAACGCCCTCACCGAACTGAAGCGGGAAATCCGCGCCCGACAAGAATCCGCAGATGAAACCCAGACATAAACGCTTCGCCCTGATCGGCGGCGGCATCGCCGTGCTCGGCATTGCCGCGGCCCTGGTGCTCAACGCCTTCCAGAGCAACCTGGTGTTCTTCTTCACGCCGACGCAGGTGGCGGCGGGAGAGGCGCCCATCGGCAAGACCTTCCGCATCGGCGGCATGGTCAAGGAGGCCAGCCTGCAGCGCCAGCCCGACGGCCTGACGGTGCGCTTCATCGTCACCGACACGGCGAAGGAGTTTCCCGTCGCCTACAAGGGCATCCTGCCCGACCTGTTCCGCGAGGGCAAAGGCGTCGTTGCCCAGGGCAAGCTGGGCGAAGACGGCCTGTTCACCGCAAGCGAGGTGCTGGCCAAGCACGACGAGAACTACATGCCGCCGGAAGCGCAGCACGCGGTCGACCAGGCCGGCAAGGCCGCCAAGACGGTCAAGCAATGATCCCCGAACTCGGTCATTTCGCGCTCATCCTCGCGCTCCTCGTCGCCCTGGTGCAGGGCACGCTGCCGCTGGCCGGCGCCGCGCGTGGCAGCCGCGCCTGGATCGCCGTGGCGCGGCCCGCGGCGCAGGCGCAATTCCTGCTGGTCGCCTTCGCCTTCGGCTGCCTGACCTGGGCCTTCGTCAGCCATGACTTCTCGGTCGCGTATGTGGCGCAGCACTCCAACTCGCGCCTGCCGCTCGAGTACCGCCTCTCCGGCGTGTGGGGCGGCCACGAGGGCTCGCTGCTGCTGTGGCTGTTCATGCTCTCGGGCTGGACGGTGGCGGTGGCCCTCTTCTCGCGCCACCTGCCCGACGCCATGGTGGCGCGCGTGCTGGGCGTGCTCGGCCTGATCACCGTCGGCTTCCTCGCCTTCATCCTGCTCACCTCGAACCCCTTCGAGCGCCTGCTGCCGGCGGCCGAGGACGGCCGCGACCTCAATCCGCTGCTGCAGGACCCGGGGCTGATCTTCCATCCGCCCATGCTCTACATGGGCTACGTCGGCTTCTCCGTGGCCTTCGCCTTCGCCATCGCGGCGCTGCTCTCCGGCCAGCTCGACGCGGCCTGGGCGCGCTGGTCGCGGCCATGGACCACGACGGCGTGGGCCTTCCTCACGCTGGGCATCGCGCTCGGCTCCTGGTGGGCCTACTACGAGCTGGGCTGGGGCGGCTGGTGGTTCTGGGACCCGGTCGAGAACGCCTCCTTCCTGCCCTGGCTGGTGGGCACGGCGCTGATCCACTCGCTCGCCGTCACCGAGAAGCGCGGCAGCTTCAAGAACTGGACGGTGCTGCTCGCCATCGCCGCCTTCTCGCTGTCGCTGCTCGGCACCTTCCTGGTGCGCTCCGGCGTGCTCACTTCAGTGCACGCCTTCGCCACCGACCCGCGCCGCGGTATCTTCATCCTGATCCTGCTCGCCATCGTCGTCGGCGCCTCGCTGTTCCTGTTCGCCCTGCGCGCGCCGAAGGTCGGCCTCGGCGGCCGCTTCGGCCTGGTCTCGCGCGAATCCCTGCTGTTGATGAACAACGTGCTGCTGGTGGTGGCGACCGGCTCGGTGCTGCTCGGCACGCTGTATCCGCTCTTCATCGATGCGCTCGGCCTGGGCAAGCTCTCGGTCGGCCCGCCCTATTTCAACGCCGTATTCGTGCCGCTGATGGTGCCGCTGCTGATCCTGATGGCGCCCGGTCCGCTGGCGCGCTGGAAGCACGCCGACATGAGGCCGGTGCTGAAGCAGCTCGTGCCGGCCTTCGTCGCCGCGCTGCTGCTCGGCGTCGCCGTGCCCCTGCTCTACGGCGGCTGGAGACCGCTCACCGCGCTGGGCGTGCTGCTCGCCGCCTGGATCGCAGGCGGCACCGGCGTGGCGATCGCCGGGCGCCTGCGCGGCGGGCTGTCCGGCCAGCCGCTGCACTGGTGGGGCATGCACCTGGCGCACGTCGGCGTCGCCGTGTTCGTCGTCGGCGTCACGATGGTGTCGTCCTATCAGGAGGAGAAGGACGTGCGCATGGCGCCGGACGACACGGTGACGGTGGGCGGCTACACCTTCCGCTTCATCGGCGTGCGCAAGGAAATGGGGCCGAACTACCAGGCCATGGTGGGGGAGCTGGAACTCTCCCGCGACGGCAAGGTGCTGCGCACCATGAAGCCCGAGAAGCGCGCCTACCTGACCTCGGCCATGCCCATGACGGAGGCGGCCATCGACACCGGCCTGCTGCGCGACGTCTATGTGTCGCTCGGCGAGCCGATCGACGAGCGCGCCTGGAGCGTGCGCGTGTACTACAAACCCTTCGTCGACTGGATCTGGGGCGGCTGCCTGCTGATGGCGCTGGGCGGCATCGTCGCCATCAGCGACCGCCGCTACCGCCTGAAAAGGCGCGCCGCCGCATTGCAGGGAGCAACGGCATGAACAAGTTCCTGCTGCCGCTGGGCATCTTCATCGTGCTGGTGGCCTTCCTCGCCATCGGCCTCAACCTCAATCCGCGCGAGGTGCCCTCGCCGCTGATCGGCAAGCCGGCGCCGGCCTTCACGCTGCCGCAGCTGCACCAGCCGGAAGCGACGTTCGCGCCGAAAGACCTGCAGGGCCGGGTCTGGCTGCTCAACGTCTGGGCCTCGTGGTGCGTCTCCTGCCGCCAGGAGCATCCGATCCTGGTCGATCTGGCGAAGCGCAACATCGTGCCGATCTACGGCCTCAACTACAAGGATCCGCGCGAGGACGCGCTGCGCTGGCTCAAGCAGTTCGGCGACCCCTACGTGCTGTCGATCGCCGACGTCGAGGGCCGCGTCGGCATCGACTACGGCGTCTACGGCGTGCCCGAGACCTACGTCATCGACAAGGCCGGCGTCATCCGCTTCAAGCAGATCGGCCCGGTGACGCAGGACGTGCTGGAGAAGACCATCCTGCCGCTCATCCGGGAACTGCAGAAATGACCGCGCGCCTCTTCCTGCTGTTCTGTCTGCTGTCCGCCGTCCTCGGCCCGCTGCACGCCAGGGAGGCCGCGCCCAACGCCGAGGATGTCGTCGTCGAAAAGCGCATGGTGGCGATCTCCGAGGAACTGCGCTGCCTGGTCTGCCAGAACGAGTCGCTCGCCGGCTCGCAGGCCGATCTGGCCAAGGATCTGCGCCGCGAGATCCGCGAGCAGATCCAGTCCGGGCGCTCGGACCAGGAAATCCTCGACTTCATGGTGGACCGCTACGGCGATTTCGTGCGCTACCGGCCGCCGCTGAAGGGCGCCACGCTGCTGCTCTGGTTCGGCCCCTTCCTGCTGCTGGCGGCGGGCCTCGCCGGCCTGCTGATGTTCCTGCGCCGCCGCGCCCGGCGCGTCGCCGAGGCCACACTCAGCGCCGAAGAGCAGAAGAAGGCCGAGGAACTGCTCAAGCTGGGCGAGGGCGGGAACGGGCCATGACGGGATTCCTCATCGCCGCGGCGATCCTGGTCGCCCTCACCCTGCCGTTCCTGATCGTGCCGCTGGTCAGGCAGCGCGCACCCGACGCGGCGGCTTCGCGCAATGCCATCAACGCCGGCATCTACCGCGACCAGCTCGCCGAGCTGGAGCGCGATTTCGCCGCCGGCAGCCTGGATCGGGCGGACTACGAGGAGAGCCGGCGCGAACTGCAACGCCGCCTGCTGGAGGATGCCGGCGCGGAAGAGGCGGCGCTGGCGCTGGCCAGTCCGGCCAGGCGCAGCGCGTGGCTGATCGGCCTCGGCCTGCCGCTCGCCGCCGCCCTCATCTACTTCGCCATCGGCAACATCCCCGCCCTGTCGCCGGAAAACCGGCAGGGATCGCAGATCACCGCGGAGCAGATCGAGGACATGGTGGCGAAGCTCGCCGAGCGCATGGCGCAGAACCCGGACGCCGACCCCAAGGGCTGGGTCATGCTGGCGCGCTCCTACAAGGCCATGGGCCGCTACGAAGAAGCCACGCGCGCCTTCGACAAGGCCGGCCGGCTGGTCGACGAGGACGCCCACCTGCTGGCCGAATACGCCGAGGCGCTGGCGCTCGCCACCGGCGGCTCGCTGCGCGGCCGCCCGAGCGAACTGCTCGCGCGCGCCCTCAAGCTCGACCCCAACTTTCCCGATGCGCTGGTCCTCGCCGGCACGGCCGCCTATGAACGCGAGGACTACGCGGCAGCGGCGGCCTACTGGGAACGCCTGCTCAAGCAGCTGCCGGCGGATTCCGAAGACGCCAAGTCGCTCGCCGAGAGCATCGACAAGGCCAAGGTCGCCGCGCGCAAGCAGAAGAAGAAGCGCTAAGCCCGGACCCGTCCTGCATGGCCGACATCAGCCGCCGCCAGTTCCTGCGGGGCGACTTCCGCGGCAGCAAAGCCGCGCCGCTGCGTCCGCCCTGGGCACGCGCCGAACCCGCCTTCCGGACGGCGTGCACGCGCTGCAGCGAATGCCTCGGCGCCTGTCCGCAGCGCATCATCGTGATCGATCCCGAGCGGCGGCCCGTCGTCGACTTCAGTCGCGGCGAGTGCACGTTCTGCGGGAAATGCGCCGAGGCCTGCGCGCCGCGCGCGCTGGAGCGGCGCGCGGGCGCGCCCGCCTGGCGCCTGAAGGCGCGCATCCGCAACAACTGCCTGGCCAGGCAGAACGTCGTCTGCCGCTCCTGCGGCGACGCCTGTCCGGCGCAGGCCATCCGTTTTCACCCGCAGCCAATGGCCGCCGCGCTGCCCGAGGTGGATGAGGCCGGGTGCACCGGCTGCGGCGCCTGTTTCGCCCCCTGCCCGGCCAAGGCCATCAGTCTCGCCTGATCATTTCGCTTCGGCGGTCTCGATGTCCTGCAGCGTGGTCAGGTAGGCGAGGATGTCCTGGATGTCCTTTTCCGTGATCCGGTTGAGGATGCCGGTGGTGCCTTCTTCGTCGTGCGGGCGCTCGCCCTTGAGGTAGGCATCGACCTGCTTCTTCAGGTAGTTGGAGTACTGCCCGACCAGCATGGGAAACTTGCCGCGGCCCCGCCCGGTGCGGCCGTGGCAGGCGAAGCACTCCTTCTGGTAGACCTTCTTGCCGTTCTCGATGTCGCCCTCCACGCGCGGGATGATCATCACCTTGTCCATCGCCAGCAGGCGGGTGAGCGCGTCGTCGCTGTCCTTGAATTCCGGCGGCTTGGTCGGCAGCTGGATGGCAGCGAGAAATTCCGACACCGCCTCGATGTCCTCGTCGGGCAGCTCGCGCTCCTGCGTGTAGGGATACATCGGCAGGTTGATGCGCTTGCGGGCGCGGAAGGATTTCAGCTGGTCCTTCAGATAGGCGGCGCGCTGGCCGGCCAGGCGCGGGTATTCGCCGCGCTTGCCGCCCTGGCCGAACTCGCCGTGGCAGGCGGCGCAAACGCCGTTGATCTCCCTGCCCTTGTCTTCCTCGGCGGAGGGCGCGTGGGCGGCGGCCGGCGCCGCCGCGGCAGGGGCCTCCTGCGCCGCGGCCGGCCTGGCGGGCGCCTTCTTCGGCGGCGCGGCCAGCGCGCCGGCGCAGAACAGGCTGAGCAGAAGTATCGGAAGGGCTCTCATCTCGCAACTCGTCGGCGGGCCATTCTGCGCAAACCGCGGCGGCCGCGGCTTGACAGGCGTCAACCGCCGCTTTCGAAACGGAACGGCACGCTGACGTTCTTGCGCCCCACTTCGAGCAGCACGGTGGCCTGCCACAGCATCCGGCCGGTGACGCAGACCGGCAGGGTCGTCTCGCCGGAATAGCGTCCGCCCGCCGCCGCGGCCAGCGCAATGCGGTGCACGCCCATGTTCATCTCCACGCCCTGGAAGTCGATGTCCACGCTGGCGGGCTGTGCGCCTTCGACGCGCAGCGAAACGCGCATTGGCCCCGCCTTCGGGATCGGCCTCGGCTCGAAGGCCAGTTCGAGGCGGCCGCCGTCGGGCAGCGCGGCGGTGCACACTTCATGGTCGAGGCGGCAACCCTCCACCAGCGGCAGCGGCACGTCGGCGCGCGGCAGCCACAGCCAGCCGGCCGCCGCCACGGCGAACATGGCCGCGACAGCGGCCACGGGAGCATAAAAATTACTTCGGTCGCCCACAGGAAAAACTATGCCGTTCATGGCGTCATTGTCCACGCCGTGCATGCCATTTCCATTTGATATACGTCAATGTTTCGCAAAGCCAGCGGAATATAGTGGCTGCGACAAAGTGTCGCAGTGTCGATATGCCGCAGTGCGGCCGCGAAGCGACGGCACCTTGGATTGCAGTACGGCTTTTTCTTAATGGGAGAATCGCAATGAAAAAGATGACCAAGCGGGCGCTGTCCCTGCTGGTCGCGACCGGGGTCGGCCTGACCGCCTCCGCCTCGTGGTCGGCCGAGACCTTGCAGGATGTATTGAAACGCCGCAACCTGTCGCAGCAAGACCTGCTGGCGGCGGCGAAGACCTACGTGCCGACCGGCAAGCGCGACGAGTTCGTCGCCTTCAGCTCGGGCGGCCAGAGCGGCCAGGTGATCGTCTATGCCGTGCCGTCGATGCGCATCCTCAAGTACATCGGCGTGTTCACGCCCGAGCCGTGGCAGGGCTACGGCTACGACGAGAACTCCAAGGCGGTGCTTGACCAGGGCAAGATCGACGGCAAGTCGATCACCTGGGGCGACACCCACCACCCGGCGATCTCCGAGACCAACGGCGAGTACGACGGCCAGTTCCTCTTCATCAACGACAAGGCCAATCCGCGCCTGGCGCTGATCGACCTGCGCGACTTCGAGACCAAGCAGATCGTGGTCAACCCGATCTTCAAGTCCGAGCACGGCGGCGCCTTCGTCACGCCGAACACCGAGTACATCATCGAGGCGGCCCAGTACGCCGCGCCGCTGGAGAACAA
Source organism: Sulfuritalea sp. (assembly GCA_011526165.1). Classification (GTDB taxonomy): domain Bacteria; phylum Pseudomonadota; class Gammaproteobacteria; order Burkholderiales; family Rhodocyclaceae; genus Desulfobacillus. Next base: position 7,135 of record WYAY01000084.1, read on the forward strand.
GAAGTTCTTCCCGCTCGAAGAGTTCAACGAGAAGTACCGCGGCGGCGTCACCTACTGGAAGTTCGACCGCAAGGAAGGCCGCATCGTGCCGAAGGATTCCTTCTCGCTCGAACTGCCGCCCTACTCGCAGGACCTGTCGGACGCCGGCAAGGGCCCCTCCGACGGCTGGTCGTTCACCAACTCGTTCTGCTCCGAGCGCTACGTCGGCGGCATCGAGAAGGGCCGTCCGCCCTATGAAGCGGGCTGCTCGGCGAAGGATACCGACTACCTGCACGTGATCAACTGGAAGAAGGCCGCCGAGGTCGTCGCCGCCGGCAAGGCGAAGAAGATCAACGGCCACAACGTGATCATGATGGAAACGGCCGTCAAGGAAGGCATCCTCTTCCTGGTGCCGGAGCCAAAGTCGCCGCACGGCGTCGACGTCACCCCGGACGGCAAGTTCATCGTCGTTTCCGGCAAGCTCGACACCCACGTCTCGGTCTACAGCTTCGAGAAGATCCAGGCCGCCATCAAGGCCGGCAAGTTCGAGTCGAAGGATCCGTACGGCATCCCGGTGATCGGCATGAAGGACGCCCTGCACGTGCAGGTGCCGCTCGGCCTCGGTCCGCTGCACACGCAGTACGACTCCAAGGCCTGCGTCGCCTACACCTCGCTGTATGTGGACTCGCAGGTCGCCAAGTGGGACTTCTGCCAGGGCAAGGTGCTCGACAAGATCAGCGTGCACTACAACATCGGCCACCTGATGACCATGGAGGGCGACTCGACCAAGCCGGCCGGCAAGTACCTCGTCGCGCTGAACAAGCTGGCGATCGATCGCTTCGTGCCGGTCGGCCCGCTGCATCCGCAGAACCACCAGCTGATCGACATCAGCAACGACAAGATGCAGCTGCTCTACGACATGCCGTTGCCGCTGGGCGAGCCGCACTACGTCGTCGCCATCGACGCCAAGAAGCTGAAGCCGGGCGTGCGCTACAAGGTCGGCACCGACAGCCGCACCGACAAGCCGCATCCGGGCGCCGTCCGCGCCGGCGAGGAGCGCACCGAGAAGAAGGGCAACAAGGTCACGGTCTGGGGCTCGCTGATCCGCTCGCACATCACGCCCGAGACCATCGAGGCCGACGTCGGCGACGAGATCACCATCCACCTGACCAACCTCGAGCGCGCCCAGGACGAGACCCACGGCTTCACGGTGTCGACCTACAACACGCACGCCTCGGTCGAGCCGGGCAAGACGGTGACGGTGAAGTTCAAGGCGGACAAGGAAGGCGTCTATCCGTACTACTGCACGGAGTTCTGCTCGGCGCTGCACTTGGAGATGCAGGGTTACCTGCTGGTCAAGCCGAAGGGCTGGAAGCCGACCAAGACCACGCACGCCAAGCAGTCCTACACCTAGGACGACTACAAGAAGCAGCAGAAGAAGTTCGCCGACACGCAAGCGGTGATCGATTCGGTGGTCGGCTACATCACCTCGGTGAACTACAAGGACTTCCCGGATGTCGTGGCCATGGTCGAGGACGCCACCGATCAGCTGAACAAGATCAAGGACGCCAAGGCCAAGCATGAGGACGCCGCCAAGAAGAAGGACTGGGAACAGGCCAACCTCTGGGCCGAGCAGGTCTGGCAGTACCAGGTGAAGGCCGCCGACCTCGGCCTGCGCGCCAAGACCTACCTCGAGCAGGCCGGCGCCA
>WYAY01000085.1 GCA_011526165.1 Sulfuritalea sp.
AGCGAACGTCAAGAACAGGTTTCATGTGGCGCATCGTATCAATATTGATACATACGCGCAAGCATAGCCTCACATCCGTTTTCGCCTGTGAAGGTCTGCTTTAGTGAGAAGTGTCAAGGTCAGTTCTTGGCCGATAGGAGTCGCACAAAATCAGTCTCCATGATACGGCGCATATTCGTGCCTGCGCCATAATGTCCCTGCCTAAAGACTCTGCCGCAGGGAGAAACGCATGACCGATTTCAGGAATCGCAAGGTGCTGATCACCGGCGCCGCCAGCGGCATCGGCCGGCTGATGGCGTTGAAGATCGCCGGGAAGGGCGGGCGGCTGATCCTGTGGGACGTGGATGCGGCGCACCTGGATGCCGTGGCTGCCGAGATCGCCGCCGCGGGCGGGCAGGCGTCGGTGGTTGCCTGCAATCTCGTCGAGCGCGAATCCATCGAGGCCGCGGCGGCGCGCACGCTCGCCGAGCACGGCGCGGTCGACGTGCTCATCAACAATGCCGGCATCGTGGACGGCAAGCCTCTGTTGCAGGCCAGCGACGAGGAAATCGCGCGCACCTTCGCCGTGAACACGCTGGCGCCGTTCCGTACCGTGCGCGCCTTTCTGCCCGGCATGCTGGCGCAGGGGGCGGGGCACATCGTCACCATCGCCTCGGCTTCGGGTATCGCCGCGGTGCCGCGGCTGGCCGACTACTCGGCGAGCAAGGCCGCCGCCATCGCCTTCGACGAGTCGCTGCGCCTGGAGTTGAAGCACGACGGCGCGCCGGTGCGCACCACGGTGGTCTGCCCCTACTACATCGCCACCGGCATGTTCGAGGGCGTGCGCACGCGCTTTCCGCTGCTGCTGCCGATCATGAAGCCGGAGGCCGTTGCGGCGCGCATCGTGCGCGCCATCGAGCGCGACGAGTCGCGCCTGATCCTGCCCTGGTTCGTGCGCTGCGCCTTCCCGCTGCGGCTGCTGCCGACGGCGTGGTTCGACGCGCTGATGAACTTCTTCGGCATCACGAAGAGTATGGATGCCTTCACCGGGCGGAAGAAATAAGGCGGAACGTTGCCCTCTTCCCCTGCCCCCCCTCCCGCTTGCGGGAGAGGGGAGGAATAGTCAGTCGCTGCGGGACGGCGCCCGGCCAGACTATGGTGGGCCCGGCGCGCCGCCGAGGACGAAGGCGCCGTAGGCGGAAGGGGGGTAGCCGAGCTTGCGCAAGCGGTCGCGCGCGGCCAGCCAGGCGCGGCCGTAGCCGCCGTTCCGGGCGCCGGCATGGAAGCTGCGCATGAACTCGAGCGTGCCCATGTCCTCGATCGGCCACAGGCTGTGGACGACCGTGGTGGCGCCGCCTAGGTAGAGGCTGCGCGCGAGGCCGAGGATGTCGTTGCCGGCGACGACCTTGCCGGCGCCGGTCTCGCAGGCCGACAGGACCACCAGCTTCGCCGCCAGCGGCGCCTCGAACAGTCGCGCCGCGGTCAGCTTCCCGGTCCCGTTCGGTCCCGCCAGCACGATCGCCGACTGCAACGGCTCGTCGGCGTCGAAGAGGCCGTGCGTCGCTAAATGCAGCACACCTACACCGGCGCCGATGTCCTCGCGCAGCGAGTCTTCCGTCGCCGCTGCGCCGACCAGGGGCGGTGTACCGTAAGCCTGTGCCACCTCGCGGGCTTCGCTGCGCGCGCCCGGCAGTTGCGGTAGCCTGCCGGCGAAATCCGGATCGCCGACGACGCTGGCCGCTTTGGCGCCGGCCAGAGGTTGCGGCGACCGGATCAGCCAGCCGCCGGTCGGCAGGACGACTACCGGCACCTCGACGGCGAGAGCGCCCCAGGGCACGAAATGGGTCGGTCCGTCGGGTACGAAGTAGAGGGTATTCCGGGCGCCCCAGGTTTCGATCTCGAGTGCCGCGGAGAGCGATTGTGCCGCTGCCCGCTGCGCCGCGGGGTGGCCGCTCTCGACGGCGGCGCGGAAACGCTGCAGATGCCGTGTCACCGCTTCACCCGTGGCGGCTAGCCGCAGGATGCGCGTCGCCCCCGGCGCGGCGAGGAGCAGCCCCAACCTGTCCTGCGGTTTACCGGGCAGTGCGTAGGCGAGCAGGTCGCCGCCCCCCAGCTTCGCCCGCACCGCCGCCAGTTCCTGGCTGGCGATCGACAGGGCCGCCGCCAGTTCGGGGTCCCGCTCGCGCAGCATCCGGTTCTTGTGCGTCCATTCCGCGACGAGGGCGGCCTCGGCCACGGCGCCGTCCCGATCCGCGCCCGAAGCGCCGACGTTGGCGATGCGCCGGTGCAGGATGCGCCGGTCGAGGGCGCGGATTTCGCGCACCAGTCCGGTTTCCCTGCCCTCTGCGAGCCGGCGGCCGGCTAGCAGGTCGACAAAGGCGCGGGCGCGGCCGCGTTCGAGGTCACGGAACAGGGCGGCATGGTTGCCCTTGTCGATGTCGATGGCGGCCAACAGGCGCGTGATGTCTTCCTTGCCGACGCCGAATGCCAGCTTGGTCCGGTCCGAGGCCAGCCCGCCGGAGACCAGTTCCACGGCGCCTTGCGCACGGCGCAGGGCCGCCTCGGCTTCGTCGCGCCGGCCGGCCGCGAGGAACAGCCGTCCGCGCAGCGCCTCGATGCGCCAGATGACTTCCCAGAGGCCGCTCGCCGCCGCGGCGGAAACGGCCTCCGCGGCGGCGTCGCGAAAGGCATCGAGGAAACCGGCGTCGTGCAGGGCCTGGGCCCTGATGGCCGCCGCCGTGGCGTCGCCGAAGGGATAGCCGATCGCCTTGAAGAAGTCGCGGGCGGCGGTGAAGTAGGGCTCGGCCAGGGCGGGGTCGGCGCGAACCGCCAGGATGCCGGCGCCGAGATAGGCGAGGTTTTCGCCGCGGCCGATGTAGAAGTCGGGCACCATCGGCACCATCGAACCGTGCGGTCCCCGCGCCAGCGCGAACAGGCGCCCGAAGTGCGCCTCCGCCGAAGCGCCCCAGGCCATGGCCCGCGGATAGTCGCCCGTGCGCGCATAGAGCGAGGCCAGGCCCATGTGAGCGCGAATTTTCGCCTCGGTACGCAGCATCAGGTCGCGCACGTCGGGCATTTCCTCGAAGGTCGTGTCCAGTTGCCAGTCGCGCAAGGCCAGCGCGACGCGCCCCAGATCGCCCTCGGCGCCGGCGTTTTCCCCCCGTCGGGCGAGGGCGTCGCCGCGCCGCGCCCGGGTGATCCAGTGGCGCGACCAGATGCCGTGCTCCATTGCGGCCGAGCGGGCCAGCGCCTCGTCGGCATCGAGCGCCCGGTTGGCGCGCATGAGCAGGTCGGCCCGCAGCCCGGAGAGGCGGAAGACCAGCATGCCGCTCCAGGGGCCGGCATCCTTTTCCCCCTGTTCGAGGAGCCGCAGGGCCTCGTCGACGTCGCCGCGCCTCATCGCCGCGTAGCCGGCCTCGATGCGCTCCCCCCCCTGTCCGAAGGGCAGGTCGAAGTAGGCGCCCTTGGCCTCCAGGCCGGCGGACAGCTCGCGCGCCGCGGGCGGGGGCGTCAGGCGCGTATCCGCCGTGCCCGGCCGGCGCAGGGCGTCGAGCGCGGTCTTCTCGGCCGCCGACAATGCCGCCGGCGGGCGCCATGCGTCCTCCGCGCGGGCGGGGGCGGACGGGAGGATGAGGGCGAGAAGGACGAAAAGAACGAGAAGGGCGCACAGTTCGCCGACGTCGATTCGTCCAGGACGATACCCCCGGGCGCGGGTTAGAACGGACATGGCCAGGACGAAAATGGATGTCCGGCAAGGATACCTCAGGCAGGCCGCGGCGATTGCGCCACGCCGCCTGCCACCGCAAAGTCAGTCGCTGCGGGACGGCGGCATCGGTTGCGGGGGCGCTTCCCACAACTGCCTGACCCGCGCATCGCGGCCGCAGAGGCGGCGGTAGAAGCGGTAGGAGAGCGGGTTGTTGAGGTGGTAATCCTGGTGGTAGGCCTCGGCCGCGTAGAACGGGCCGGCCGCTGCGATTTCGGTGTGGATGCGGTCGAACCGGCCGCTTTTCAGCAGTGCTTCGCGGCTGGCTTCGGCGGCGAGGCGCTGCGCCTCGTCCAGGATGAAGATGGCGCTGCGGTACTGGGGGCCGCTGTCGCAGAACTGACCGTCCTTCATGGTCGGGTCGATGTGGCGCCAGAAGTGGTCGAGCAGCTGGGCGTAGCCGAGCCGCGCCGGATCGTAGCTGATGCGCACCGCTTCCACATGGCCGGTGCCGCCCGCGCTGACTTGCTCGTAGGTGGGGTTGGCGATGTGCCCGCCGATGTAGCCAGCCTCGGTGGCGATCACGCCGGGCAGCTTGTCGAAATCCGCCTCGACGCACCAGAAGCAGCCGCCGGCGAGGATGGCCGTCGCAACAGGCGGCGCCTGCGCCGCGGCGCCGCCGCCCAGCAGGGCGGTCAGCAGGGCGGCCAGCAGGGCGTGGCGGATACGCATCAGGTGCGCAGCGCGGGCAGCTTGTCGGCGCGCGGCACGAACTGCAGGGCGAGGCCGTTGTTGCAGTAGCGCAGGCCGGTCGGCTTCGGACCGTCGTCGAAAACGTGGCCCTGGTGGCCGCCGCAGCGCGCGCAATGGTATTCGGTGCGCGGCAGGATGAGCTTGAAGTCCGTCTTCGTGCCGACGGCGGCCGGCAGCGGCTCCCAGAAGCTGGGCCATCCGGTGCCGCTGTCGTACTTGCGCGAGCTGTCGAACAGCGGCTGGTAGCAGGCGGCGCAGACGAAGGTGCCATCGTGCTTTTCCCGGTCGAGCGGGCTGCTGCCGGCGGGCTCGGTCCCCTCCTCGAAGAGAATTCGGTAGCGCTCGGGCGGTAGCAGGCGCTTCCATTCGGATTTCGGCTTGTTCAGCCCGGGCGCCGCGCCGCCGCTCCTTGCGGCGGCCGGCAGGGCGGCTGCGGTAAACATGCCGGCCAGAGCGGCCAGCCAGTCACGGCGGGTCATCGGGGTCCTTCCATTTAGGCGCGCATGCGCGCGTTCAGCCAATAAGACCGGCCGGGGCGCGAAAAGGTTACAGGCAGGAAGAAAAAGTTTGCCCTAAGGCGCACCGCTCAAAGGGTCTTTTGCGCGGGATCGGGTGTCGGCACGAGCTGGTGGAACAGGCTCGACTCGCGCTTGTAGAAGCCCTCGGTGTGGAAGGTCTCCTCGAGCTGGTAATGCTCGTAGTCGAGGTGGTGGCAGAGTTCGTGCAGCAGGGTGCGCAGAAAGCTCCTGAAGGCGACCACCCGCTTGTTGGCCGCCGTCCGCATCCACAGCTTGACGATCGCCGTCTTGCCTTCGTCCTCCGGCAGGTAGAGGCCGTGCAGTTCGCCCCAGTCCCCCTTCGGCCGCACCGCCAGCACCGCCACCTTGAGCGGCGGCGCCCCGAGCTGGGCGAGGATGCCCGCGGCGAGGGCGGCGCACAGGCGCTCGGCCTCGGCGCGTTGTTCGGCCTTGAGGGCGGCCTCCAGCGGCGCAACCAGCGGCCGCAGCGCGGCCGCGTCGGGCAGTTCGATGCGCTCGATGGCGTCGCTCCGGTCGTAGATGCGCTTCTTCGCGGCGGAGAGGCGGGCGTAGTAGGCGAAGGGCATGGCGCGATTATGAGTGCTTGTCGACAGCGAGGCCAGGCGCACCTATAATTGCATCATCTGATGCTGTTTTTGAAGGAGTTCATGATGCGCACCACGGTAACCCTGGACGACGCGCTGCTCTCACAGGCGCAAAACCTGAGCGGCCTGAAGGATCGCGGTCTGCTTCTGCGGGAGGCCCTGCGCGCTCTGATCGAACGCGAGAGCGCTCGCCGGCTCGCCCGGCTGGGCGGCGCCGAGCCGCAGCTCAAGGCGATTCCCCGTCGGCGGGGAGCGGTCTGAGTGATAGTGGTCGACACTTCGGTTTGGGTCGACCATCTGCGCGCGGGCGACGCGCACCTGACCGGGCTGCTCGAGCGCGATGCCGTGGCCTGTCACGAACTGGTCATCGGCGAAATCGCCTGCGGCAACCTGAAAAAGCGCAAGGAGGTGCTCGGGGCGCTTTCCCTGCTGCCGCGCTGCGAACCGGCGTCGCACGACGAAGTGCTGTTCTTCATCGAACGGCACAAGTTGATGGGTCGTGGCATCGGTTACATCGATGCCTGTCTGCTCGCTTCCGCTACGCTTGCCCATGCCCGTCTGTGGACGCGGGACAAGAGGCTGGCCGATCTCGCCGCATCGCTCGACTGCGGCTACAGCCGCTAGAAAACCCCCAGCGCCACGCCGCTTGCCATCGCTTCGCCGAGTTCCTCGCAGGCGGCGAGGTCGGCGGCGGTGACTTCCTTGCGCGCGATGAGCGGCTCGGCGACGCGCTTCCAGCCGTAGCCGGTGGCGATGCGGTCGATCTGCGTCACCGCGCCGCTGCCGTCGTTGCCGGCGCTGACGAAGAGGGCGTAGGGCAGGCCGACGGTCCTGCCCTCGGCCGGATAGTAGGTGCGGTCGAAGAAGTCCTTCACCATGCCGGCCATATAGCCGAAGTTCTCCGGCGTGCCGATGACCAGGCCCTGACAGGCGAGGAGGTCTTCCAGCGTCGCCTCGCCGGCGCGCTTCATCACGGTCTCGGTCTCCGCGGCACGGCGGGCGCCGCGCAGCACCGCCCCGGCCATGGCGCCGGTATGGCCGCCCTGGCTGTGATAGACGATGAGCAGGCGCTTCACCGCAGCGGATCCTGCCGGTAGAACTGGCGCAGCTGGTCGTAGACGGCCGGGTACTCGGCGCGAAGCACCTCCGGCGCCTCGAAGAAGACTTCGCTCGTCACGGCGAAGAACTCGGCCGGGCTCTCGGCGGCGTAGGGATCGATCCAGGTCTCCTCGCCGGCGTCGACGCGGTCGCAGAAGTCCGCGTAGGCGGGCTCGAAGGCGTCGATCCAGGCCTGCCGGCGCATGCCCTCGTGCAGCGGCGGCAGGCCGTCGGGCGGGCCGTTGAGCATGTCGAGCTTGTGGGCGAACTCGTGGATGACGACGTTCATGCCGTCGGCCTCCTGCGGGTCGTCGAACCAGGACAGCAGCACCGGGCCGCCTTCCCAGGCTTCGCCCGCCACCTCGTCGTCGAACTCGTGCACCACGCCGTCCTCCGTCATCTGCCGGCGCGGAATGACGAAGTCGCCGGGGTAGACGATGATGCCGACCCAGCCGCGGTAGGAGTCGAGGCCGAGGTTGAGCACCGGCAGGCAGGCCTGCAGGGCGATGGAGAGCTGGATGTCCGGCGTGAGCCGGATTCCCTGCGCGCCGTGCCATTCCTTCTGCGCGATGAATTCCAGCGCCATGGCGCGCAGGCGCGCGCGGTCCGCAGGCGCGAGTTGATCGAGGAAGGGCAGGCCGGCCTCGACACGCGCCCATTGCGCCGCGTCGATGGCGGGCATGGCCGGCGCGGCCTTGCCGAAGAGTTTTGTCAGGGCGGCCAACATGAGTTTAGGATAAGCGAACTCGAACCTCCGTGTAACCCTGCCGCCATGTCGACCTACTCCGCCACCATCCGCTGGCAGCGCAACGGCGCCGCCTTTACCGACCAGCGCTACAGCCGCGCCCACGCCTGGCATTTCGACGGCGGGGCGGTGGTGCCCGGCTCCAGTTCGCCGCACAACGTGCCGCTGCCCTTTTCCGATGCGGCGGCGGTCGATCCCGAGGAGGCCTTCGTCGCCGCCCTGTCGAGCTGCCACATGCTGTGGTTCCTGCATCTGGCGGCGCGGGCCGGCTTCGTCGTGGAGCGCTACGAGGATCGCGCCGATGGCGTCATGGCTAAGAACGCCGAGGGCCGCCTGGCCATGACGCGGGTGACGCTGCGCCCGCGCGCGGAATTCGCCGGGGAGAAATTGCCCGGGCGCGCCGACATCGAGGCCCTGCACCACGCGGCGCATGAGGAGTGCTTCATCGCCAACTCGGTGAAGAGCGAGGTCCGTTGCGAGCCGGTTCTCTAGGCGCGCACGCGGGTGGTGAGGAAGATGCCGGCCAGGATCAGTGCGATGCCGGCGAGGTGGTAGAGCGCCGGTTCCTCGCCGAGGAAGACGATCGCCAGGATCGTGCCGAAGGCGGGCATCAGGTGCATGAACTGGCCGGCGCGGTTGCCGCCGACTTCCGCCACGGCGCGGTTCCAGAAGATGAAGCCGAGCGCCGCCGGGAAGATGCCGGCGTAGGCGATGGCGGCGAAGGCCGGCAGGCCGGGCACGATGAGCCGGCCCGCGGCCATTTCCCACAGGTAGAAAGGCGCCAGCCCGGCCAGGCCCCATAGCGTCACGGCGGCGAGGAAGGAGAGCGGGTGCAGTCCCGCCGGACGATGCACCAGCAGCACCGTGTACAACGCCCAGAACAGCATGGCGAACAGCACCCACAGGTCGCCCGCGTTGGGGCGCAGTTCCAGCAGCCGCGCCAGTTCGCCGTGGGCGAGGATCGCCAGCACGCCCGAGAAGGACACCATGACCCCCAGCCATTCCAGCGGCCGCAGACGCTTGCCGAACAGCGCCCAGCTGAGGCCGATGATCATGATCGGCGTCGCCGAGGCAAGCAGCACGCCGTTGGTGGCGGTAGTGTGGGCCAGCCCGGTGTAGGTCAGCGCGTTGTGGCAGGCGCCGCCGAAGAGGCCCAGCATGGCTAGCACCTTCCAGTGGCTTGCCACTTCGCGCCATTGCGCGCGCAGGTGCGGCCAGGCCCAGGGCAGCAGGCAGAGGAAGGCGATCACCCAGCGCCAGAAGGAGAGGGCGATCGGCGGCACGTCGCCGCGGATCCAGCGGCCGACCACCCAGTTGCCCGACCAGAACAGCACGGTCAGGGTCAGCAGCAGGTAGGCCAGGGCGCGCGAGGGAGGGGGAGCGGCGGTCACGGTCGATAGTTTAAGCCTAAGAGGCTTGCGGCATTCACATTCATTTGGCCCGATCGAATGAGTGCCAACAGGCTCTATGCTGTTGATCGGCATCAAAACCACACTGTTTTTATGGCAGCATTATGTCTTTCGATGGCCGGGCATCGGACCCGGTCCGGGATGGAGGAAGGCATGGGCGACATCAAACCGCCGTCGGGCGCTCCGGGGGCGCCGGCGGCAGAGCAGCGCGAGTACTTCTCCGACGATCCGCGCGACATCGGCTGGGTCAGGCAGAACGTGCCCTGCCAGACGGCCTGCCCGGCGGGCACCAACGTCCCGGTCTACATCCGGGAAATCATCGAGCGCCAGTACGGCCGCTCCTACGAAACCAACCGCGAAGCCAACGTCCTGCCCGGCGTGCTCGGGCGCATCTGCTCGCGCCCCTGCGAGGCGCAGTGCCGCCACGGCTGGCCCGGCAACGGCGAGCCGGTGGCGATCTGCCACCTCAAGCGCGTCGCGGCGGACATGAAGGACGCCGGCCACCGCATTACCGAAAGCCTGTATTCGCCCACCGGCAAGCGCGTCGCCATCGTCGGCGCCGGCCCGGCCGGCGTGGCCGCGGCGCACGACCTCTCGCTGCTCGGCCACGACGTGGTGATCTTCGAGCGCGAGGAGCGCGCCGGCGGCATGCTGCGCTACGGCATCCCGGAATTCCGCCTGCCGCGCGGCACGCTCGACATCGAATTGCACAACGCCCTGCGCCTCGGCGTGCAGATGCGCACGGGCGCCGAGATCGGCAACGGCGCAGGCCAGATTCCCATGGCGAAGCTGGAGAAGGAGTTCGACGCCGTGCTGCTCGCCACCGGCTGCATGGCGGCCTCGCCGCTGCCGCTGCAGGGTGACTGGGATAAGCGCGAGCTGCGCGGCCTGGAGGGCGTCGAGTACGGCCTGGATTTCCTCGTGCAGATGCACCGCGGCGTCAAGAAGGTCGTCGGCAAGCGCGTCGCCGTGGTCGGCGCCGGCTTCACCGCGCTGGATTGCGCGCGCGTGGCGGCGCGCCTCGGCGCGCAGGACGTGACCATCCACATCCGCACCGCCGAGGAATACATCCCGGTGACGCAGGAGGAGATCTTCGAGGCCAAGCGCGAGGGCGTGCGCATCAAGGGCCTGCGCACCCCGGTCGGCCTCGCCGTCGACGGCAACCGCCTGACCGGCATCGAGTTCGTGCAGAACCGCCTCGGCGGCTGGCGCGCCGGCGGTCGCCGCCAGGCCATCCCGATCGAGGGCTCGGAGTTCCACGAGCCCTGCGACACGATCATCATCGCCATCGGCCAGCAGACGGTGAACGATTTCCTCGGCACCGGGCTGGAACTCGACCGCTGGGGCAACGTCCGCGTCGGCGAGGACGGCATGACCTCGCACAAGGGCCTGTTCGCCGCCGGCGACTACGTGAACGGCGCGTCCACGGTGATCCAGGCCGTCGGCCACGGCCGCAAGGTGGCGAAGCGCATCGACGCCTGGCTGATGGGCCGCGAGCGGCGCAAGCAGGTGGTGCGCATCGTGCCGGTGGCGCAGCCGCTGCGCGAGCGCGCCTTCGACTTCATCCCGCGCCAGCACATGCCGGTGGCGCCGCTCGGCGAGCGCATGAAGGACGGCGCCCACGAGGTCGAACTCGGCCTCGACGAAAAGCTGGCCTTCGAGGAGGCCAAGCGCTGCTACCTCTGCAACCTGCGCTACCAGATCGACGTCGACCGCTGCATCTTCTGCCGCGCCTGCATCGAGGTGGCGCCGAGGAACTGCATCAAGCTGGTGCGCGGCGTCGAGGTGAATGACGACGGCGCCTACGGCAAGCTGCTGGAGACCAAGGAGTGGAACCAGGTCGGCGCCATCTGGATCGACAACAACGAGTGCATCCGCTGCGGACAATGCTTCAAGGCCTGCCCGGTGCAGTGCATCTCGATCACCCGCTGCGAACTCACGGAAGTCGAGGTCTGAGATGGCAACCTATCCACCGGCCCCTGTCCCGAGGAAAGGGGTGACGATGGTACAGCCGCTGCGCGGCTTCCATGCGGAGAACCGACATGACTAAAACCAAGAATGTCCGGCACCACGTGGTCATCGGCAGCGGCGTCGCCGGCAGCCAGGCGGCGGAGACGCTGCGCGAACGCGAGCCGGACGCCCGTGTCACCATCCTGACGCTGTCCAGCCTGCTCTTCTACAACCGCTACGACCTCCCCAAGGTGTTCCGCGGCCATCGCGACTGGCGCGAGTTCCTCGCCTTCCCGGCCGAGTATTACAAGGACCACCGCATCGAAGTGCGCCGCTGCAGCCGCGTCGCCGGGGTGGACGGCAGCCGGCGCACCATCGCGCTGGAGCACAAGGAGGAGATCCGCTTCGACACCCTGCTGGTGGCTTCCGGCGGGCGCGGCTACATCCCCGAGGAACTGGCCGACTTCCGCCCGCTGATGCACCCGTTCTCCAGCTACACCGAGGCGGTGACCGCCGCCGGCGTGGTGCCGGAGCGCGGCCACGTCATCATGCTCGGCGGCGACATGATCGGCCTCGACCTCGCCCGCACCCTGGTCGACACCCGCCACCGCGTCACCCTGGTGGCTGGCCCGCAGACCTTCTGGCCGCACGAGGTGGACGAAGACGAGCGGCCGGGCCTGATCGCTGCCCTGGAGAAGATGGGCGTCGAGGTGGTCGAGGCCGCCGACGCCGGCGGCATCGCCTCCATCGAGCAGGGCGCCAGGGGCCTCTCGGCGCGGCGCGTGCTGTTCAAGGATGGCACCGAGCTGTACGGCGACGTCGTGATGCCCTTCTTCGGCCTGTCGCCCTCGGTCGAGTTCATGCTCGGCTCCGGCACCGACATCGAGCGCGGCCTGCTGGTGAACCCGGCCCTGCGCACCACCGGCGAGGGCATCTACGCCGCCGGCGACGTCTGCCAGATCTGGTCCGACGCCGAGAAGCGCTACCGCTTCTTCTACGGCTGGAAGAACGTGCGGGCGATGGGCGAGCTCGCCGCGCGCAACATCACCGGCGGCGACGAGCCCTGGGTGCCGGTGCAGGACGAGAAGCTGCGCATCGACGGCCAGGGCAAACTGCAGTCCCCTTTCTGGGAATACGAGTAATGGCTACAGACATCCAGATTTCCATCGTCGGCTCGGCCGGCGACGGCACCATCGCCGCCGGCGAAATCCTCAGGAACGCGCTGGCCGGCATGGGCTACAAGGTGATCAGCTTCGACGTCTACCCGCCCGAGATCCGCGGCTTCGGCAAGTGCATCGCGCGCATGCGCATCACCACCGAGCAGGCCTACTCGCTCAAGCACAAGTCCGACGTGCTGGTCTCGCTCGACGACAGCCACGCCATCGCGCACGCCAATGAAGTGCGCGACTGCGGCGCCGTCATCTACGAGCAGGGCTCCATCGTCAGGCTGCCCGAGGGCGGACACATGAGCGCCCATATCGGGCCGGGCCAGCTACCCTATCCGCTGCCGATCCGCGAGCTGTCGGAGAAGAGCACTGGCGCCAACCGCTCGCGCAACATCGTCGTGCTCGGCTTCATCGCCGGCCTCTTCAACCTGCCGGCCGAAGGCTTCCGCAAGGCCATCGGCAAGAAGTTCAGGAACAAGGCCGCGGCGGTGGAAGCCAGCGAGGCCGCCTTCAAGGCCGGTCTCGACTACGCCGCGAAGACCTTCAAGCTCGACGACGTGAGCTTCGGCCCGCCGGTGGCCACGGTGGTGGCCGGCGCCACGGTGGAAATGATCAACGGCAACGCCGCCATCGTGCGCGGCGCGTTGGATGCCGGCATCGACACCTTCTTCGGCTACCCGATCACGCCGGCCACCTCGATCATGGAGCGGCTCGCCAGCGAGATGCCGAAGCGCGGCGGCCGCCTGCTGCAGACCGAGGACGAGATCTCGGCGATCTCCGCCGTCATCGGCGCCGGCTTCGCCGGCGCGCGCGCGGCGACGTCGACCTCCGGCCCCGGCCTGTCGCTGATGGCCGAGATGCTCGGCATGGGCGTCATCGGCGAGGTGCCGGCCGTGCTCTTCGTCTCGCAGCGCGGCGGGCCCTCCACCGGCATGCCGACCAAGACCGAGCAGTCCGACCTGCACATGGCGGTGTACGGCGGCCACGGCGACGCGCCGCGCATCGTCATCGCGCCGACCAACGTCGACGGCTGCTACCGCTGCGCCGGCAAGGCCTTCGAGATGGCCGAAGCCTACCAGACGCCGGTGATCGTGCTGATCGACCTGTACCTCTCCAACCGCTACGAGACGGTGGTGTTCCCGGCGCGGCCGCCCTTTGAGGCCGACCTTAACCGCCGGCCGGGCAAGCAGGCCGCCGGCGCGCAATACAAGCGCTATGCGCTCGGCGGCGACGACATCAGCCCGCGCGCCGTTCCGGGCGAGAAAGGCGGCATGCACGTGGTGACCGGCCTCGAGCACAACGAGCTGGGCCGCCCCAACGATTCCGCGGAGTTGCACGCGGCGATGAGCCGCAAGCGCCACGAGAAGCTCAAGCTCGCCCTGAACCACCCCGATTTCACCAAGTTCAAGCGCTTCGGCGATGAGGGGCCGGTGGACGTCGGCGTGATGTCCTGGGGCTCGAACTTCGGCGAATGCCTGGAAGCGATGCTGAAGGCGCGCGCCGAAGGCATCCGCTGCGCGGCGATGAAGGTGGTGATGCTCTCGCCCTTCCCGACGGAGGGGGTGGCGTCGTTCATGGCCGACTGCAGGGAGGTGCTGGTGCCGGAACTGAACTACCAGGGCCAGTTCGCCAACCTGCTGCAGGCGAATATCGCGCGGCCGGTGACACGCCTCGACCGCGTGCCGGGCGAGCCGATGAAGGTCGAGGAGATTCTCGAGGAAATCCGCCGGCTGGCGGGAAACAAGGCTGCGCAGAAGGCGGCCTGAGGAGACTGGAATGGGCGACATCAAACCTGTATATCTCGAAGAGAAGCTGAAGGAAGTCGAGGAGAGCGGGCGGCTCGACTACCGTTCGAAGACCCTGCCGACCTGGTGCCCGGGCTGCGGCTATTTTTCCATCGTCGAGGCGGTGGCCGCCTCGCTGTGCGAACTGGGCATTCCCAACGAGAACGCCGTGGTGGTCTCCGGCATCGGCTGTTCCTCGCGCTTCCCGTTCTTCGTGAACACCTACGGCATGCACACCCTGCACGGCCGCGCGCTGCCGGTGGCCACCGGCGTCAAGACGGCCAACGAGGCGCTGACGGTGGTGGCGGTGGGCGGCGACGGCGACGGCTTCGCCATCGGCGGCGGCCATGTGCCGCACGCGGCGCGGCGCAACGTCGACATGACCTACCTGCTCTTCGACAACGGCATCTACGGCCTCACCAAGGGGCAGACCTCGCCGACCTCGGCGACCGGCTTCCGCACGCCGACCAGCCCCTATGAAAACCCCGACCGGCCGCTCAACCCGCTGCTGATGGTGCTCTCCTACGGCGCCAGCTGGGTCGGCCAGGCCTACGCCGGCCGGCCCGACCACCTGAAGAAGATGATCACGCAGGCGATGGCGCACCGCGGCTTTTCCTACCTGCACATCCTCTCGCCCTGCGTAACCTTCGACAAGACGCACCGCACCTACCAGAACCTCGGCATGCAGGTGCGCGACCTGCCGGACGACCACGACCCGTCCGACCGCCTGGCGGCGATGCGTTATGCCATGGACGACGCGACCCCGGCCCTCGGCCTCTACTACCGCGAGGAGCGCCCGACCCTGGGCGACGCCCTCGACGGCCTGGTGGAGAAGGCCGGCGGCGAGCTGCCCGGCAAGCCGGCCGCGAAGCCCGCGCGCAAGGCCGCGCGGCGCTAGCAAAAGTCAGTCCCCGCGATACGGCGAACGGAGCGTTTCCTCTCCCCGCCAGCGAGGAGAGGGGTAGGGGAGAGGGGCGCTTTTCGGCGATAATTCGTCCATCGGCCTCATCCCTTTCCGCACGTGGTCTCCGTCACCCATTCCATCGCCCAGGCCGGCGCCGACGAGGCGCCGCTCGAGCTGCTTGCCGAGGGGCTGCCGCCCGAGGCGCGCGATGCGCTCGTCCGGGCCGCCGACTTCGCCGCCGAACTCTATGGCGCGACGACGCTCGGCACCGGCGAGCCGATCTGGCAGCACGCCCTCGGCATGGCGCTGGTGGCGGCCGCGCTCAAGCTCGACCTCGACACGCGCCTCGCCGCGCTGCTCTTCGCGGTGTCGGACTACATCGAGGACGCTCCGGATAAGCTCGCCGCCCGCTTCGGCCAGCCGGTCGCCGACCTGGTCGACGGCCTGCGCCGCCTGAAGGGCCTGCGTCTCGCCCCCGGCGTCGGCGAGCGCACGCCGGGCGCCAAGGCCCAGGCCGAGGTGCTGCGCAAGATGCTGCTGGCGATGTCGGAGGACATCCGCGTCGTGCTGCTGCGCCTGGCCAGCCGCACGCAGACCCTGCGCTACCTCGCCGAGCATCCCGAGGTCGAACGCGCCGAGATGGCGCGCGAGAGCCTCGACATCTACGCGCCGCTCGCCAACCGCATCGGCGTCTGGCACCTGAAGTGGGAGCTGGAGGACCTCGCCTTCCGCTTCCTCGAGCCGGACACCTACAAGCGCATCGCGAAGATGCTCGACGAGCGCCGCGTCGAGCGCGAGTCCTTCATCGAGGAAGCCATTGCCCGCCTGCGCGACGAGCTCGCCGCCGCCGGAATCAAGGCCGAGGTGGCCGGCCGGCCGAAGCACATCTACAGCATCTACAGCAAGATGAAGTCGAAGAACATCGACTTCGCCGAGGTCTACGACGTGCGCGCGCTGCGCGTGCTGGTGGGCGAAGTCAAGGACTGCTACACCGTGCTCGGCATCGTGCACCACATCTGGCAGCCGATCCCGAAGGAGTTCGACGATTACATCTCGCATCCGAAGGGGAATAACTACCGTTCGCTGCACACCGCCGTGATCGGCCCGGGCGCGCGCGCGCTGGAAGTGCAGATCCGCACCCACGAGATGCACCGCCACGCCGAGCTGGGCGTCGCCGCGCACTGGCGCTACAAGGAGGGCGCCGGCCAGGACGCGCGCTACGACGACAAGATCGCCTGGCTGCGCCAGCTGCTGTCGTGGCGCGACGAGATCAGTGACTCGTCAGAATGGGTGCGCCAGTTCAAGCGTGCCGCCCTCGACGACACCCTCTACGTCATGACGCCGCAGGGCCGCGTCATCGACCTGGCGCGCGGCGCGACGCCGGTGGACTTCGCCTACCGCCTGCACACCGACCTCGGCCACCGCTGCCGCGGCGCCAGGGTGAATGGCGCGCTGGTGCCGCTCAACACGCCGCTGGAGAACGGCCAGACCGTCGAGATCGTCGCCGTCAAGCAGGGCGGCCCATCGCGCGACTGGCTGCAGCCTGAGCAGGGCTACCTCGCCACCTCGCGCGCCAAGTCCAAGGTGCGGCAGTGGTTCGCCGCGCAGGAAGAGGCCGAGATGCTGGCGCAGGGCCGCTCGATCGTCACACGCGAGATGCAGCGCGAGGGCCAGACCGGCGCCAAGCTCGACGAGCTGGCGCACAAGCTCGGCCTGGCCAATGCCGACGCGCTCTTCCTCGCCGCGGCGAGGAACGAAGTCGGCTCGCGCCAGTTGCAGGTCGCGCTGCGCGGCGAACCGGAGGCGGCGCCGGAAGCACCGGCGATCCAGACCCGGCGCAGCAAGGCCACCGCGACGGCCAGCCGTGTGCTGATCGTCGGCGTGGACAAGCTAATGACCCAGCTCGGCCGCTGCTGCAAACCGGCGCCGCCGGACGCCATCGCCGGCTTCGTCACGCGCGGCAAGGGCGTCTCCATCCACCGCCTGGAGTGCGCCAACTTCCGCAACATCAGCGCGCGCAACCCCGAGCGCGTCATCAGTGCCGAATGGGGCGGCGGCGCCGACGCGCTCTATCCGGTCGACATCGTCGTCGAGGCGCAGGACCGCCAGGGCCTGCTGCGCGACATCTCCGAAGTGCTTTCGCGCGAGAAGATCAACGTCACGGCGGTGCGCACGCAGACGAAGCAGGGCAATGCCCGCATGGGCTTCACCATCGAAGTGGGCGGCGTGGCGCAGCTCGCGCGCGCGCTCAAGCTGATCGGCGACATCGGCGGCGTCGAGCGCGCCAGTCGCAGCTGATTTCCCCTCGCCCGGTTAGGGGGTGGGTGGGGGAGAGGTATTTTTCGAGGTGAAGTCAGTTCCTGCAGAACGGCGAAGGGATGCGTCGACTCTGCCGGGGTATGGGTTTCCGCGGCAAATTATCTTGCTGTTATTCCTTGGCTCCGGCTTCCACAAGCACCCGCTCAATATCCTTATGCCCTCGAGTCCGAGCGTTCTGGAGCGCATTGGAGGTCGGTTTGGCGCCTTTCGACAGAAGGAATTTGACCATGTCGAGACGCCCCCTGCCTGCCGCCAGACCCAGTGCCGCTCCGCCACCTTCATTGACATCCATTCCCGAGTCGAGAAACAACCTGACTGCGGTCATGTCACCGTTTCCTGCAGCCTTTGCAAACTCCCGCCCGTTGTATTCCACTCCCATGGCCTTCAGTTCCTTGCGGGACTGTACGGGGTCTGGTGGAGCGGAAAATGCCGGGCTGGAGAACATTCCTCCGGCCATGACGACGGTAACGACAAGCAACGCGAATACTTTTTGGGCAATTGATTCGAACATCGTTACCTCCATCATAAAAAGTTCCAATTATCGTTTTGCTCGTCAAGGCGCATTCGCTTTCATGGTCAGCAAGGCATCCTTGCATTGGGTTTGGGTCGCATAGAACAGGTATTCGACGCCTTTGCGGGGACGGCAGGATGTTGCGGGGTACTCCAATCCGAAACTGTGTTTTTCGCTATCGTAGCTGCAAAGTCCGAATCGTCCGATATTCTGTCGGGTAGCCTTGATACATCGAGCCGCAATCGGATGCAGCCAATCAAATCCATATTGCCCCGGCTGCAGCTTGACGGGCTGCTCAGCTTTGCAGTCGATTGATAAAGAATGCAAAGCCACGGCAATTCCAAACATGGTCGTGCAATGTATGAGAGCTTTGGCCATGGCGGGTTAATCGTATTGTTCTGCCTGATGCCCGGCAAGTATGCGCCCGTCTTTCACCGAAGGGCAAGACGCAGCCGCCGTATCGCGGAGACTGACTTTTAGAGGGGGGGAGAGGGCCGAGTTGTCCGGTCGACTTGGTTTAATCGGCTCGTAATCTTGTTTCTCTAGC
>WYAY01000086.1 GCA_011526165.1 Sulfuritalea sp.
ACGCAGGGCGTGCGGCCGGACCGCGTCGCGCTCAAGCTCGACAAGCCGGCCTACGCCGACGGCGAGAAGGCGCGCCTGACCATCACGCCGCCGCACGCCGGCGAGGCGCTGGTGACGGTGGAAGGCGACAAGGCCCTCTGGGTGCGCCGCCTGCCGGTCGCCGCCGGCGGCACCGAGATCGACATCCCGCTCGACAAGGACTGGAAGCGCCACGACCTCTACGTCTCGGTGACGGTCCTGCGCCCCGGCAATGCCGGCGAGAAAGTGACGCCGGCGCGCTCGATCGGCCTCGTGCACCTGCCGCTCGAACGCGGCAACCGCAAGCTCGGCGTCACGCTCGACGCGCCGAAGAAAATGGAGCCGAACCGCCCGCTCAAGGTGAAGGTGAAAGTGCCGGAAGCGGCGGATCAGAAGACGATGGTGACGCTGTCCGCGGTGGACGTCGGCATCCTCAACATCACCCGCTTTGCCAGCCCCGATCCGTTCGGCTTCTTCTTCGCCAAGCTGCGCTACGGCGCCGACGCCTACGACATCTACGGCCGCCTGATCGAGAAGATGGACGGCCAGAAGGGCAAGCTCAAGTTCGGCGGCGACGCGGCGCCGAAGCCGACGCGCAGCCTGCCCAGCAAGGTGCGCCTGATCGACCTCTTCAGCGGCCCGGTCGCGCTCGACGCCAAGGGCGAGGCGGAGATCAGCCTGCCGGTGCCCGACTTCAACGGCAGCCTGCGCCTGATGGCGGTGGCGGCGGCCGGCGAACGCTACGGCATGCAGGAGGCGGAGGTCACCGTCGCCGCCCCACTGGTGGTGGAACTGGCGACGCCGCGCTTCCTCTCCGTCGGCGACAGCGCCGTGCTGGCGATGGACGTGCAGAACCTCGCCGGCGCGAACCAGGAAGTCAGCATCGCCGTCAGCAGCCGCGACGGCCTGCTGATCAGGAACGGCACGCAGAAGGTCTCGCTCAAGGACCGGCAGAAGCGCATCCTGCGCGTGCCCATCGAGGCCGGCACGGCCATCGGGCTGACCGAGGTGCAGGTGCGCGTGGAAGGCGCGCAGACCCGGCTCGACCGCAGCTTCCCGCTGCAGGTGCAGGCGCCGACGCCGCGCCAGTCGGTCATGCGGCGCGTGGTCGTGGCGCCCGGCGAGACCGTCGAGATCCGCGATGCCGAGGTCGGCGGCTTCTACCGCCAGACCGTCGCCGCGACACTCGCCATCTCCGACAAGGCGCCCATCGACGTGCGCAGCGCCGTGCAGGGCCTCCTCACCTATCCCTACGGCTGCGGCGAGCAGACCACCAGCACCGCCTACCCGCACGTCTTCATCGACGAGACGGGCGCCAGGCAGTTCGGCCTCAAGCCCTACACGCAGGCGCAACGCGCCGAGATGCTGGAGAAGGCCATCGCGCGCCTGGCCGGCATGCAGGCGCCCAACGGCGGCTTCAGCCTGTGGGGGAACCTCTCCGAGTACCAGTACTGGCTCTCGGCCTACATCACCCATTTCCTCACCGATGCGCGCGAGCAGGGCTTCAACGTGCCGGCCGAGATGGAGAAGCGCGCCGTCGAATTCCTCCTCAAGGGATTGCAGGAAGGCGTCGCCGGCCTGCCGAGCGGGCCGGTGAACTACAACGAGAACTCGGTGTGGAACGACACCCGCTACGCCGGCTCCGGCCGCTTCGGCGTGCTGGCCTACGGCGCCTACGTCCTGGCGCGCCAGGGCAAGGCGCCGCTGGCCACCCTGCGCCAGCTGCACGAATCGCAGGCTGCCTCGCATTCCGGCCTCGGCCTGGTGCACCTGGGCCTGGCCCTCAAGCTGATGGGCGACGATGCGCGCGCCAGGAGCGCCATCGAAGCCGGCCTGAAGAAGCCGCGCAGCGGCAACTACTGGTGGGGCGACTACGGCAGCAACCTGCGCGACTGGGCGCTGATGTACGTGCTGCTGGAAAAGCACAAGCTCAACCCGGACGGCCGCGAGAACCTGGTCAGCCAGGTGGCCGGCGAGATGGAGCGCAACCGCTACTACAGCACGCAGGAGAAACTTGCCCTGTTCCTGCTCGGCCGCCAGTTCGCCGACCAGGCCGGCGATGCATGGACGGCGGAAATGATCGCGGCGGGCAAGCCGCAGTCGGTCGGCGGCAAGGGCACGCAGTTCCAGCCCCTGTCGGCCGGCGAGATCGCCGCCGGGGTGAAAATCCGCAACACGCACAAGGAGCGGCTCTTCGTCGAGCTGAACTTCGCCGGCAATCCGGCGAAGATGCCGGCCGCGCGCACCGACGTCTTCAATGTCAAGCGCGAGTGGTACGGCGCCGACGGCAAGCCCTTGGGCAACCTGGGCAACCGCGCCCTGCGCGTGGGCGAGACCGTGATCGTGCGCCTGAACGTCAAGACCGCCGGGCGCTACGCCAACGGCCTGGTGGTGGACTACATCCCGGCCGGCCTCGAGATCGAGAACGCCAACATCGTGCAGGGCGAGCAGGTGCAGGCCACCGTCGCCGGCATCGACCCGCGTCAGGCGATGCAGGACATCCGCATCAAGCACGTCGAATTCCGCGACGACCGCTTCGTGGTGGCGGCCCGGCTGGACCGGGAGATGAACTTCTTCTACCGCGCCCGCGTCGTCACGCCGGGCCGCTTCGTCGTGCCGCCGACCTACGTCGAGGACATGTACCAGCCGCAGATCTACGGCCTCGCCGGCGGCGGCGACATGCTGGAGATCGGCGACGGCCTGGGAGAAGCGGCCGGCGCGAAAAAGTAAGCGGCCATGCGCGCCCTGCGGCTGTCGCTGGCCGCCGCCCTCGCCCTGCTGCTCCTGGCGGACCAGCTGTTCCCGCCGCCCCTGCCGGGGCGGTCGGCGCCGCATGCCCAGGTGGTGGTGGCGCGCGACGGCACGCCGCTGCGCGCCTTCCCCGACCGCACCCACATCTGGCG
>WYAY01000087.1 GCA_011526165.1 Sulfuritalea sp.
CAATTGAAGTCGAGGCGATTTCCGGTGCCTTCATGTTCGTGAGGCGGTCTGCCCTTGAAGCCGTCGGCCCGCTGGACGAGGGGTATTTCCTTCACTGCGAAGATCTCGACTGGTGTATGCGCTTTCGGCAAGGCGGCTTCAAGGTGTTTTTCGTGCCTAGCACTGATATTACCCATTTCAAAGGCGTCAGTAGCGCGGCCAGGCCCGTGAGCGTTGAGTGGCACAAGCATCGAGGCATGCTGCGGTTTTACCGCAAGTTCCTTTTCGATCGTTATCCCCGCCTTGTCGTGTTGTTGGTGTCGTCTGGAGTTTGGCTGCATTTCTGCTTTGTCGCTATGAGGCGCAGCATCAGGCGCTTGCTTTAGGCGCATCTACCCATGCAGGGAGAGAAGCCGCGCGGATGCACATGGCGCAGCATCTGCGTGACTGGCGCTACTAGCCAATTGGCGACGTTCCTGTTGCCTCGTTTGATAGAGAGCGGGATTGCGGTTCATGCTTTCAGCCGCAACCCACCGGTGACGTCCACGGCGGGCGTCGACTGGTACACCGTTGACATCGGCAGCGGTGCAGGGCTGCCAGTGATTCGGGCCGAAGGCTTGCTGCACCTTGCGCCTATATGGTTGCTACCGCCCCGCATCGGCGACTTCGCGGCCTTGGGGGTTGGCCGAATAGTGGCATTCAGTTCAACGAGCCGCTTTACAAAAATCCATTCGCGCTACGCTGGGGAAAGACGCCTGGCAGAAAAGCTGGCGCAAGCAGAAACGCGATTCGCCAAAGAGTGTGACCGATATGGAATCGGCTGGACAGTTTTGCGGCCCACGCTCATCTACGGTGGCGGCAATGATTTGAACGTAACACGAATTGCTTCCTTCGTAAGGCGATTCGGCTTTTTTCCGGTTGCCGGGCCTGCAAATGGCCTCCGACAACCGGTGCATGCCGCCGACTTGGCTGCAGCTTGCCTGGCTGCTCTCGACAGCCCTGCAGCTCTTCAGCATGGCTATAATTTATCAGGCGGAGAGGCGTTAACCTATCGGAACATGGTGGCAGTTATTTTTCGCGCGCAAGGCAGGACGCCCCGCATCATCCAGTTGCCCTTGTTCGTCTGGCGTCTGGCGGCATATCTATCTCGGATGTCCGGGAGCGGTGCTGCCATCAACATGGGCATGGTGCATCGCATGAACGAAGATTTAGTCTTCGATAACGCGGAAGCGCGGCGCGATTTGGGTTATGCTCCGCGGGCATTCTGGCCCTGAGTGGGTGATTTCCTGGAAGTTATGGCATTGATTGAAAGCTTGCCGCTGCTTGTCGCGCCTATTGCCTCCCTGATTGCTTCCGCCGGCATTATCGTCGTACTTCTGGACGGCAAGTGGAAGCTGCCACTGGATGAGCCCAATGATCGATCCCTGCACAAGAGGCCGATTCCGCGTATTGGGGGTGTGGCAGTAACCGCTGGAGTGGTCGTGGGCTGGATGATGACATACAGCCGTGTTTCCCCTTGGCTACTGACTGCGACCCTGTTGCTGGCATTGATTTCTCTAGCCGACGATATTCGGGAACTGCCGGTCTTGTTCAGGTTGTTTGCGCATTTTTTAGCGGCAGTGACGGCGGTGCTGTTTTATGCCGGGGCACAGGAACAAGGAACTTTGCAGTCTATTCTGCTGGTTGTTGCCTTGGTCTGGATGACGAACCTGTATAACTTCATGGATGGTGCCGACGGCCTAGCCGGAGGCATGACATTACTTGGTTTCAGTTGCTATGGTTTGGCCGCCCTGGCAGAAGGTGATGCCAGCATGGCAGCGATGGCGTTTAGCGTGGCAGCGGCGGCAACGGGATTCCTTGCTTTCAACTTTCCCCCGGCGAAAGTGTTTCTAGGCGATTGCGGTTCCATTCCATTGGGATTTCTTGCGGGAGTGCTTGGCTACTTGGGCTGGCAGTCAAGCTTGTGGCCAGCCTGGTTTCCGTTGCTCGTCTTTTCGCCTTTCATTGTAGATGCCACAGTTACCCTGATCGCACGCATGGTACGCGGCGAGCAGTTCTGGAAGCCACATCGGGAGCACTGCTATCAGCGCTTGGTGAGAATGGGGTGGGGCCACCGCAGGACTGCCGTTTTCTACTATGCCCTGATGGCTGGATCGGGCTTGCTGGCACTGATGGCGCGTATGGCACCACCAGTCTGGCAGATCGCGACGTTGGTAACGGCCATGTTCATCTATGTCTCTATCGGGGTGCTCTGCGTGATCCGCTGGCGATCACATTGGCGCGCCTCTGGCGAGTGACCAGTCACGGCAGTCCATCAAGCGCAGCGGCTCCGATGCGCTCGTAAATGAGAAAATCGCAGTTCATGCCGTTTTCCGAGATGCACGGTTCACGTTGTATTTCGTTCCATTCGCGGCGGTCAAAGGCGGGGAAATGCGCATCCCCCTCGAAGGCGCAATGAACTTCAGTCATGTAGAGCCGCTGCGCCAGCGGCAGCGCCTCGGCATAGATTTGCGCGCCGCCGATGATGAAGACCTCGTCGCTTCCGTTCCGGCAGGCCTCGAGCGCGGCTTCGAGGGAGGCCGCCACCTCGCAGCCTGCCGCCGCATATTCCCTGTTGCGCGAGATGACGATGTTGCGCCTGCCTGGCAGCGGGCGGCCGATCGACTCGAAGGTCTTGCGACCCATGATCACGGGGTGGCCCAGCGTCAGCGCCTTGAAGCGCCTGAGGTCTTCCGGCAGGCGCCAGGGCAGGGCATTGTTGTCGCCGATGACGCCGTTTGCCGCCACGGCGGCGATGAGGGAGACGCGGGGCTTGCGGGGCTGCGACATCGCGATGTGATATCGTGAAAAAAGATGGAATGCAGAAGCGCCGGAATTATACCGAGTGAACCGCTTTTACCCTAAATCCTTCCTGCGCCTGATCCTGATCGGCTTCGGGCTGGCGCTGCTGCCCCTGGTCTTTGCCCTCGGCAACGCCGCCATAAACGTGCAGCGGCTGGCCGAGCAGAGCGAGCGGGCGGTGCGCGAGGCCGCCGTGGCGACGCGCGCCAGCCGCGAGATGACCGAGACGCTGACCGGCATGGAGCGGGCCCTGCGCCAGTACCTCGTGCTGCGCGAGCGCAGCCTGCTCGACGACTACCGCCGCCTGCGCGGCGAGTTCGTGCAGGCGGCGCAGGAATACGCCCGGCTGCCGCTCGACGAGACCAGCCGCGCCGGCCTACAGGGCATGCTCGAGCAAGAGCGCGGGCTGCTGGACCGGCTGGGGGAGGGGGCTGCCGTGTCGCCGGAGGAGCTTTTAGCGATTGCCAGGCAGGCGCAAACGGTCCTTTCAACGAGCAGCCATTTGATCGACGTCGAGGTCGAACATCTGCGCACCACGGCGCTCGATGCGCGCAGCACGCTGATGTGGCAATTGTTTGCGGCGATTCCGGTGACGCTCGGGATCGCCTTGTGGTTTCGTGCCATCATTTCCAGCCAGCTCAAGCAGTTCGATCGGGCCATCCGCACCATCGGCCGCGCCGATTACACCGACGGCGTGACGGTGACCGGACCGCAGGACCTGGCCTATCTCGGGCGGCGGCTCGACTGGCTGCGAAGGCGCCTGGCAGAGCTGGAAGAGCAGAAGAACCGCTTTCTGCGCCATGTCTCGCACGACCTGAAGACGCCGCTGACGGCCATCCGCGAGGGCGCGCAGCTGCTCGGCGAGGGCGTGCCCGGGCCGCTCAGCGAGCAGCAGAAGACCATCATCGACATCATCGACCAGAACAGCCGCCGCCTGCAGCAGCTGATCGAGGAATTGATCAATTACCAGCAGGCCGGCTTTGCCGCCGGCAGCATCGATCCGCAGCCTGTCGCGCTCGACGTGGTGTGCACCCAGGTGCTGCGCACGCATCGTCTGGTGGCGGCGGCGCGCGCCATCCGCTTCGAGCGCAAGCTGGCGCCGGTGCTGGTGGAAGGGGACGCCGACAAGCTGCGCGTGGTGGTGGACAACCTGATCACCAACGCCATCAAGTTTTCACCGCGCGAGGGCGTCATCCACGTCGGGCTGACGACGCGCGAGGGAAGGGCGGTCCTCGATGTCATCGACGACGGTCCCGGCGTTGCCGCGGAAGAGCGCGAGCGCGTCTTCGAGCCGTTTTTCCGCGGCACAAGGGCGCGACGCGGCACCGTCAAGGGCAGCGGCCTCGGTCTGGCCATTGCCAAGGAGTATGTCCTTGCCCACCGTGGCAAAATCGAGATCGTCGAGGGGGGCAAGGGCGGTCATTTCCGCGTCGTGCTGCCGCTCAACTGGGAAAAGAAGGGCTGATGTGAAGTTCTTGTGGGGAATCGCCGTGGCGCTCGCCATGGGAGGTTGCGCGCTGTTTCCGGGCGCTGCGCCCGAACCGCCCGCGCTGGACGCTGCGTCCACGCCCGCGGTGGACTATGGGAGGGAAAATGCGGAGGTGGCGGCCTTGCTGGCATACTATCAGGATCTGCAGGCGATGCCTCAGGAGGAATTGAGGCGGGAGTATCA
Source organism: Sulfuritalea sp. (assembly GCA_011526165.1). Lineage (GTDB taxonomy): Bacteria > Pseudomonadota > Gammaproteobacteria > Burkholderiales > Rhodocyclaceae > Desulfobacillus. Next base: position 4,493 of record WYAY01000087.1, read on the forward strand.
GAACGCCAGCCAGGCCTTTGCCCGCGAGCGCAGCGAACTGGCGCGCCTGCGCCTGGCCCTGTTGCTGTGCGTGCCGGGGACGAACTGGAGCGACGATGCCAGGCTGCTGGCCCTGCTCGACGGCGCCGACAGCCGCAAGGCGCCGTCTGTCTCGCCGCGCCGCCATCTGGTTGTCCTGCTGCAGAAACTGGTCGCCGAGCGGCAGCGCGAGCAGAAGCGCGCCGAGGAATTGCAACATAAACTGGATGCCATGCTGGCCATCGAGCGCGGATTGCGCGAACGCCAGCCACGGAAAAAATGAACGAAGCGAAAACCTCCATTCTCCTGGTCGATGACGACCGGGACCTTCTCAAGCTGATCACCCTGCGCCTGACGGCGGCCGGCTACGCGGTGCAGACGGCCGAAAGCGGCGCACAGGCGCTCGCCCAGTTGGCGGTGGCACGCCCGCGGCTGGTCATCACCGACCTGCGCATGGAGGGCATGGACGGCATGGCGTTGTTCGAGCGCATCCATGGCGCCATGCCGACGCTGCCAGTGATCATCCTGACGGCGCACGGCACCATCCCCGACGCCGTCGCCGCCACCCAGCGCGGCGTCTTCGGCTTTCTCACCAAACCCTTCGACGGCAAGGATCTGCTGGCCCAGGTCGAGCAGGCGCTCAAATTCTCCGGTGGCACTGAAGCCGCCGGCGCGACCGAAACCTGGCGTGCGGCCATCGTCACGCGCAGCCAGCGCATGGAGGAGGTGCTGCGCCAGGCCAAGCTGGTGGCCGGTTCCGACGCCAGCGTGCTCATCTTCGGCGATTCCGGCAGCGGCAAGGAACTGCTGGCCCAGGCCATCCACCTGGCCAGCGCGCGGGCCAAGGGGCCCTTCATGGCGATCAACTGCGCGGCGATCCCGGAGCACCTGCTCGAGAGCGAGCTGTTCGGCCATGCCAAGGGCGCCTTTTCCGGTGCGCTGTATGCCCACCGCGGCCTGTTCCAGGCGGCCCAGGGCGGCACCCTGTTCCTCGACGAGATCGGCGACATGCCGCTCGCGCTGCAGGCCAAGCTGCTGCGCGCCCTGCAGGACCGCAGCGTGCGCCCGGTCGGCTCGACCGAGTCGGTGCCGATCGACGTGCGCATCGTCTCCGCCACCCACCGCGACCTGTCGGAGAGCATTCGCAGTGGCGGCTTTCGTCCCGACCTGTACTACCGGCTGAACGTGGTATCGCTGGCGCTGCCGCCCCTGTCCGAACGGCGCGAGGACATTCCGCTGCTGTGCGCGCATTTCGTCGAGCAGCTGGCCGGGCGCTACAGCAAGCCGGCGCGCACCTTCGCGCCGGAGGCGATGGAGCTGCTCGTCAATGCCTCCTGGCCGGGCAACGTGCGCCAGCTGCTCAACGTGGTCGAGCAGACCGTGGCGCTATCCACCACGCCGGTGGTGCCGGCCTCGCTAGTGCAGCAGGCGCTGCGCGACGACAACACCATGATGGTGTCCCTCGACGAGGCGCGCCGTGCCTTCGAGCACGACTACCTTGTGCGGCTGCTGCGCACGACCGAGGGCAACGTTACCCAGGCGGCGCGCATGGCGCAGCGTAACCGCACCGAGTTCTACAAGCTGCTGCAGCGGCACAACCTGACCCCCTCGTTGTTCAAGGCCGAAAAGGCCTAGCCGCCTGTCGCCGCGCAACGACAAGCGACAACACCGGGTTTTCAACTAGTTAGCCTTTCCCTATCGACGAGCTGTCGTCGACGCCCGACGGTTTGACTAACTGAAACGCCGTCCTGCAGCCACTGATTTTTTGCATCCCTCTGTAATACAAGGAGAAAGGCAGCTTGGCACACGGCTTGCATAGTAGGCATCGAGCTTGGCGGAACTGCAAGCAAACGATTTTACGAATGCCGGCCGCCCGTAAGACAGGGTGCCTCTACCTTCGGGGATCGGTCCTGAGCCAACCGATCGCGCCCTGTCTGCGCCGGCTTCTTTTTACACGAAGGGTGACGATATGGAACGACTGCTGCACGAAACCAGGGAAACCTTCACGGCCCTGATGATCGCCACCTGCCTCGCTGCCGGCATCGGCGGCGCGGTTTTCTACACCCTCGGGCCGGACGGCTGGCTGGTCGAGCGCGTGCGTGCGGTGCTGCTCGACCCGAACCTCGCCACGCTGGCTGCGCTGACGGCAATCATCGCCGGGCTGGCGCTCGCCAAACGGGCGCTCGATCGCAACGCGACCAATTCTCTGGTCAACAATCTCCTCGTCGGCGCAGTCGGTCTGGGCGGATTCATCATGATCCTCCAGAGCGTCTACACCGTTCTCAGCTAGCGGCAGCGCTGCGGGCGCTGGCCGCTGCTTTCTTCTTCGTCCTTTTGGCCGTCAGGCCGGTGTAGATATCCTTGTAGGCCGTCGCGGCGCGCGACCAGCTGAAGTCGAGCGCCATGCCGTTGCGCTGCAGCTTGTGCCACAGCGGCTTGTCGCGCCAGGCGGCGGCGGCGCGGCGGATGGCCTCGAGCAGCGCCTGCGGTGTGGCTTCCTCGAAGACGAAGCCGTTGGCGCTGCCGGTCGCCAGCGACGCCGCGTTGCAATCCACTACCGTATCGGCCAGCCCGCCGGTATTGCGCACCAGCGGCGGCGTGCCGTAGCGCAGGCTGTACATCTGGTTGAGGCCGCAGGGCTCGAAGCGGGACGGCATCAGGAAGATGTCCGCGCCCGCCTCGAGCAGATGCGCGAGTGCGTCGTCGAAGCCGATCCAGACGGAAAACTGGCCGGGATGGCGCTGCGCCAGGCCGGACAGCGCGGCTTCGAGCCCCCTGTCGCCGGTGCCGAGCACGACGAGTTGCGCCGGGACTTGCGCGATCTGGTCGCCGATCTCGAGCAGCAGGTCGATGCCCTTCTGCTGCGTGATGCGGCAGACGGCGCCGAGCAGCGGCATGGAAAACTCCGCATTCAGGCCGAAGCGCTCGCGCAGGGCGGCCTTGCAGGCCTCCTTCCCCTTCAGGTGGGCGAACTCGTAGCGGCGCGGCAGATACGGGTCGGTGGCCGGATCCCACACTTTCGTGTCGATGCCGTTGAGGATGCCGGTGAGCGCGTCCCGCCGCCAGCGCAGCAGGCCGGCGAAGCCGTAGCCGTAGGCTTCCGTCTGGATTTCCTCGGCATAGCGCGGGCTGACGGTGGTGATGCGCTCGGCGTAGTGCAGGCCGGCTTTCATGAAGGAAAGCTTGCCCCAGTACTCGACGCCGTCCATGGCGAAGGACTCGGGCGGCAGGCCGAGCGCGCCCAGCGTGTCGGCGGGATAGATGCCCTGGAAGGCCAGGTTGTGGATCGACATCACCGTTGCCGCCTTCGTGCCGCCCATGAAGTGAAGATGGGCCGGTGCCAGCCCGCACGGCCAGTCGTTGCAGTGCAGGACGTCCGGGCGCCAGGCGAGCGGGCTTTCGCCGCTGCCGAGCAGGGCGGCAATCCTGGAGAGCAGGCCGAAGCGCAGGTGGTTGTCGCCGAAGTCGTTGCCGTCGGCGTCGAGGTAGGCGGTGCCTTCGCGCAGGTAGTACTGCTCGCAGTCGAGCAGCAGCAGCGGCAGGCCGTTGTCGGCCCTGGCTTCGAGCAGCCGTGCCGGCGCGAGCGCGCCGCCGGGGAAGGGAAACTCCGCGACGGGCCTTGCTGCCGGGAAGGCGCGGCGCAGCGGCGCGTAGGCCGGCACCAAGATGCGCGCATCCACGCCGGCCTCGATGAGCGCCCCCGGCAGCGACCAGGAGATTTCACCCAGCCCGCCGCTCTTCATCCAGGGGGCGAGTTCGGGCGTGACGAAGAGGACTTTCAAAGCCAGACCATCATGCCCATTTCGAAGGGATGCGTCAGCAGCTCGTGATGGGGATGGATGCGGATGCGGTACTCGATCTTGCCGCAATACTCCGGCTGCAGTTCGAGGGCGTAGAGCTGCTCGCCGCTGTCGAGCGTCCGCTCGTGCCGGAAGCGGTGGCTGCGCGCCTTCTTCGGCTGGTTGCCGCCGGCGGGCCGGCCGAGCAGCAGCTCCACCACCACGTCGCCGGGCTGCAAACCGCCCAGGTTGACCGCCACCTCGAAACGCAGGCTCTCGCCGAAGCGAATGCGCCGCTTCGGCGCGTCCTGCCGGCGCAGGGCGACATGCGGCCAGGCGGCGCGCACGCGCGACTTCCATTGCGCCAGCGCGCGCGCGCCGGCGTGATCGTCCTGCGACAGGCGGCGGTACTGGTGCGAAGCCGGCACGTAGAAGCGCGACAGGTAATCGGACAGCATGCGCGTCGAGTTGAAGCGCGGCAGCAGCGAGGCGATGGAGTGCTTGGCCATCGCTACCCACCCCGGCGAGTAGCCCATCGGCCCCCAGCCGTAATAGAGCGGGATAACGCTGTCCTGCAGGATCTCGTAGAGGGTGCGCGCCTCCTCGTGGTTGCGGCGCGCCTCGTCCAGCGTGCCGGAGGCCGGCTTGATGCCCCAGCCGTTCTTGCCGTCGTAGCCCTCGCCCCACCAGCCGTCCAGCACCGACAGGTTGGGGATGCCGTTGATGGCCGCCTTCATGCCCGAGGTGCCGCAGGCCTCCAGGGGATACTGCGGGTTGTTGAGCCAGACGTCGACGCCGGAAACCAGCCGCCGCGCGAAGCGCAGGTCGTAGCCTTCCACCACCAGGATCTTGCCCTCGAACTCCGGCATGCGCGAGACCTCGATGACGCGGCGGATCAGGGCCTGGCCGGGCTGGTCGGCCGGATGCGCCTTGCCGGCGAAGAGGAACAGCACCGGCCGCTGCGGGTCGCAGAGGATCTCGCGCAGCCAGTCCAGGTTCTCGAACAGCAGCGCGGCGCGCTTGTAGGTGGCGAAGCGGCGGGCGAAGCCGATCGTCAGCACGTTCGGATTGTCCGGATTGGCCAGCTTGAGCAGGCGGTCGAGGTGGGCTTCCGAGCCGTGATTGCGCGCGTGCTGCTCGGCGACGCGGTGGCGCACGAGATGCAGCATCTGCGCCTTGAGCGACTGGTGCACGCTCCAGAACTGGTGGTCGGGGATGGCGTGGATGCCTTCCCAGCAGCTCTTGTCGGTGACGCGCTGGCTCCAGCCGGGGCCGAGGAAACGGTCGAACAGCTCGTTCCACTCGTTGGAGAGGAAGGTCGGCACGTGCACGCCGTTGGTGACGTAGGTGACCGGGTTGTCGTCCGGCTCGATCTGCGGCCACAGGCCGGCGAGGATGCGCGCCGAGACGCCGCCGTGGATGCGCGAGACGCCGTTGTGGAAGCGCGAGCCGCGCACCGCCAGCGCCGTCATGTTGAACTCGTGGCCGCCCGGCACGCGGCCGAGGGCGAGCAGCTGCTCGGTCGACACGCCGAGTTCCTTGCAGGCGTGCTCGAAGTAGCGGCGGATCATGTCGTCGCCGAAATGGTCGTGGCCGGCCGGCACCGCGGTGTGGGTGGTGAACACCGTGTGCGCCGCCACTGCCTCCACCGCCGCGGCGATGTCGATGCCCTGCGTGGTGAGGTGGCGGATGCGCTCGAGGATCATGAAGGCGGCGTGGCCCTCGTTGATGTGCCAGACGGTAGGCTTGAGCCCCATCGCCACCAGCGCGCGCACGCCGCCGACGCCGAGGATGATCTCCTGCTCGATGCGCGTCGTGCGGTCGCCGCCGTAGAGGCGGTGGGCGATGTCGCGGTCGTGCGGGCTGTTCTGCTCCAAGTCGGTGTCGAGCAGATACAGCGTGACGTGGCCGACGCGCACCTGCCAGACCTTGACCTCCACCATCCGCTCGGGCATCTCGACCTGGATGTGCAGCTCGGTGCCGTCGGCGCGCAGCACCGGCGCGATCGGCAGGTCGTCGAAGTCGGCATCGCGGTAGATGGCGTGCTGGACGCCCTCGTTGTCGATGGTCTGGTGGAAATAGCCCTGGCGGAACAGCAGGCCGACGGCGATGAAGGGCATGCGCAGGTCGCTGGCCGCCTTGCAGTGGTCGCCGGCGAGGATGCCCAGCCCGCCGGAATAGATCGGCAGGCTCTCGTGGAAGCCGAACTCGAAGCAGAAGTAGGCGACCAGGTCGTTGTGGCGCAGGTGCTGGGCGCCGTTCGAGCGCGCCGGCTCGTTGTGATAGGTGTCGTAGGCCGACAGCACGCGCGCGTAGTTGCCGAGGAACACCGGGTCGTCGGCGGCATCCAGCAGGCGCTGCTGGTCTACGCGCTTGAGGAAGGCCTTCGGGCTGTGGCCGACCGAGCCCCACAGGCTCGGGTGCAGGCGCGCGAAGAGGGTGCGCGTCGGCCGGTCCCAGCTGTACCACAGGTTGTTGGCGAGTTCCTCCAGCCGCGCCAGGCGCGACGGCAGCTGGGGATTGACTTCGAGCTGGAAGGGGGTGCCGGGCATGCCAGGAATCAGGCGATCGTGACGTCTTTCGAGAGATAGACGTCCTGGATGGCGTTGAGCAGGGCGACGCCTTCCTGCATCGGCTTCTGGAAGGCCTTGCGGCCGGAAATCAGGCCCATGCCGCCGGCGCGCTTGTTGATCACCGCCGTGCGCACCGCCTGGGCGAGGTCTCCCGAGCCCTTCGATTCGCCGCCGGAGTTGATCATGCCGGCGCGGCCCATGTAGCAGCAGGCGACCTGGTAGCGCACCAGGTCGATCGGATGGTCGGTGGTGAGCTCCGAATACACCTTCGAGCTGGTCTTGCTGAACTTCAGCGCGTTGAAGCCGCCGTTGTTCTCCGCCATCTTCTGCTTGATGATGTCCGCCTCGATGGTGACGCCGAGGTGGTTGGCCTGGCCGGACATGTCGGCGGAGACGTGGTAGTCCATGTCGCCCTGCTTGAAGGCGCTGTTGCGCAGATAGCACCAGAGGATGGTCGCCATGCCCAGCTCGTGGGCGCGCTTGAACATCTGCGACACCTCCCAGATCTGCCGGCGCGATTCCGGCGAGCCGAAGTAGACGGTTGCGCCCACCGCGCACGCCCCCATCTCGAAAGCCTGCTCGACGTCGGCGAACAGCGTCTGGTCGTA
>WYAY01000012.1 GCA_011526165.1 Sulfuritalea sp.
GCCGAGGTGACGATGACCTTCAGCTCGGGGCGCTTCGGCAGGAGGTGCTTCAGGTAGCCGAGCAGGAAGTCGATGTTGAGGCTGCGCTCGTGCGCCTCGTCGATGATCAGCGTGTCGTACTGCCGCAACTGCGGGTCGCCCTGCGTCTCGGCGAGCAGGATGCCGTCGGTCATCAGCTTGATGTAGCTGTCGGGGCTGACGCGGTCGGTGAAGCGGATCTTGAAGCCGACGGCGCGGCCGAGCTCGCTCCTCAGTTCCTGGGCGATGCGCGTCGCGGTGGCGCGGGCGGCGATGCGGCGCGGCTGGGTGTGGCCGATCAGGCCGTGGGCGCCGCGGCCGAGCTCGAGGCAGATCTTGGGCAGCTGCGTGGTCTTGCCCGAGCCGGTCTCGCCGCAGACGATGACCACCTGGTTTTTTTGTATGGCCTCGGCGATCTCGCCGCGCTTCGCGCTGACCGGCAGCTCGTCGTCATAGGCGATCGCCGGCCGCGCGGCCAGGCGTGCTGCTGCATCGAATTTCATTTGGCCAGGACGACGAAAGTCGCAATGCCCAGCGCCGTCATCAGCAACGAGCCGATCAGGTGTCCGCCCGCCGCCGCCAGTGCCCAGCCGTATTGCGCACGCTCGATCAGCGCCACCACCTCGGCGGAGAACGTCGAGAAGGTGGTCAGCCCGCCGAGGAAGCCGGTGATGAGGAACAGCTTCAGCTCGGGCGACAACCCGGCATGGTGGTGGAACAGTGCCACGGCGAAGCCGACCAGGTAGCCGCCGATGAGGTTGGCCGCGAGCGTGCCAAGCGGGACGGTCGGGAACAGCGGATTGAGGGCGACGCCGAGACCCCAGCGTGCCCAGGCGCCCAGTGCGGCGCCACCGCCGACGGCCGCGAAGCCGCCCAGGGTCATCATGCCCGTCATCGTTCTGCCATCCGGTCGAAAGGATGGCGGATTGTAACGCAGGGCGCCGGCATCGGCCGGAGCGGTGGCTCAGCCGGCCAGCTTGCGCATCGCTTCCCGCATCGCGCGCATCTGGCCTGCGAAATTGCCGCAGGGCCCGCAGCGCCACAAGTGCAGCTTCAGCCGGAAACGCTCGCGCAAGGTGAGCGGCCGGTCCAGAGATTCGGAAACGAGGCGCGAGACCTCCTTGCAGCTGATCATGTTCTTCCCTCCCCGGCAAACCAGTTCTTTTCCAGGCAATCGCGCAAGCCCATGCGGGCCCGGTACAGCATCACATTGCAGTTGTTGGGCGTGATGCCCAGCTGCTCGCAGATCTCTTCGGTCGTCAAACCCATCACCTCGCGCAGCGTAAACACCTGGGCCAAGCGCTCCGGCAGGCCTCCGTTGCATTTCTCCAGCGTTTCCATGAAGCGCTTCTGCTCCAGTGTTCGCGACGGATCGCCCCAGTTTGCCGGCGGCGCCTGCCAGGCGCCGGCGGCGTTGAACAGGGCATCCGGGTCCCGGCCATCCTCGTCTCCCTCGCCAAGCTCGCTCAGGGCCACCTCGCGCCGGCCGGCGCGAAACACGTCGATGATCTTGTGCTTGAGGATGCCGGTAAGCCAGGTACGCAGGCTCGACCCCCCGGAAAACCGCCCGCCCTGCTCGACCGCGGCGGCCAGGGTTTCCTGCACCACGTCCTCGGCCCGCGCCGGATCGCGCAGATGCAGCTGAGCGTAGCGCAGGAGATAGCGGCGCTGCTCCGCAACATCCTCATTGCTGATCGTGTCCATCTCGACCTCCTCGCGGCATCTTCTGATGCAATAGACCGGGGAGGCATCGAAAACATTACAGGCGCCCGCCCGGGAAGCGGATGGACTTGGGACAGGCGCGCACCGGCCGGCAACATCAGGCGGTGCATTTCGGCCACTGGGTAGGCGGGAACAACGGATCGTTCGGGTTGGTCGGACTGAGCATCACGACCACCAGGGAACGTTCGCATCTGGCCGCCGTGCCGTCCATGGCGGTTCCGCCCGGCAACTCCGCAGCAACCGCAGGAGCCTGGATGGCCAGTGCACCGCACAGCAGCAATACCGATTTCCACATGAGCGCCTCCTTTCTGCCCCGAAAACGGACGGGGGCCTGCGCACTCCTTGGTCGTCGGAATCGGCGAGATGTTACAGGGGAGCGTAAAGATCAGCCGGCGTCGCGCCGGTCCGGATCATCGTCGCGGCGGCCGGCTTTGCGGGCACCGGGGCCCGCGCCGGAAGCATAGCGCCGACAGGCCACGCGAAGGAAATCCATCTGCTTCCTGAAGTTGGCGCAGCCCTTGCACATCGCCAGATGCATCTCGAGCTGGACCCGCTCGATGACGGAAAGCCTCCGCTCCTGCGATTCGGACACCAGGCGCGTAATCTCCTTGCAGCTCAGCATGGTCGTTCTCCAGTGGCGAACCAGCCCTGTTCGAGGCAGCGCCGCAGGCCATTGCGCGCGCGGTGCAGGATGACATGGCAATTGCCGGGATTGATGCCGAGCTCGCGGCAGATCTCCTCGGTGTCGAATTCGAGGAACTCGCGCATCATGAAGACACGGGCCGTGTTCTCGGGCAGATGCTCGAGGCAGGCCTCGAAGACATCCCAGAACTGCCGCTGCCGCAGCGCCTCCTCGGGACCGGCCCAGTCGCCGGGCCGCGATTCCGGCTTCCAGTGGTCGTTCGTCCTGAACAGGGCCTCGAAGGCCCCGTCCAGGCTTTCCTCCTCGGGGGCCATCGAGGAGACGTTGACCGAGCGGCGCTGGCGCCGGAGGGCGTCCGAGATCTTGTTGCGCAGGATGGTGAACACCCAGGTGCCGAGCGCGGCGCGCCCGGCGAACCCGTCCGCGCCGGCCATCGCCGCGACCAAGGCATCCTGCACCAGGTCCTCCGCCAACTGCTCGTCGCGCAACTGGAGGCGGGCAAAGCGCAGCATGCCGCTGCGCAAATCGGCCACGAAATCCTCTTCGGCCAGCTGTTCGGCCGCGGTCCGGTTCACGAATCTCCCCTCCCCGATCGCATTTCGCTGCGCGCCGCGCTGTAGGCCGACACGCAGAACGGCACCAGATAATTGCATAGTACATTGAACCATGAGGGCGCGCCGCCGAGCAGGCGCTCGCCTTGATTGAGAATGTTGAGTACGGTGCCGACGAGAAGCGACACCCGCAAGGCAATCACCAGGTTGCGGGTCCGGCAGGCCGCTTTCTGCAGGGCGTCCATGCTGCGGGCGGGCGCAAGAGTTCCCATTCCGTTTACAGTCATTGCCGGGAGCGCAACAAGCATCGTTCTCAGTTCACATCGGGAGTTTTTGCATCTTGCCGGGTTGTATAAGCTCGTTCGTTTTCATGTGCTGTATCGATTGGATCGCCAACCCTCGTTGGGTAGACGCCGCCGCCAGGCCTGACATTACGAACCGGTGAAAAGAAACCGCCCGCCGAGCGACCTCGGCGGGCGGTCGGGAAACCCGCGACCTGTCAGCGGGCGAATTCGCTGCCCGGGTAGGGTCGGACCGCATGCGGGTTGATCCGCTCCTGGGCTTGGCTGCCCTCGGACGCCTGAACGGCGGGTGCGGCAAACAGGGCGGCAGAGGTGGCAAGCGCGGCAAGCAGGGTGGCGATGGTTTTCATTTCAGTCTCCTTAATCATCAAGTTGGGGTTAGGGTGCTTCTTCGCGGTCGGAACATCCGACCTGCGCCCCTTGGTCGGAACAGCGGCAGACTTATTACAGCCGCCGGAATTATTTCCGCCCGACCTTGTGTAAGCACCACCGGCATTCGCGGGTCTATTGGATAGGCGCGCAACCCCGCGCGCATCGGGAGCAGACGGATGAACGCGATCATGCGCAGCATGGGCGACAGGCTGGCCCGCTTCCTAAGCCGGCCCGACACCCGCTACCAGCCGCTGGCGACGAGCGATCCGCGCAGCGTGGCCGCGGCCATCGCGCCGGGCGACGTGCTGCTGGTCGAGGGCAACACGCGCTTCAGCAAGGCCATCAAGTACCTCAGCCAGTCGACCTGGTCGCATGCCGCGCTCTACATCGGCAACAGCGGGCCGGGCGGCGAGCCCGGGCATTGGCTGTTGGAGGCCGATGTGGTGGACGGAGTCATCGCCGTGCCGCTGGAGAAGTATGCCGAGATGCACACGCGCATCTGCCGGCCGGTCGGGCTCACCGAGGAGGATCGTGGCAAGGTCGTCGGCTACGCCCTGGCACGCCTCGGCCACCGCTACGACCTGAAGAACATCATCGACCTGATGCGCTACCTGCTGCCGCAGCCGCCGGTGCCGGTGCGCTGGCGCCGGCGCATGCTGGCGCTGGGCAGCGGCGACCCGACGCGCGCCATCTGCTCGACGCTGATCGCCCAGGCCTTCCAGTCGGTGCGCTACCCGATTCTGCCCACCGTCACACGCCGGCCGGCGCCGCGCGAAGACTGCAACGACTGCTACGACGAGATGCTGCAGATCCGCCACCACAGCCTGTTCGTGCCGCGCGACTTCGACATCTCGCCCTACTTCGAGATCGTCAAGCCGACACTGGCGCACGGCTTCGACTACCGCCGCTTGAACTGGAGCGACGCCGCCCCCGCCTGATTCTTCCGCGCGTCCGGCAACGATTCGCCGGAACGATGAGGGCCCCACTATCCCGAAACCGTCACTTCACGACCAAGCGGTAGTCCGGCGTCGGGTTGAGCGGGCAGGAATAGACGTACTCGCCCGGCTTCAGGTCGATGACGTAGTCCTGGGTCTTGCCCATCGTCAGCCCGCCGCCGGAGACGCTCGGCAGCGTGGCGCGGCTGACCAGCGTGGCGCCGCGCAGCCAGAAGCCGAGCTCGTAGAGCACGTCCTTGTTGCTGACGCGGAAGACGGTCTTGCCCGGCTTGAGCGCGATGGTCTTCGACTTCGCCAGGCGCTCCTGGCCGCTCTTCGCGTTGATGGCCTCGCAGTCCTGGAGCTTCGCCGACTTGTAGCCGTGGTTCACGCCGTGCTCGCTCTCGAGGAACTGGCAGGGCACCTGGTTCAGCTCCACCACCTGCTGTGCGGCGGCCGGCGCGGCGCACAGCGCCAGGGCGGCGGCAATCGTTGCGCGTTTCATGTCAGTCTCCTTTCAGGGCCGCCTCGACGGCGGCGATCTGTTCCTCCACGGATACCGCGGCCTGGCTTGTGATCTCCAGTTCGCGATCCTCGAAAACATCCTGGCCGGGATGCCCGCGCGCCCAGTCGGCCAGCGCCGCGTCGCGTTCGAAGAGCAGCACTTCGATCTGCGGCCGGAACAGGCGCAGCATGGCGGTAAGCCAGCGGTTCGTCGGCCAGGACGGGTTGGCGTGGTCGATGGCGAAACGATCGAGCATGCGCACGACGTCGCCGGCAGCGTACCAGGCATCGCCCGTCACCCAGCGATTCACCGTGAACAGGCCGATCGACTCGCCGTAGGCATCCATGGAAATCGCGATGAGATGCGACAGCGCAGCGTCGCCGGCGGGCCAGGGTTCGGCGCCGGCGTAGGGCACCGGGACCATGCCCGCCGGCATGCCGGGGGCGCGCAGGAAGGTATGGAAGTGGCCGTGCTCGCCCTCGGCACCGCGGTGGGCGTGGTAGTAGTACTGCGACTGCGTTTCCGCGTCGAAGACGTCGTCGGCCGGATAGTGGTCGAACTCGACGAACTCGCCCTGGCCGCGCAGCACCTCGCCGACCACGTTGAGCCCGCCCTTCTCCAGCACGCGCCGGCATTCGCGCACTTCGGCGCCGGCGGCGCGCATCCCCAGCAGCGCATCGCGGCCGAGGCCGGCGAGCAGGTCGGCGGGCTTCATGGCTTCCCCGCGCCGTCCTGCAGCGACCGACTTTTCTCGTAGATCGTGAAATGCGAGGCGAGCGAATCGTCGAGCGCCTGGCGGATCAGGGCGCGGCCCTGGCCCGCGCCGCCGTCCGCCAGCAGCGAACGATAGAGGCCGGTGTAGAAGGCGTCCGGCTCGACGCGCACCCGGTAGTCGAGCCGCGCGGCGCGCGGGTGGCGCGGCGCGCGGTAGTCGAGGCGCGCCGCGGCGCCGGCGGCGAGGCGCGTGTCGGCGATCTCGCGCGAAAGATCCGGGCTCACCTGCCGCGCGATGACGTGCTCCTGGCGCGTGCCGGGCAGCGCGCGCCCTTCGGCGTCGGCCTGCTCGATCTCGGCCACCACGCGCGGCGTGACGTAGGTGGGGAAATGGTGGCCGGTGCCGCTGTTGGTCAAAGTCAGTCTCGCCAACACGGCGCCGGATTCGAATCGCGGCGCTTCTTGCGCGATGACGACGCCGCTTTTCACCATGTCCGCGTCGTGCACGCCGCGCCATAGGTGGCGCCGGTCGGGCATATGGCAGGACTGGCAGGTCCTGCCCTCGCGCGCGGCGGGGCTGGCCTGCCATTCCGCGTAGGTGTTCTCCAGCAGCTTGCCGTTCAGCGCGAAACCGTCGGCCTCGAACTGGTGGCAGGCGGCGCAGAAGCGCGAATCGGCGAAGGCGGCGCTCGCCTGCCAGCCGTCGTGCGGCAGCTTCTCTTCGGGTTTCGCCACGCTGCCGTCGCGGCGCGGCGGGCCGTAGCGCCGGTGCTCGCGCACATGGCAGGCGGCGCAGACCAGGCCCTCGGCATGCAATCCCGTTTTCAGTTTGCCGGCGATGGCCGCGACGAGGCCGTCGGCCTGTTCGGCGAGCGGCGCATGGCAGCGGATGCAGTCCTGGTGTTCGTCGCGCGCCTCGGGGGCCATGTCGAGCAGCTGGCCGAGCACGCCCGGCCCCATCGCCCTGGCGTGCCAAGTGGTGCGCCAGTCCTCGTATTGCTGCGCATGGCAGGCGCCGCAGGCGGCCGGATCGAGGGCGGCTTCCTGCACGGAGAAATGCCTGGGCGCCGCGCCTTGCGCCGTCAGCGGACGCTGCCAGTGGCGCGCCAGGAAAGCGGCGTTGTCTTCGCCGGGCACGGTCGCGGACACCGGAGGCGGTGGCTCGGAGCAGGCGGCAAGCAGGAAAAAGGGGAGGCAGACGAGCCACCTCCCCTTCGGCCGGGTGATCAAATACGCGCCCGGCACGGCCTCACTTCTTCGCCGCGCACGGATTCTTCGCCGCGCACGGGTTCTTGGCGGCGCAGGGATTCTTCGCCGCACAGGGGTTGGCCTTCTTCATGTCCTTCTTCATTTCCTTGGCGGCACAGGGATTCTTCGCGCCGCAGGGGTTCTTGCCATGCGAATCGGCATAGGCCGCCGGAACGGCCAGGGCGAGCGCCGCAGCGCCCAGAAGGGTACGGACTACTTTCATGGTGTCTCCTCTATCAGGTTAACAAAAAAACGGCTCCGCCCGTGGCGGCACCGGCTACTACTTCTTCGCCGCGCAGGGGTTCTTCGCTGCGCACGGATTCTTCGTCGCGCAGGGATTGGCCGCCTTGGCCTTCACCGGCTTGAAAGTCTTCTGCATCTGGCCGGTGTAGGCCGTCAGCGCCGCCAGTTCGCGCGATTCCCAGCCGAGCGGCTTGGCCGCCATCGGCATCACCATGCAGGCCTGCACCATCTCGTCGAGGTGCACCTTCTTCAAGCCGGCCTGGTCCTTGGCCATCTGCACGAAATGCGGGTAAGGCTTGACGAAGCCCGCCTCGAAGGAAGCGTGGCCCTGGTGGCAGGTGTTGCAGGACATGCCGTTGGTGGACAGCTTGGTGTCGTTCCACAGCTTCTCGCCCTCCTTGAGCAGGGCGGCGGCATCGCCTTTGTAAGGCTTGTAGCCGGCCGGGCGGGTGATGGTCTTCGGATCGATGGCGGCGCCGGCGGCGCAGGGGTTCTTTGCCGCGCAGGGGTTCTTGGCTTTCGCCGCGCAGGGATTGCACGGGTTGGCCGCCTGCGCTGGGGCCATGCCGAGGCCGAAAATCAGGCCGGCGGCGAGGGCCAACTGCAGAGGTTTGGCTTGAACGTTCATGTCTCCTCCTTTGGATGGTCGGCGGAAAGCAAACAGGCTTTCCTGCCGATTAGACCGGGCGGGTACGAAAAACCTTACAGGCCTAAACAAATCAGTTCTGTAAGGAATCGCCGGGCCGGCCGGTCTAATCGACAGGCCCCCCCCAACCGCCCTCAATCAAGGAGACCGACATGCAGTACGTAAACACTCTTCGCCGCCACTTCCTCCAAGCCCTCCTCGCCTTCGCCGCGGCGACCTTCCTGTTGCCCGCCCAGGCGGCGCCCGCCCAGCCCTACGACGAAACCGCCTTCCGCAAGGCGCAGCAGGAAGGCAAGGCCATCCTGGTGGAAGTGCATGCCGACTGGTGCTCGGCCTGCGCCAGGCAGAAGCCGATCCTGGAAAGCCTCGGCAAGGAGCCGGCCTTCGACAAGGTGGTGCGCTTCAAGGTCGACTTCGACCAGCCGGGCACGGCCCTGAAAACCCTGCGCGTCACCTCGCAGGCGACCCTGGTGCTGTTCAAGGGCGGGAAGGAAGTCGCCCGCTCGACCTTCGACACGCGCGACGAGAGCATCCGCGCGATGCTGGCGAAGGCCGTCTGACGGCAAGCCGTCATGAGCGGTTTGCTGGTCGCGATGCTCGCCGGCGTCCTCACGACGCTGTCGCCCTGCGTGCTGCCGGTGCTGCCGGTGGTGCTGCTCGCCGCCCTGCAGCAGCACCGCTACGGCCCGCTGGCGCTCGCCGCCGGCATGAGCCTGGCCTTCACCGCGCTGGGCATCGGCATCGCCACCATCGGCTTCTCGCTCGACATCGGCAGCGGGGCCGTGCGCCTGGCCGCCGCCCTGGTCATGATCGCCTTCGGCGCCGTGCTGCTGTCGTCCCGGCTGCAGGCGGCCTTCGCCCGCGCCGGCTCGCCGCTCTCCGACCGGCTCAACGCGATGACGGCGCGCTTCGCGCCGGACGGGCTGGGCGGCCAGTTCCTGCTCGGCCTGCTGCTCGGCGCGGTGTGGACGCCCTGCTCCGGGCCGACCCTGGGCGCGGCCATCGGCCTCGCCTCGGCGAGCGAGACGGCGGCGCGCGCCGCCGGCGTGATGCTGCTGTTCAGCCTCGGCGCGACGCTGCCGCTGATGGCGCTGGCCTACGGGTCGCGCCAGGCGCTGGCCTCGCGCAAGGCGGCGCTGGCCAGGGCGGGCCGCCACGGCAAGCCTATCCTCGGCGGCGTGCTGGTGCTGGTCGGCGCACTGGTGGCCTTCGGCGTCGACAAGCTGATCGAGGCCCGCCTCACCGCGCTGATGCCGGACTGGCTGGTCGATCTCACCACCCGGTTCTGACAGCCATGCTGTTCAAGCTCGGTTCCGCCCAGTTCGACCAGACGGTGCGCGCCTACGGCGCCGACCTCTACCGCTACGCCTGGTGGCTCGTCCGCGACCGCTTCACCGCCGAGGAACTGGTGCAGGAAACCTTCGCCCGCGCCTGGAAGAACTGGGACAGCCTGGAGGATTTCGGCGCGGTGAAGTCCTGGCTCATCACGATCCTCAGGAACGAGCGCGCCCGCCTCTACGAACGCAAGCGCCTCGACATCGGCGACGACGATCCGCAGGACCTGGAGCTGCCCTCCGGCGAGCGCCCCGGCGCGCAACTCGAACTGGAGCAGCTGATGGAGCAGCTGCCCGTCGCCTACCGCGAGCCGCTGGCGCTGCAGGTGCTGGGCGGCTACGACTGCAGGGAGATCGCCGCCATGCTCGGCACCAGCGAGGGCGCCGTGATGACCCGCCTCACCCGCGCGCGGCAGGCGCTGCGCGCCCACCTCGAAACAAGCGACCGTGCAAGGAGGTCGACATGAACATGAACTGCCTCGAATTCCGCCGCGAGAAACTCGCCGACCCGCGCCGCCTCTCGCGCGAGGCACTGGCGCACATGGGCGAATGCGCCGCCTGCCGCGGATTCGCCATCGAGGTGAACGAAAACGAGGAGCGCATCGCCACCGCCCTCGAGGTGCCGGTGCCGGAAGGGCTGACGGAGCGCATCATCCTGCGCCGCAAGACCGGCGCGCGCAGCGGCTTCTCCCCGCGCCTGTGGGCGCTCGCCGCCACCGTGGTGCTGACTTTCGCCTTCGGTTTCCAGCAATGGAAGGATGCCGGCTCGCAGGAATACGCGCGGCTGGCCATCGAGCACGTCATGCACGAGCCGGAATCCTTCACCACCACGCGCAGCGCCGACCCGGAACTGTTCCGCCGCGTCATGCACACCTTCGGCGGCGAGATGCAGGCCTCGCTCGGCAAGGTGCGCTACATGAAGCTCTGCCCGGTGCCGGAAGGCACCGGCTGGCACATCGTCTTCGAGACCGAGGACGGCAAGCTGGCGACGCTGATCCTGATTCCGGCGAAGCGCATGAAGAGCGATTCGGAGCAGGCGCAGGTCGGCGGCTGGAACGCCGTGGCGCGCCCCGGCGGGCAGGGCTTCTACGCCGTCATCACCGATTCGCCGGAGACGCTCGGCAAGGTCGACGAGATGGTGCGAAGCCGCGTGCGCTGGCGTGGCTGAGCCATGACCAGCGCTTTTTCCAGGGCAGTCGTCGTTTTCGCCGCTGCCTTGCTGGCCGCTGCAAGTGTGCGGGCGCAGCTCGCGGTGGAGGATTGCCAGGCCTGGCCGAAGACGGACTTCTCGCGGCGCACGGTCGAGCTCGCCGAGATCCAGTTCGGCGGGCCGCCGAAGGACGGCATCCCGGCCATCGACCGGCCGCGCTTCGACAGCGCCAGCCAGGCGCGCGACTGGCTGGCGCCGCAGGAGCCGGTGATCGTGCTGCGCATCGGCCGCGCCGCGCGCGCCTATCCGCTGCAGATCCTGATGTACCACGAGATCGTCAACGACAGCCTTGCCGGCGTGCCGGTGGCGGTGACCTTCTGCCCGCTGTGCAACGCCTCGCTCGTCTTCGACCGCCGCCTCGACGGGCGCACGCTCGACTTCGGCACCACCGGCCGCCTGCGCAAGAGCGACCTGGTCATGTACGACCGCCAGACCGAGACCTGGTGGCAGCAGTTCACCGGCGAAGGCATCGTCGGCGCGCTGGCCGGCCGGCAGCTGCGCATGCTGCCCTCCGAGGTGGTCGCCTTCGAAGAATTCGTCGCCGCCCATCCGGCGGGCGAGGTGCTGTCGCGCCGCACCGGCCACGCGCGGCCCTACGGCCGCAACCCCTACCGCGGCTACGACCGCGTCGGCCAGAACCCCTTCCTCTTCGACGATCCCGTCGACCCGCGCCTGCCGGCGATGGAGCGCGTGCTCGCCGTCAGCCTCGGCGGCAGGACGCGCCTGCATCCCTTCGCCCAGCTCGACCGGCAGGCGGTGGTCAACGAGGCGCTGGGCGGCATCCCCTACGTCGTCTTCGCCCAGGCGCGCGTGCGCAGCGCGCTCGACGCCGAACGCATCGTCGACGGCCGCCTCATCCCGGCCGCCGGCGCCTACTTGCGCAGCCTCGACGGCCGCGCGCTGGAATTCGCGCAGCGCGAATCCGCCATCGTGGACAGCCAGACCGGCTCGCGGTGGAACGCCCTCGGCGAGGCGGTCGCCGGCCCGCTCAAGGGCCGGCGCCTCGAAGCGGTGCCCGGCGGCGTGCATTTCGCCTTCGCCTGGCTCGCCTTCCGGCCGGATTCCGAGATTTACACGCCACAGCCGACGCTGCCGACACGATAAACTCCCGCCATTCACCGTGAGGACGCCTTAGATGCACGCCACCCTGCCCCGCCTCGTCGACACCCGCTTTCCCGCCCTGAGCCGCAAGCGGCTGGAGACCCTGCAGGTCAACCTCGGCTACCGCTGCAACCAGAGCTGCCTGCATTGCCACGTCAACGCCGGCCCGACGCGCAGCGAGCAGATGTCGGCCGAGACGGTCGACGCCGTGCTCGCCTTCCTGCGCGCCTGCGGCGCCGCCGCGCTCGACCTGACCGGCGGCGCGCCCGAGCTCAATCCGCATTTCCGCCGCCTGGCGCAGGCAGCTGCGGCGCTCGGCGCGCACGTCATCGACCGCTGCAACCTGACCATCCTCGCC
>WYAY01000013.1 GCA_011526165.1 Sulfuritalea sp.
AGCTCCGGCACGGTGATCGTCTCGCTCTGGGTGGACGGCAACTTCCGCGCCTGGCGCAACGAGGTCAACGACGCGCGCAAGGCGCGCATCCGCGGCGCCGACCGCCCGCGCGACCGCTTCGTCTTCAGGCGCGCCGACATCGAGCGCGACTTCGCCGCCGCCGGCCTGGAGGTGATCGGCCACACCGACTTCATCAAGTACTGGGACAAGTGGCGCGCCTACGTGCTGCGCGTGAAAAAATAAGCCGCCGATGAAGGACTTCGTCAACGAGCGCTGGCGGCCGATCCTCGCCCACAACGGCCTGTCCGACTTCGACGCCCTGTGGCAGCTGAAGGCGGACTGGTTCGAGGAACCCAACCATCGCCGCGGCGGCTGGAGCGGCGTGGCGCGCTGCGAGCTGGCCCTGCCGGAGGGCGGCCGCTGCGCCATCTTCCTCAAGCGCCAGGAGAACCACAAGGCGCGCCTGTGGACCCACCCGGTGCGCGGCGCGCCGACCTTCCTGCGCGAGTTCCGCCACATCCAGCACTACCGCGCCTGCGGCGTCCCGACGCTGGAGCCGGTGTACTTCGCCATGCACAAGGTCGGCAAGGACGAGCGCGCCATCCTGATCACCGAGGAACTGAGCGGCTTCGTCTCGATGGAGGACCGCGTGCAGCGCTGGCTGAAGGAGGGCGCGCCGGCGCGCCCCGTGCGGCTGCGGATGCTTGAAGCGATCGCCGCGCTGCTGCGCGACATGCACGCCCACGGCATCCAGCACAACTGCTTTTTTCCCAAGCACGTCTTCGTTCGCGTCGGTGCGGACGCCGGCATCGAGGCGCGCGTCATCGACCTGGAGAAATCGCGCTGGCGCCCGTCGAAGGTCGTCTGCGCCATCCGCGACCTGTACACGCTCAATTACCATTCGCAGATGTGGAGCCGCAGCGACCGCCTGTGGTTCTTCAAGTCCTATCTGCAGGTCGATCGCCTGACGCCCTTCGCCAAGTGGCTGTGGCGCACCGTCGCGGCGCGCTCCGGCCGGAAGAAACGCATCCAGCCGCCGGCGCGCTTTCTCATCGCAAAGCCCGGCGTCGCCGAGTAGGCGCGAAGGGCGATGCAGCTCGCGTTCACCCTCTTCAAGTATTTCCCCTTCGGCGGCCTGCAGCGCGACTTCCTGCGCATCGCCCTGGCCTGCCAGGCGCGCGGCCACGGCGTGCGCGTCTACACCCTGTCCTGGCAGGGCGACGTCCCCGCCGGCTTCGAGGTGGTCCAGGCGCCGGTGAAGGCGCTCGCCAACCACCGCCGCTACGAAAAATTCGCCGAGTGGGTGCGGCGCGACCTCGCCGCGCGCCCGGCCGACCGCCTGGTCGGCTTCAACAAGATGCCCGGCCTGGACGTTTATTACTGCGCCGATCCCTGCTACGAGGACAAGGCGCGCACCCTGCGCAGCCCGATGTACCGCCTCTCCGGCCGCTACCGCCATTTCGCCGCCTACGAGCGCGCGGTGTTCGCGCCGCAGGCGCGCACGGAGATCCTCATGATCTCCGCCGTGCAGCAGGCCCTCTACGTGAAGCACTACGCCACGCCGGCCGATCGACTGCACCTGTTGCCGCCGGGCATCGCACCGGACCGCTGCGCGCCGGCCAACGCCGCCGAGATCCGCGCCGACTTCCGCCGCGAGTTCCACCTCGCCGACGACGACCTTCTGCTGCTGCAGGTCGGCTCCGGCTTCAAGACCAAGGGGCTGGACCGCAGCCTGCGCGCCCTTGCCGCCCTGCCCGACGACCTGAAGCGGCGCATGCGCCTGATCGCCATCGGCCAGGACGACCCGAAGCCCTTCGTCTCGATGACGCGCGCGCTCGGCCTCGGCGACAAGGTGCGCATCCTCAAGGGCCGCGACGACATCCCGCGCTTCCTGCTCGGCGCCGACCTCCTCATCCATCCCGCCTACAACGAGAACACCGGCACGGTGCTGCTGGAGGCCGTCGTCGCCGGACTGCCGGTGCTGACCACTGCCGCCTGCGGCTACGCCCATTACATCGAGGAAGCCGGCGCCGGCCGCGTCGTGCCGCTGCCCTTCGACCAGGCCGGTTTCGAAGCCCTCCTCGCCGGCATGCTGGCCGACGACGCGGCGCGCCGGCAGTGGCGCGCCAGCGGCCTCGCATGGGCGGAAACCGCCGACATCTACAGCCTGCCCGAGCGCGCGGCGGATATCATTCTGCAAATGGGGACGCGATGAACCAGGGAGCGGGCAAAGCCCGCGAACGCCCGTCACCCCCGCCCGTGGGGCGGGGGACGGGGGGTGGGCCCATCGTCTATCTCGACGAGCCGTTCCGCACGCTGTGGGCCGGACAGGACCCCTTCCGCGCCGCCGCCGCCCTGCAAGGCACGGTGCTGCGCGAACTGGAAGGCCGCCGCACCCTGCGCACCGAAGTGGGCGGACGCGGCTACTACGTCAAGCTGCACCGCGGCGTCGGCTGGGGCGAGATCTTCAAGAACCTCGCCACGGCGCGCCTGCCCGTGCTCGGCGCCGAGCACGAGTGGCAGGCCATCCGGCGCCTGACCGAACTCGGCGTCGACACCATGAAGGCGGTCGCCTTCGGCCGGCGCGGTTCCAATCCCGCGCGGCTGGAGTCCTTCATCGTCACCGAGGAACTCGCCCCGACGGTGAGCCTCGAGGACTATTGCCGCGACTGGCCGACGCAGCCGCCGGCGCCGGCGCTGAAGCGCGCGCTGATCGCCCGCGTGGCGCAGATGGCGGGAAGGATGCACCGCGGCGGCGTCAACCACCGCGACTGCTACATCTGCCACTTCCTGCTGCATACCGAACCTGCGCCGACGCCCGAGCAGCTCCGCCTGTCGCTGATCGACCTGCACCGCGCCCAGGTGCGCGCGAGCGCCGCGGGGCGCCGCGGGCGCCCAGCAACGCCACGCCGTTGGCGTGATAAGGACCTCGCCGCCCTGCACTTCTCCACGCTGGAGATCGGCCTCACCGCGCGCGACCGGCTGCGCTTCCTGCGCGCCTACTTCGGCCGGCCGCTGCGCGAGGTCCTCGACGCCGAAGCCGACCTGCTCGCCTACCTGGGCCGCGAAGGCGAACGCCTGATGGAGCGCTACCGGCGCAAATACGCTCCGCACCTCAGTCACCCCCTTCCGCGGGAAGGGGGACGGGGGAAAGGCTCATGAGCCAGTGGCGGGTCCTGCCCGGGGTGGACGCCGCGGCCGCCGCGCGCTTCGCCGACCTCGACGCCGTCTTCGCCCTCGAGGGCGAGATCGTCGCCAAGGACTCCACCACCCGCACGGTGCGCGTCGAAGTCAATGGCGGCCGCTACTACGTCAAGCGCTACCATGGCCTCGGCAAGAAGCCGCTGCGGCGCTGGTTCGGCACGCCGCGCGTACAGCTGGAGTGGGAGAACCTGCAGCGCTTCGCCGACTGGGGCATTCCCACCGCGCGGCTCGTCGCCTACGGCCTCGAAAGCCAGGGCGGCCGCTTCGTGCGCGGGGCGCTGATCACGGCGGAAATTCCGGATACGACCGATCTGGGCAAGCTCGCCCGCGGCCACGACCCGCGCCTCAAAAGTCAGTCCTGGCGGCACGGCGTCTCCGCCCAGGTCGCCGACATCGCCCGCCGCCTGCACGGCCGCCGCTTCGTGCATGGCGACCTGAAGTGGCGCAACCTGCTGGTGGACACGGCTGGCAAGGTCTTCCTGATCGATTGCCCGAGCGGCGGCTTCTGGTGGCCGCCCTTCCTGCAATACCGCATCGTCAAGGACCTTGCCTGCCTCGACAAGGTGGCGAAACGCCAGCTCTCCCGCACGCGGCGCCTGCGTTTCTACCTCGATTACGCCCGGAAGAAAAAGCTCGACGACGCCGACAAGCGGCGCATCCGCCAGATCGCCGGCTTCTTCGCCGGACGCGACGAGGCGCAGGAATCCGCCGAGTCCCTGCGCGCCGGCGGCCGCCGGCTGCTCGTGCCGAGCACGATCGCGCTCGACGACGGCCGCGAACTGGTCGTCGAACGCTGGCTGCGCATCCTGCCCGGCAAGCGGCTCACCGGCGTCGGCA
>WYAY01000088.1 GCA_011526165.1 Sulfuritalea sp.
GGCCATCAGGTCCTTCAGGTAGATCTGCTCGACGGTAAACAGCGCCTCGAAGAAGGGTTTGCCGGCCGCCTCGCGCACGGCCTTCTTGGTGTACATCAGCGCCACGCGCGAGAGGTTGAGGAACTGGCCGAGGAAGGCACGCGTGTCCTCGGCGAAGCTGGCGCGTGGAAAGACGCGGTTGAGCAGGCCGAGCTGGAGCGCTTCCTGGGCGGTGATCAGGCCGCCGCCGAGCAGCAGCTCCATCACCTTGGGCAGCGGCATGATGCGCGGCATGAGGATGGCGGCGATGGGCGGGAAGACGCCGAGCTTGATCTCCGGCTGGCCGATGCGGGTGTCCTCGGTGGCGACCGCCATGTCGCAGGCGAGGGCCAGCTCGCAGCCGCCGCCCATGGCCGAGCCGTTCAACGCCGCCACGGTCGGCAGCGGGAACACCATCAGGCGCTTGAGGATGCCGTGGAAGACGTCGATCATCTGCACCACCTTGTCCGGCGTGTGGTCCATGACGTCGACGCCGGCGGAGAAGACCTTCTCGCCGGCGGCGGTGATCATCAGCATCTTCGCGGACTCCTCGCGCGCGGCGATGTCCAGCGCGCGGTTCAGCTCTTCCATCAGGGCGATGTCGAGGACGTTGTGCGGCGGCCGGTTGATGGTGATGGTCGCCAGGCTGTCGGCGACGGTGTAGTTCAGGAACTTGAAAGACTCCATTGTTTCCCCTTAGAAGAGATCGTCCATCTCGTCGGCGCCGACGCCCGGAGGCATCGCGCCATACTGCTCCATGTAGGCCTGCACCAGCTGGTTTTCGCGCTGGCTGAAGAAGGGCGCCTCCTCGACGACGAAGTACTTGGCGACGTCGGCCTTGTCGAGCATCGCCTCGAGGCCTTCGCGCAGATTCTCCACGCCCTTGATCACCAGCGCCTTCTTGTCTGCGTCGAGCAGCTGATACACGCCGGATTCCCCGGTGACGCCGGCGACGTTGGCCGCGTTCAGCTCGAGCCAGGACTCCGGCGGCAGCACCATGTCCTCGATCTTCGCCGCCAGGTTGCACTTCAGGCAGCGCAGCGCCTCGGCCTGGGCGGTCTTCGCATCGAAGCCGAGCTCGACCTCGTTCCAGTTGTTGCGCTCGGCCGGGTCGATGAAGATCGGGTGGAAGCGCCTGACCTGGTTGAAGCCCTCGTCGCGGCCGATGTGCGGGTCGGTGTCCCAGTCCGGCAGCAGCGTTTCCTCGATGTCGCCGTCCCCGCCGAGCTGACTATCGATGGCGGTGGCGGCGATGCGGCCCTGGGCGACGGATTCGATCAGGGTCGAGGGGCCGAGCACGCAGTCGCCGCCGGCGTAGACGCCCGGCCGGGAGGTCAGCATGGAATCGGCCCGTACCGTGATGCGGCCCTTGCCGTCGGTCTGCACGCCGAAGCCCTCGTACTTCTTCGGATGCTGGCCGATGGCGGCGATGACGAGATCGACGTCCTCGGTGAACTCGCTGCCGGGGACTTCCACCGGGCGGCGGCGGCCGGAGGCATCGGGTTCGCCGAGCTCCATTTTGGCGTAGGTGATCTTCAGGCGCGAGCTGCCGGATTCGTTGAGCTCGATCTTCTTCGGTGCCAGCAGGAAGCGCAGGTTGACGCCCTCGTCGATGCAGCCCTGCACCTCGTCCTCGCGGGCCGGCATCTCCTCGCGCGTGCGGCGATAGACCATGTCCACCGCGGCGCCGAAGCGGCGCGAGGAGCGGGCGTTGTCGGTGGCGACGTTGCCGCCGCCGATGACGACCACCTTCTTGCCGATGACGATGTCGGTGTCCGGCGTGCCGATCAGGCCCAGTGTCACGGCGCGCAGGAAGGTCGGGCTGTCGATGACGTTGGGCAGGCCGTCGCCGGGCAGGCCGAGCTTGTCGCCGCCCTGGGCGCCGATGCCGATGAAGGCGGCCTCATAGCCCTGGGCGAAGAGGTCGTCGATCTTCTCGACGCGGCTGTTGTAGCGGATCTCGACGCCGAGCGCGGTGACCTCGGCGACCTCCTTGTCGATGACCTCGAGCGGCACGCGGTAAGAGGGGATGCCGTAGCGCGCCATGCCGCCGGCGGCGGGCAGGGCGTCGAACACCGTGACGCTGTGGCCTTTCTTGGCGAGGTAGTAGGCGGCCGTCAGGCCGGCCGGGCCGGCGCCGATGATGGCGGCCTTCCTGCCGGTCGGCGGCAGCTGCTTCGAATACTGGCGCCAGAGGCCGGTGTCGTTGTCGGCGGCGATGCGCTTCAGGCTGCGGATGGATATCGGCTCGTCGAGGTGCTTGCGGCGGCAGGCCGACTCGCAGGGCGAGAAGCAGGCGCGGCCGAGGATGCCGGGGAAGGGCAGCTTCTCGCGCACCACGGCGACGGCCTCTGAATATTTTCCAAGGCCGACCAGCTGCACGTAGCGCGGCACGTCGATGCCTGCCGGGCAGGTGTGCTTGCACGGCACTTGCGATGCTTCCTTGTGCGCCACGTCGAGCGTGCGGTCCATCAGCGCGCCGGTCGGGCAGACGGTGATGCAGGCCGAGCAGAACTTGCAGCCGGACTCGACCAGCGTTGGCGCGATGGTGCCGACCCAGGTGCGGCCGTCGGTGTTCTTCACTTCCAGGCAGCCGACGCCGCGCACCTCGTTGCAGGCCACCAGGCAGCGGCGGCAGTCGATGCACAGGTTGTAGTCGCGGTCGTAGAAAGGCTCGTCCTTGATGACCGGAAGCTGGATGTGCTTGTAGTTCGGCGTGGTGGCCGGAATGCCGATGTAGTCGGAAACCTTGCGCAGTTCGCAGGTGTGGAAGATGGAGCAGCAGCGCTGCTCGACCGGGTTGCCGAAGGAACAGGTGGTGCGGCTGCAGCCCTCGCGCTGCGGGCAGGTGAGGCAGTTGTGCGGATGGCTGCCGAGCGTTTTCGCGATGCGCTCCTGGCGCAGCTTGTCGATGGCCGGCGATTTGGTCGTCACCGCCATGCCTTCCTCCACCGCGATGGCGCAGGAGGTGCGCATGCCGGCGGTGCCGGCGA
>WYAY01000089.1 GCA_011526165.1 Sulfuritalea sp.
AGATGCAGCAGCAGATGGCCAGCCTGCCGCCCGAGCAGCGCCGGCAGATGGAAGCCATGATGAACAAGCAGGGCGTCAGCATGGGTCCGGGCGGCGCCACGCGCATGTGCATCAGCGAGGAAATGGCCAAGCGCGATGCCCCGGTGGTCGATCCCGACGGGCGCTGCCAGCCGACCAAGGTCAGCCGCAGCGGCAACACCATGCGCTACGAGATCGATTGCAACGTCGATGGGCGCCGCTCGCAGGGCAAGGGCGAGAGCACCTTCTCCGGCAACAGCGTGCATTCGCGCATGGACATGACGACGATGGACGCTTCCGGCCGCCACACCATGCAGACCGAATCGCAGATGACGTACCTCGGTCCGGACTGCAAGGGTCTGGCGCCGGTGGGCGCGGGCCGGCGCTAGAACGCCTTCAGAGGGTCGGCCAGCGGCCCGAGCCCAGCACGTAGTCGGCGAAAAGGCCGGCGAAGATCGCCGCGCCGACCCAGTTGTTGTCCATGAAGGCGCGGAAGCACGGCATCCGCTCGCGGCCGCGGATCCAGAACCAGTGGCGCAGCATCATCCCCGCCGCCACCGCCAGGCCGGCGTAGAAGTAAATCCCCCGCCCCGCCTGCGCGCCGACCCAGGCGAGGATCAATAATGTCATCGCATAGCAGGCCATCACCGCCGCCACGTCGAAACGGCCGAAGGTGATGGCCGAGGTCTTGATGCCGATCTTCAGGTCGTCGTCGCGGTCCACCATGGCGTAGCAGGTGTCGTAGCCGATGGCCCAGAAGATGTTCGCCAATAGCATCACCCAGGCCAGCGGCGGCACGGTGTACAGCTGCGCGGCGAAGGCCATCGGGATGCCGAAGCCGAAGGCCACGCCGAGGTAGGCCTGCGGGATCGCCAGGAAGCGCTTTGTCAGCGGATAGCTTGCGGCGAGGAACAGCGCCACCACCGACAAAGCCCACACCAGCCGGTGCAGCGGCAGGATAAGCAGGAAGGCGCACAGCGTCACGCCGCCGGCGAGCAGCAGCGCCTCGCGCTCGGAGACGATGCCGGCGGTCAGCGGCCGGTTCTTCGTGCGCTCGACGTGCAGATCGAAGTGACGGTCGGCGTAGTCGTTCATCACCACCCCGGCCGAGCGCATCAGCAGCGTGCCGAGCGCGAAGATCCAGACGATGAACAGGCTCGGCGCCCCCTCCGCCGCGATCCACACCGCCCACATGGTCGGCCACAGCAGGAGCAGCGTGCCGATCGGCTTGTCGAGCCGCATCAGGCGTTCGTAGGCGTCGAGGCGCTGGCGCAGGGTGAGTTCGGACATGGGGCGGATTCTACACTTTCAACAATTCCTTTTTCCCGCCGAGCCAGCGCTCGACATGCCGGTCGGCGGCTTCCGGATAGTCCTTCAGCAGCCATTCCGCCGTCTCGCGCGCGGCGTCGAGCAGGCCTGCGTCGGCCTCCAGGTCGGCATAGCGCAGCAGCGGCACGCCGCTCTGGCGGCTGCCGAGGAATTCGCCGGGGCCGCGCAGGTGCAGGTCCTGCCGCGCGATCTCGAAGCCGTCGGCGTTCTCGTAGATGACCTTCAGGCGCGCCCGCGCCGTCTCGCCGAGCGAATGGGCGTAGAGCAGGATGCACACCGAATCGTCGGCGCCGCGCCCCACCCGGCCGCGCAGCTGGTGCAGTTGCGACAGGCCGAAGCGCTCGGCGTGCTCGACCACCATCAGCGAGGCGTTGGCGACGTCGACGCCGACCTCGATCACCGTGGTGGCGACCAGCAACTGCACCCTGCCCGCCGCAAAGTCGCCCATCACGGCGGCCTTCTCATCGCCCTTGAGGCGGCCGTGCACCAGGCCGACGTTCATTCCGGGCAGCTCGGCGCGCAGGCGCTCGAAGGTGTCCACCGCCGTCTGCAACTGCAGCTTCTCGCTCTCTTCGATGAGCGGGCAGACCCAGTAGGCCTGTCTTCCTGAGTCGCAAGCATCACGAATCCGGGCGATGACTTCGTCGCGGCGCGCTTCCGACACCAGCTTGGTCAGCACCGGTTTTCTTCCCGGCGGCAGTTCGTCGATCACCGAGACGTCGAGGTCGGCGTAATAGCTCATCGCCAGGGTGCGCGGAATGGGCGTCGCCGACATCATGAGCTGGTGCGGATTTTTTCCCTTCTCGCGCAAAGTCAGTCGCTGGCGCACGCCGAAGCGATGCTGCTCGTCGATGATGGCGAGGCCGAGGCGCGAAAAATCCACCGCCTCCTCGATCAGCGCGTGGGTGCCGATGGCAAGCGGCGCACGGCCTGACGAGATCGCCTCGGCCATCGCCGCCTTGTCCTTCTTCTTCAGGCTGCCGGAGAGCCAGGCGATCTCCAGCCCGAGCGGGACGAGCCATTGCGAGAGCTTCCGGTAATGCTGTTCGGCGAGGATCTCGGTGGGCGCCATCAGCGCAGCCTGATGGCCGTTCTCGACGGCCTGCAGCATGGCCAGCGCGGCGACCACCGTCTTGCCGCTGCCGACGTCGCCCTGCAGCAGGCGCTGCATCGGATGCTTCTCGCCGAGGTCGGCGGCGATCTCGCGCCAGACGCGCTGCTGCGCGGCGGTGAGCGTGAAGGGCAGCGCGGCGAGGAGTTTCTTCGTCAGCGCGGCTTTCGCCGGTAGCGGCGGCGCGGTCTTGGCGCGGCGCGCTTCATGCGCCCGGCGCAGCGAAAGCTGCTGGGCGAGCAGCTCGTCGAACTTGATGCGCTGCCAGGCCGGATGTTCGCGATCGGACAATTCGGCGAGCGAAACGGCGGGTGTCGGGTGATGCAGCAGCTCGACGCTGTCGGCGAAGGGGGCGAGGCGAAATTTCTTTCGCAGCGGCTCGGGCAGGGTCCCGCCGAGGTCGGCCTGCTGCAGGGCGAGGTCGATGCACTTCCTCAGCGCCAGCTGCGAAAGGCCGGCCGTCGCGGGGTAGATCGGGGTCATCGCCTCGGGCAGCGCCTCGCCCTCGCCGACGAGGCGATAGCGCGGATGCACCATTTCATCGCCGAGGAAGCCGCCGCGCGGTTCGCCGAAAATCCGCAGGCGGCGGCCGACGGCCAATTGTTTCAACTGGCTGCCGTAGAAGTTGAGGAAGCGCAGCACCAGCTCGCCGCCGCCGGCGTCCCGCACGCGAACCACCAGCTGGCGGCGCGGCCGGTACTTCACGTCGGACTCGACGATCTCGGCCTCGACCTGGGCCGGCACACCGGAGCGCAGGTCGGCGATGGCGGTGAGGCGGGTCTCGTCCTCGTAGCGCAGCGGCAGGTGGAGGATGAGGTCGGCTTGCGTGCGGATGCCGAGCGTTGCAAGCTTGGCCGCGGTGGCCGCTGTGACGCCGGGAATCACCCCAGGACCAGCACCGCGTCGACCTCGACCAGGGCGCCGCGCGGCAGCGCCGCCACCTGCACCGTGGCGCGGGCCGGGTAGGGCTGGCTGAAGGCCTGCGCCATGGCGTCGTTCACCTTGG
>WYAY01000090.1 GCA_011526165.1 Sulfuritalea sp.
GATAGCAGACGCGGCCCATGATCGCCGGCATCGGGTTGTTCTTCACCAGCTCGCGCCAGGCTTTCTCGTAGTCGCCGGACTCGGCGTGGAACAGCCAGCCCTGGATGTTCTCGCCGGCCGGGCAGGCATGGTTGCAGGGCGGCAGGCGGTCGACATAGACCGGCCGCACGGTGCGCCAGGAGCCGGTGCGATTGGCGAGCGAGGAGCCGGGGTCGAGCGTGATGGCGAAGGGCTTATCCATGGCGGCGCTCGTCCACGAGACGGTACTTGCGGATGTTGCGGTCGGCAATGGCCTGGATGCGCGCGATGGTGTCGACGGCCTCGGTCTTGCCGAAGAGGTGGGCGAAGCGCTTCTGCGGCCGGAGGTACTCCTCCACCGGCAGGCGGCGGCGGATCGGCGTCGAATGGGTGACTTCGCCGTGCTCGGCCTCGAAGAGCGGGAAGAGGCCGGTCTCCACCGCCAAGCGCGCCAGCTTGATGGTGTCGTGGGGCGCCGCGCCCCAGCCGAGCGGGCAGGGCACGAGGATGTGGATGTAGCGCGACCCGCGCGCCGCCATGGCGCGACTGACTTTCTCCTCGAGGTCGCGCAGGTAGGCCACCGAGGCGGTGGCGACGTAGGGGATGCCGTGGGCCATGGCGATCTCCGGCACGTTCTTGCCCTGGCCGAATACGGCGCCCGGCTCGCTTCCCAGCGCCATCGTCGTGGCGGTGCGGGCCGCCGGCGGCGTCGCCGAGGAGCGCTGCACGCCGGTGTTCATGTAGGCCTGGTTGTCGTAGCAGATGTAGAGCACGTCGTCGTTGCGCTCGAACATGCCGGAGAGGCAGCCGAAGCCGATGTCGGTGGTGCCGCCGTCGCCGCCCTGGGCGATGACGCGCACCTCCTTGCGGCCCTTGACCTTCATCGCCGCCGCCACGCCGGTGGCGACCGCCGCGGCGTTGCCGAACAGCGAGTGGATCCAGGGGATCTGCCAGGAGGTTTCCGGGTAGGGCGTGGAGAACACCTCCAGGCAGCCGGTGGCGTTGCAGGCGATCACCTGGTTGTCCGTCGCGCGCATCGCCGCGTCGATGGCGTAGCGCGCGCCGAGCGCCTCGCCGCAGCCCTGGCAGGCGCGGTGGCCGGAGTTGAGCGAGTTGGTGCGCGCCATGTTGGCCTGCACGCTGCGCTGTTGTTCGCCAAGCAGGCGGTTGCCGACGGTGAAGGTGCCGGTCTGGTAGAACTTGATCTGCTGCATTTCCATAGGCATGTCCCTGTTTTCGTAGGTCGGCCTTCAGGCCGACTTTGGCCGCCGATGTCGGGCTGAAGCCCGACCTACAAGCCGCCTTTCCGTCACATTCTCCTTAACGCACCCCCAGGTCGCGCAGGATGTTCTCCGCGGAAGGGCCGGAGCGGCGCTGCGCCTGCTCGCGCGCCAGCTCGCGGTCGATGGCGGCCTGGTTGAGGTCGAGGAAGGTGAGCGGCTCCAGCTCGTCGCGCAGCGCCCGCTCGAACAGGCTGCGCAGGCTGGCCTTGGTGATGGCGCGCCCGCCCAGTCCGGCCACCACGGTATAGGCATGCAGCGAAATGCCGGACAGCGCCATGCGCAGGTTGTGCGAGACGATGCCGCCGATGCCCACCGCCAGCGACTTCTCGATCACGACCAGGCGCTTGGCGTGCGACAGCAGCTCGTGCAGTTCGTCGCTCGGGAAGGGGCGGAAGGAGACGATCGCGGCGGCGCCGATGGCGTAGCCCTCGTCGCGCAGCTCGTCGATGACGTCCTTGATGGTGCCGTTCACCGAGCCGAGGGCGACGACGATGGTCTTGGCGTCCTCGGCGCGGTAGGTGCGGATGAGGCCGCCCGAGTCGCGGCCGAACACCGACTTGAACTCCCGCGCCAGTTGCGGGATCAGTTCGAGGGCGCGCATCTGCTTGTGGTGGGCGAGGTAGCGCACTTCCATGAAGGCCTCCGGCCCGACCATGGCGCCGATCGACACCGGCTCCTGCGGATCGAGCACCTGGCGCGGCTCGAAGGGCGGCAGGTAGGCGTCGACCTGTTCCTGCGTCGGCACGTCGATGCGCTCGTAGGCGTGGGTCAGGATGAAGCCGTCCACGCACACCATCACCGGCATCGACAGCTCCTCGGCGAGGCGGAAGGCCTGGATGTGCAGGTCGGCGGCCTCCTGGTTGGTCTCGGCGTAGAGCTGGATCCAGCCGGCGTCGCGCATCGACATGGAATCCGTGTGGTCGTTCCAGATGTTGATCGGCGCGCCGATGGCGCGGTTGCCGATGGTCATGACGATGGGCAGGCCGAGCCCCGCCGCGTTGTACACCGCCTCGGCCATGAACAGCAGGCCCTGGCTGGCGGTGGCGGTATAGGTGCGGGCGCCGGCCGCCGAGGCGCCGATGGCCACCGACAGCGCGGCGAACTCCGATTCGACGTTGATGAACTCGCAGTTCTTGAGGTCGCCGGCCTTCACCATCTCGCCGAGGCCCTCGACGATATGCGTCTGCGGCGTGATCGGGTAGGCGCAGATCACCTCCGGCCGGCACAGGGCGACGGATTCGGCGATGGCGTGGGAGCCTTCAGTCTGCCTGAGCATGCAGCGCCTCCTGTCTTTCCGCCTTGACGATGTCGTAGGCTTCGCGCGCGGCGGCGACATTGCCTTCCGCCACCTTGCCGGAAAACTTTTCGCGGATGGCGGCGAGGACCGACTCCAGCCGGACCTGGTCGCAGACCGCGGCGAAGCCGCCGAGCAGCGCGGCATTCGGCAGCGGCCGGCCGACATGCTTCAGCGCCAGTTCGGTGGCCGGCACGGTGCACAGCAGGTCGGGATGGAAGCCCTCGACGAACTCGCCGATGCCCAGCTCGGCGAAGCTGCGCGTGGAGTTGATGAGGATCAGGCCCTCGGTGGTGACGCCGCTGAAGAGGTCGACCTGGTGAAGCAGGGTCGGGTCCTGGATGATCAGCGCGTCCGGGCTCATCACCGGCTCGCGCAGGCGGATTTCGCGGCCGGAGATGCGGCAGAAGGCCATCACCGGCGCGCCCATGCGCTCCGAGCCGAAGCTGGGGAAGGCCTGCGCGTGCCTGCCCTCGAGGAAGGCGGCGACCGAGAGCATTTCCGCGGCGGAGACGACACCCTGCCCGCCGCGGCCGTGGATGCGCACCTGGAACATGTTGCCTCCTGGGCCGGAAGATACTGCGATTATGGGCGGTGAGCGCCGCCCGGGCAATTGCGGTTGACCGCTACGCCCGGAACGTCAGGCGGCCTGCCGGGTGCGCAGCGGATCGCCGAAGAGGTTGAGCAGGTCGAGCCGGGTGATGATCCCGGACAGGCGGCCCTCGGCGTCGGTGACCGGGACGTGGTTGATGCCGTGCGTAGCGAAGGTGCCGAAAAGCTCGGCGACGTGCGTCTTCTCGCCCAGCGAGATGACCGGCGCGGTCATGATGTCGGCGGCCGTTGCCGGATTCTTGCGCGCCGAGGTCAGCAGGCAGCGCAGGCGGCCGCGGCGGTTCCAGTCCCAGTCGGTGTTCTTGAGGAAGTCGGAGATGGCCACCATGCCGACGACGCGGCGCGCTTCGTCCACCACCGGCACGCCGCGGATGTTGCGCTGGCGCAGGACGCTCCAGACCGCCGGCAACGGCGTCTCCGGCGATACCGAGGTGACGTTGCGGGTCATGATGTCGCGACAGAGGATGGAGCCGAGACTACGCTTCTGGCGGTTGATCGTCGCCAGCAGATAGATCCGCTCGAGATCTTCCTCCGCCACGTCGATGAAGGCGTCCATGCTCTTCAGGGCGGCGACGATGTCATCGTGTTCCGGTCGCATGGCGCGGCCGACCGGTGCGCCGGCATCGGCCGGGGCCGGTCGCCGCATCGGATAGCGGCGGCCCGGCAGCAGGTTGTTCATGACCAGGGCAATGACGAGCAGGAGGCCGACATTGATGCCGACCACGGAGAAGACATAGCCCCAACCGAGGGACTGGATCGGCTGGCCGCCGATGACGGCGAACACGGTCGTGGCGCCGGCCGGCGGATGCAGGCAGCGCAGCCAGTGCATGGCCAGCATGGACAGTCCCAGCGCGGCGGCCGCGGCCATGACGGGGTTGGGGATGGACTGGGCGCAGGCCACGCCGATCGCCGCCGATATCAGGTGCCCTCCCACGACTGCCCAGGGTTGGGAGAGCGGGCTGTGGAAGACGGCGAACAGCAGGACTGCGGACGATCCCATGGAGGCGATCACGAACGGGCGATGTTCCGCGTGCGCGAAGAGCTGGCTGACCCAGATGACCAGGCCGATGGCCGCGCAGGCGGCCAGGGCGGAAATGACCTTTTCCCGCCGGCTGATCGGGGCTTGTTCGGGAAACAGGAATGAAGCAAGGGCGTCGAACCGCATCACATTTTCCGGGCTTGGCGGGCTGCACATCCTAGCGGGAGGTTTCTGCCGGGAAAATAACCTGAAGGGAGTACCCCGATCTTCTGCAGCCGGAAAAGAAAAGGGCCTGAGATTGCTCTCAAGCCCTTGATTTCGGTGGTAGGCCGTGGCGGATTCGAACCGCCGACCAACGGATTAAAAGTCCGCTGCTCTACCGGCTGAGCTAACGACCCCCGAAAGAGCCGCGCATTATAGAAGCCGGCCTGCGCGGTGTCAATTTTTCGGGCCGCTCAGGCCTCCTGCATCATGCGCCAGTACTGGTACTTCATTGCCGCTGCCGCTCCGGCGACGATGGCGATGAAGGTGAGGATGGAGCCCATGGCGAGAGTCGAGAAGCCGGTGATGCCCTGGCCGATGGTGCAGCCCATCGACAGTACGCCGCCGATGCCCATCAGCACGGCGCCGATGGCATGGTTGAGGAAGTCG
Source organism: Sulfuritalea sp. (assembly GCA_011526165.1). Lineage (GTDB taxonomy): Bacteria > Pseudomonadota > Gammaproteobacteria > Burkholderiales > Rhodocyclaceae > Desulfobacillus. The sequence continues at coordinate 4,838 of WYAY01000090.1, forward strand.
CCGCCGGAGACGAACCATTCGATGCGGAAACCGCCGCTCAGGACGGCGTAGAGGAAGGAGCCGACGATGACGCCGGTGAGCGCCATGATGCCGAAGTTGATGTTGGCGAGATTGGCCGGCTCGAGCAGATAGCGCACCGAATCGCCCATCGGGCTGATGAAGGTGAAGGACTGCACTTCGACGCGACTCGGCACGGTGTCGGCCATTTCCGCCCACTCCTTCCAGGCGCTGCCCATCGAGCCGCCGGTGATGTACCAGCCGGCGACGACCACCAGGCCGATCACGATGCCGGCGAGGATGTTGTCGAAGCTGCCGCGGAATTCGGCTGAGGCCAGGGCGAAGCCGGCCAGCGCAAGGCCGACGACGAGGGCGGTGCCGAGCTTTGCAGCTGTGCTGCCGCTGCCGCCGAACAGGTCGCTCAGGGCCTGGCTCTGCATGCCGGCCTTGCCGAGATCGACGGTGGTGGCGGCGATCCATGGGTGAAAGACCGTGCCATAGAAATCGGTCCATAGCATGAGATAGGCACAAGCGGCGGCGATCGCCAGCACCACCAGGGATTTCAGGTTGCCGGCGCCGATGCGCACTAGCGTCTTGTTGCCGCAGCCCGAGGCGAGCGTCATGCCGACGCCGAACATGAGGCCGCCGAGAAGGTAGCGCAGCCAGGCGAAGTTGGGCGTGCGATAGGGCGGGAAGGTGGTGTTGCCGATGGTGGCCGCCCCGGTTCCTTCCAAAGCGGCGACCCCGAGGATGGCCACCGCGATGGCGAACAGCCAGGCGCGCAGGCGCCCCGTGTCGCCCATGTTCACCCAGTCCGACACCGATCCCATCGTGCAGAAATTGGTCTTGTTGGCAACTGCGCCCAATATCAGGGCGAGCACAAAAACGGCCAGCAGGATCTGGTTGTGAATCGTGAATTCCATGCTACCTCCTCGATATGTGCCTGGTTTTATTACGGCACAGTCCGCCGATTCTAAAGAAACCGCCGGTGCAGTGGATTAGTCTTATTTGACCCCGCATAACCGCGCTTATTTGAGAAATCAAGCAGTCAGGTAGCGCGTCGGATCGGGCAGGCCGGCGGCCGCGAAGCCGGCGTGGCGCAGGCGGCAGGAATCGCACAGGCCGCAGGCGGCGCCGGAGGCATCGGCCTGGTAGCAGGAAACGGTGAGGGCATAATCGACGCCGAGCGCCGTGCCGTGGCGGATGATTTCGGCCTTGGACAGCGCGATGAGGGGGGCGTGGATGCCGAGCCGGGCACCCTCGACGGCGGCCTTGGTGGCCAGGTTGGCCATGACCTCGAAGGCGGCGATGTATTCCGGCCGGCAGTCCGGGTAGCCGGAATAATCCACCGCGTTCACGCCGACGAAGATGTCCTGGGCGCCGAGCACTTCGGCCCAGGCCAGCGCCAGCGACAGCATGACGGTGTTGCGCGCCGGCACGTAGGTGGCGGGAATGCCCGGCTGCACGCCGCGCATGGGCACCTCGATGCGGCGGTCGGTGAGCGCCGAGCCGCCGAACTGGCCGAGGTCGACATCGACGACGCGGTGTTCGGCGGCACCCAGCGTCGCGGCGACGCGGGCGGCCGCCCCCAGTTCCGCGGCGTGGCGCTGGCCGTAGGCCACGGACAGCGCGTGACAGTCGTAACCTTCGCTGCGGGCGATGGCCAGTGTGGTAGCCGAATCGAGGCCGCCGGACAGCAGCACGACGGCGCGTCTTGTTTTTCCGTTCATTTTCTCTATCGGCCCCGCTCCGCGCCCCAGATCAGCTTGTGCAGTTGCAGTTGCAGCCGCACCGGCAGCCGGTCGCGCAGCACCCATTCGGCGAGCTGTCCGGCATCCAGCTTGCCCGCCACCGGGGAGAGCAGCACCGGACAGATCGTATCGAGACTGCGTTCGCGGACCGTCTTGCGCGCCCATTCGTAGTCGTGCTCGTCGGCCAGCACGATCTTCAGTTCATCATGCTCGTTGAGCCGGGCGAGGTTCTCCCAGTGATTGCGGTCGGCTTCGCCGGAGGCGGGCGCCTTGAGGTCCATGATGCGCGAGACGCGCGGGTCGACCTGCGCAATGTCCAGCGCCCCGCTGGTTTCCAGGGACACCGAATAGCCCGCATCGCACAAGGCGGCGAGCAGCTGCAGGCAGGCCTTCTGCGCCAGCGGCTCGCCGCCCGTGACGCAGACATGCCGCGCGCCGTGCTTCGCCACCTCGATCATGACGTCGCCCAGCGTCATGGTCTCGCCGCCACTGAAGGCGTACTCGGTGTCGCACCAGGCGCAGCGCAGCGGGCAGCCGGTCAGGCGCACGAACACCGTCGGCAGGCCGGCGCGCGTGCTTTCGCCCTGCAGGGAATGGAAGATCTCGGTGATGCGGAGCGTGGCGGAAAGGTCGGTCATGAAGACGGCGCCCCTGCGCCGCGCTGTCGCGCTACTTTTTGCGCGGCGGAGTGCGCGGTGCCAGCCGCTGCCTGGCCACCGTCGCGGCGGCGCTGTCGGGATACTTGGCGACGAGGGTTTCGAGCGACTTTTTGGCGCCCTTGGCGTCGCCGGACTCCTGCTGGCAGTTGGCCTGTCCGAGCAGCGCGTCGGGCGCCTTGGCGTCGTCGGGCCAGCTGGCGGCCAGCTTGGCAAAGAGTTCCATGGCCTTCTTGTACTCGCCGCGCTGATAGTGCGCGCTGGCGGCCCAATAATGGGCGGAGGGCAGGAAGGCACTATTCGGATAGGCTTGGATGAAATTCAGGAATGCGTTTTGCGCGTCCTTGTGCTTGCCGGCCTTGAAAAGATTCAGCGCCGCCTCGTAGTCGCGCGCTTCCGCCGCCGGGTCCGCCGCCGGCTTGGCCTCGTTCGGCCTGGCTTCCGCGGCGGGGGTTTCGAGCTTGCGCAGGCGGGTGTCGAGATCGACGTAGAAATCCTTCTGCCGCTTCTGCGTCGATTCGACCTCGTTCGTCAACACCTCGATCTGGCCGCGCAGCCGGGCCACTTCGGCCTTCAGCGCCTCGATCTGGTTGGCCAGTTCGATCTGGCCGCGCGTGGCGGCTTCCAGCTTTTCCAGCCGCGCATCGACCTCGACGCGCAGCGCGTCGATGCGCTTGCGCGCCTCCTGGTCGTCGAACAGGGCATGAGCCGGCAGGGCGACGACGAGGAACAGGGCGGCCAGGCGGCGCTTCATGCCTCAGAACTCGCCCGTATAGAGCATGTCGTCGCGACGGTTCTGCGACCAGCAGGCCTCGTTCGACTCGCTGCAGCGCGGCTTTTCCTCGCCCAGGCTGACCGCCTCGATCTGATCCTCGCGGGCGCCGAGCAGGAGCAGCATTTTCTTGAGGGCCTCGGCGCGCTTCTGGCCGAGCGCCAGGTTGTACTCGCGGCTGCCGCGCTCGTCGGCGTTGCCCTGGATCAGCATCTTCACCTTCGGATTGGCGACGAGGAAGCGGGCGTGCGCCTCGACCAGCGACTTGTACTCGTCCTTGATGACGAAGCTGTCGTAGTCGAAGAACACGCTGCGCTTGGCCAGCACGCCCTGCCTGACGGCGGCCAGCGCCGTGCCCATCTGGTCGTCCGCCGTCACCGGCTTGACCTGGGTGCCGTCGACCCGCTTCGCATCCCTGTCTTCGACCGGAGCGCCGGACTGCTCCGGCTCGCCGGTGGTGCCGCAGCCGGCGATCAGGGCCGCGCCGAGGATAATCATCAGTTTTTTGCGCATCGTCATCTCCACTTGGCAATCAATTCTTCAAAAAGGGGCCCCACGCCGGCTCTCGCACGTCGCCCGCCTGCACCGACAGCCTTTGCTTGACCCGTCCGTCGCTGGATACCGCGGCGAGCACGCCGCGCCCGCCGATTTCCGAGGCGTAGAGGATCATGCGGCCGTTCGGCGCGAAGCTGGGCGACTCGTCCTTGTCCGAGTCGGTGAGGATCTGCGTCTGGCGCGAGGCGAGGTCCATCAGGGCGAGCTGGAAGCGCCCGTTGTTGCGCGTGACGAAGGCCATGCTCCTGCCGTCCGGCGACAGGCGCGGCGTGACGTTGTAGCTGCCTTCGAAGGTGATGCGCTGGGCCTCGCCGCCGGTGGACGGCACGCGGTACACCTGCGGGCTGCCGCCGCGGTCCGACGTGAAGTAGATGAACTGGCCGTCGGGCGAGAAGAAGGGCTCGGTGTCGATGCCGGCAGAGGAAGCCAGGCGCACCACGCCGCTGCCGTCGGCGTTCACCGAGTAGAGCTGCGAGGCGCCGTCCTTGGTCAGCACGACGGCGAGCTTGCGGCCGTCCGGCGACCAGGCCGGGGCGGAGTTGGAGCCCTTGAAGTTGGCGGCGACATGGCGCCTGCCGCTGGCCAGCGAATGCACGTAGATCACCGGCTTCTTCGACTCGAAGGAAACGTAGGCCAGGCGGCCGCCGTCGGGCGCCCAGGCCGGCGAGATGATCGGCTCCTTCGAGGCCAGTGCGGTCTGGGCGTTCATGCCGTCGGCGTCGGCGATCTGCAGTTCGAAGCGGCCGGCGCTCTTCACGACGTAGGCGACGCGCGTGGAGAAGATGCCCGGCTCGCCGAGCAGCTTCTCGTAGACGTAGTCGGCGATGCGGTGGCCGGTGGTGCGGCCCTGCTGTGCGGTCATGACGTAGGCGAGGCCGCCGAGCGAGGCCTGCTTCTGCACGTCGTGCAGTCGGAAGCGCACCTCGAAGCGGCCGTTGGCGGTCGGCGTCACGCTGCCGACGACGAGGGCGTCGGTGCCGCGCGATTTCCAGTCGGCGAAGTTCACCGCGGCATTCTCGGCCAACGGGGCACCCGCCTCGACCAGCCTGAACAGGCCGCTGCGCTCGAGGTCGGCGCGCACCACCATGGCGACGGCGCGGGCGACACCCGGCTCGCCGGCGAAGTCGGCGATGGCGATGGGAATGCGGTTGGCGCCGGCGCCGGTGATCTCGATGGTCAGCTGGGCCTGCGCGGCGAGGGACAGCGCAAGGGCGAAAAGGGCGAATGCGGCGCGTTTGAGTGCGGTCATCATCGCTTGCGGGAATGGGAAACGGGAGAATTATACATACTCACCATGTCTATTCTTCGAGCGGGCGGAACTTCAGTTCCAGGTTGCGGCTGAACAGGTCGCCCTGCTCGGGCTTGGGCAGCGGACTCGACTTGAGGATGGCGCGCTCGACGGCGCGGTCGTAGGCGGCATGGCCGCTGGATTTCTTCAGTTTGACGCTGAGGATCTCGCCGCTCGGCAGTTGCACGACGTCGAAGATGGCCTCGGGGTTGCCCTTGATGTCGGGCGGCAGCACGATATTGCCCTTGATCTTGCCGCGGATGCGGCCGATGTAGTCGGCCGTTGCCTTGCTGCGCGCGACGCTGGCCTGTGTCGCCTTCATTTGCGCGAGCTCCTGCGCCGCCAGCTGCTTCTCGCGCTCCGCGGCGAGCGCTTTCAGTTCCTTGTCGAGGAGCTGGTCTCTGGCCTTGTCCGGCACGGGCCTGGACTGCGATTTCGGTTCGACCTTGGGTTCCGGCTTCGACTTGGGCTTTTCCTTTTCCTTGAGCGCGATGTCCGGCTTGGCCGGCTTCGGTTCCGCTTTCGGTTCGACCTTGGGTTCCGGTTTAGGCTCGACCTTCGGCGCGGGCGCCGGCTCGACAACAGCCGCCGGCGGCGCCGGCACGGCGCGCACCAGTTCCACCTCGACGGCCTCGGGCATGCGCGTCTGCCAGCGGATGCCATACACGAGGAATATGGCGAGGGCGACGTGTACGACCGCCGCCAGCACGGCGGAGGTCTTCCTGCCCGGGTCTTCCCTGCCCTCGAAGACGGCGGCGTTCATTTGCCCTGCTGCACCAGCAGCCCGACGCGGGCGACCTGCTGCTTCTGCAGGTCGTCCATCACCTTCATCACGGCCTCGTAGCGCACGCTCTTGTCGCCGGCGACGACCACCGCCTGCTGCGGGTTCTTCTTCTGCGCTTCGGCCACCAGGCGCAGCAGCTCCTCGCGCGTGACGTCGCGCGGGGCCGCGTTCGGCGTAGCGCGGAAGGCCAGCGACTGGTCGGCCTTGACGATCACCTGCAGCGGATCGACCGGCGCCTGGGAGGCCTTGCCCACCGTTGGCACGTCCACCGTCGACACCTGGATCAGCGGCGCCGTCACCATGAAGATGACGAGCAGCACCAGCATCACGTCGATGTACGGCACGACGTTGATTTGATTCATTAACCGGCGTTGGCGCACGGGGCGGGCCTATCGCAGTTGCCGTTGAAGAATGTTCGAGAACTCCTCCATGAAGCTCTCGAAGCGGATGCTGACGCGGTCGATGTCGTGGGCGTAGCGGTTGTAGGCGACCACGGCGGGGATGGCGGCGAAGAGGCCGATGGCGGTGGCCACCAGCGCTTCTGCGATGCCCGGCGCGACGTGCGCCAGCGTGGCCGAGCTGACGTTGGTCAGGCCGCGGAAGGCGTTCATGATGCCCCACACCGTGCCGAACAGGCCGACGTAGGGGCTGACCGAGCCGACCGAGGCGAGGAAGGCGAGGTGCGCCTCGAGGTGGTCCATCTCGCGCTGGTAGGTGGCGCGCATGGCGCGGCGCGCGCCGTCCACGATGCTGGCCGGATCGAGCGACTTCTGCCCGCGCAGCTTGGTGAATTCGCGGTAGCCGGCCTCGAAGATGCGCTCCAGCGCGCCGGCGCTGTGGCGGTCGTTCACCGCGCTCTGGTAGAGCGAATTCAGGTCGCCGCCGCTCCAGAAGTCGCGCTCGAACTGGTCGGTCCTGGCGCGTGCGTCGCGGATGGCGAACCACTTGCGGAAGATCCAGTACCAGGAGGTGAGCGACACCAGCGCCAGCAGCAGCATGACGCCCTTGACCAGGATGCTGGCGTTGGCGATAAGCGAAAGGATGGATAAATCCGTGGTGACGTTCATGTCCCTCCCATTTTTCTTCTGATCCCGGCCGGCAGGGCAGCCGGCTTCAGGGTGTTTGCATTGAGGCAGGCGATGCGCACGGTGGCTTCGACCAGGGCTTCGCCGCCGCGTTCAATCCATTGCTTCAGCGTGATCTGGGCGCGCCCGCAGAAAGTCAGTTCCGTCAGCACGGCGAGCGCGTCGTCCAGACGCGCCGGCTTCAGGTATTCGATGTTGAGCGAGCGCACGGCGAAGACGATGCCGGTTTCCTCCGCCAGCTGCAGTTGCGCGACGCCCAGCGCGCGCAGCCATTCGGTGCGGCCGCGCTCCAGGTAGCGCAGGTAGTTGGCGTAATACACGATCCCGGCCGTGTCGGTGTCCTCGTAATACACGCGCACCGGGAAGGAGAACGTTCCCGGTGCGGATTCATTGACGGACGGCATGCGGGCATTTTACCCCAAGGGGTGGGTCATGCCCGTTAAACGCGCCCGCCGGCGGAACGGGGTTACTGCGGCTCCCACAGCTCGCTGCTGCCGTTCCGGTTGGGCGCGGCGAGGCCGAAGTGTCGCCAGGTGGCGACGGTGGCCATGCGCCCGCGCGGCGTGCGCTGCAGGTAGCCCTGCTGGATGAGATACGGTTCGAGCACGTCCTCGATGGTGTCGCGCGCCTCGCCGATGGCCGCCGCCAGGTTGTCGAGGCCGACCGGACCGCCGGCGAACTTCTCCAGCACCGCGCCGAGCAGCTTGCGGTCCATGATGTCGAGGCCGACGTGGTCGACGTCGAGCATGGTCAGCGCGGCGTCGGCGACCCGCTGGGTGATGGCGCCCTCCGCCTTCACTTCGGCGAAGTCGCGCACGCGGCGCAGCAGGCGGTTGGCGATGCGCGGCGTGCCGCGCGCGCGGCGGGCGATCTCGATGGCGCCCTCGGCGGCGATGTCGACATTCAGCAGCTGCGCCGAGCGCGCGACGATCTTCGACAGCTCCTCCGGCGTGTAGAACTCCAGCCGCGAGACGATGCCGAAGCGGTCGCGCAGCGGGTTGGTCAGCATGCCGGCACGGGTGGTGGCGCCGACCAGGGTGAACGGCGGCAGGTCGAGCTTCACCGAGCGCGCCGCCGGGCCCTCGCCGATCATGATGTCGATCTGGAAGTCCTCCAGCGCCGGGTAGAGGATTTCCTCGACCACCGGCGAGAGGCGGTGGATCTCGTCGATGAACAGCACGTCGTGCGGTTCGAGGTTGGTCAGGATCGCCGCGAGATCCCCCGCGCGCTCCAGCACCGGGCCGGAGGTGTGGCGGAGGTTCACCCCCATCTCGTGGGCGATGATGTGGGCCAGCGTGGTCTTGCCCAGGCCGGGCGGGCCGAACAGCAGGACATGGTCGAGCGCCTCGCCGCGCTTGCGCGCCGCTTCGATGAAGATCGACAGCTGGTCGCGGATCTTCTGCTGGCCGACGTAGTCCTCCAGCTTGCGCGGCCGCAGCGCGCGCTCGATCTGCGCCTCCTGCGAGGATTCGGGCGCGGCGGAAATCAGGCGGTCGGTCTCGATCATTCGCGTTCCGCGAAGGCCGAGGGGGCCGTCGTCCATTTTTCCGCCAGCACCAGGCCCAGCGCCAGCAGCACCGGGCCGAGGAAGATGCCGATGAAGCCGAAGGCCAGCACGCCGCCGAAGACGCCCAGCGCGATGAGCAGGATCGGCAGGCTGGCGGTGCGGCTGATCAGCAGCGGCTTGACGAAGTTGTCCACGCTGCTGATGACGGCGATGCCGTAGATCGCCATGAAGATGGCCCAGCCGGTCTGGCCCTGGTCGTAGAGCCAGAAGGCGGCGCCGCCCCAGACGAGCGGCGGGCCGACCGGGATCATGGACAGGAAGAAGATCGCCGCGGCGAGCAGCAGGGCGCCGGGCACGCCGGCGATGAGGAAGCCGGCGAGCGCCACCAGCGCCTGGGCAGCGGCGGTGCCGACGATGCCGACCATGACGCCCATCACCGTGCTGCGCGCCAGCGCCAGCATCTGCTCGCCCAGCTCGCCGCCTAGCCGGCGGCTGCTGTCCTCCAGGCGCTTGCCCAGCGCCGGGCCGTCGCGGTAGAGGAAGAAGGCGATGAACAGCACCAGGACGATCTGCAGCAGGCCTTCGCCGGTGAGCGCCACGGTTTTCAGCAGCACCGTGCGCGCCGGGTCATAGAGCTGCTTGAGCAGCTTGTTGAACTCCTCGCGGCTCTCGGCCAGGCTGTGCCAGTAGGCGTCGAGCTGGCCGCCGATGAAGGGGATCTTGCCCAGCCACTCCGGCGGCCCCATGGCGGCGCGCTGGACCACCTCGCGCAGCTTCTCGACCAGCGCCGGCACCGCATCGGCCAGGCTGAGGGCGAGAAACACCATCGGCACCAGCACCACCAGCATCAGCAGCAGCGTGGTGCATGCCGAGGCCAGCGCCGGCCGGCCGCCGAGGCGGGCGAGCAGCCAGGCATGCAGCGGCCAGGTGGTGACGCAGACGATGGCGGCGAACAGGATGGCGGCGACGAAGGGCTGCAGGATCAGGAAGCAGCCGAGCGCCAGCAGCGTGACCAGGGCGATACGGGCGAGTCGTTTGTTGTCCATGGGCAGAGGGAATTGTAAGCCTACGCTTTGGACAGCGATTTGAGCGCCTGGCGAATGCCTTCGGCGACCGACACGTCGGCCGGCAGGACCTTCAGCGCGGTCTGCGCCTCGCGCTCGTTGTAGCCGAGCGCCAGCAGGGCGTTGAGGATGTCGTTCGTCGGGGAAGCTGCCGCGGCCGGCGCGACGGCGACGACGCCCTTCATCCGGTCGCGCAGTTCCAGCAGCAGGCGCTCGGCGGTCTTCTTGCCGATGCCGGGAATCTTCGTCAGGCGGCCGGGCTCCTGCGCCGCCACTGCCTGGGAGAGCTCGGCCACCGAGAGGCCGGAGAGCAGCGCCAGCGCGGTGCGCGCGCCGATGCCGGAGATCTTCAGCAGCTGGCGGAAGGCGGCGCGCTCGGCCTCCGTGGCGAAGCCGAACAGCTGGTGGGCGTCCTCGCGCACCGCCAGGTGGGTGTGTAGCGTCACCCGCTCGCCGGCGGCGGGCAGGTTGTAGAAGGTGCTCATGGGCACGTCGACCTCGTAGCCGACGCCGGCCACGTCGAGCGTGATCTGCGGCGGGTTTTTTTCGAGCAGGATGCCGGTGAGGCGGCCGATCATGGCAGGTATCCGTGGGCGAGGTGGGCGACATTGTAGCCGCGCAGGCAAAAAAAAGCGCCCTTGCGGGCGCTCGGCACACGGACGGCGTGTGTGAAATCTGGCAGGGGAGGAAGCGTTTGCCTGCGGGTGAATTAGACCGCAACGACGCCGTCTTCCGCATCATCCATTCGGGTGATGCCGAAAGTAATAGGCAGACAAGGACAGGAAGTCAGCCGAGCCGGCCGCGGCGCAGGCGCAGGCCGGCGGTGGACAGCGCGCCCAGGCCCTGGCCGCCGTGGGCGTGGCAGATGGCGCAGGCCAGCGCGTCGGCGGCGTCCGGGCTGGGGTCGCCGGGCAGGGCGAGCAGGCGCCGCACCATGTGCTGCACCTGCTCCTTGGCGGCGTGGCCGTTGCCGACCACCGACTGCTTGACCTGCAGGGCGGTGTATTCGGCCACCGGCAGTTCGGCGTCGACGGCCGCGCAGATGGCGGCGCCGCGCGCCTGGCCAAGCAGCAGGGTGGATTGCGGGTTAACGTTGACGAAGACGATCTCGACGGCGATCTGCTGCGGCCGGTGTGCGGCGATCACTTCGCGCAGGCCGCCGAGGATCGTCTTCAGGCGCAGCGGCAGACTGCCGTCCGGCGGCGTCCTGACGCAGCCGCTGGTGACGTAGGCGAGCTTCTGGCCGGCTTTCTCGATGACGCCGAAGCCCGTGATCCTGAGGCCGGGATCGATGCCGAGAATGCGGACCGGAGCGGCCGGATCTCCCACGGGCCTCAGGCCTCGTCCATCACCGCGCTGCTATAGACTTCCTGCACGTCGTCGAGCGCCTCCAGCGCGTCGAGCAGCTTCTGCATCTTGGCCGCGTCCTCGCCGGCGAGCTCGGTCTCGTTCAAGGGCTTCAGGGTGATGTCGGCGATCTCCGCCTTGAGGCCGGCCTGCTCCAGCCCGGCCTTGACGGTGTGGAAATCGGCCGGCGCGCAGATCACCTCGACGCTGCCGTCCTCGTTGCTGACGACGTCCTCGGCGCCGGCTTCCAGCGCCGCCTCCATCACCTTGTCCTCGCTTGTCCCGGGGGCGAAGAGAAACTGGCCGCAGTGCTTGAACTGGAAGGCCACCGCCCCTTCCGCGCCCATGTTGCCACCGTTCTTGGCGAAGGCATGGCGCACCTCGGCCACGGTGCGCGTCTTGTTGTCGGTGAGGCAGTCCACCATCACCGCCGCGCCGCCGATGCCGTAGCCCTCGTAGCGGATCTCCTCGTAGCTGACGCCCTCGAGCTGGCCGGTGCCGCGCTTGATGGCATTGTCCATGGTGTCCTTGGGCAGGCTCTGCGCCTTGGCCTTGTCCATCGCCAGGCGCAGGCGCGGGTTACCGTTGGGATCGCCGCCGCCCATCTTGGCGGCGACGGTGATTTCCTTGATGAGCTTGGTGAAGACCTTGCCGCGCTTGGCGTCCTGGCGCCCCTTGCGGTGCTGGATGTTGGCCCATTTGGAATGGCCGGCCATGTCTGACTCCCCTGTAACTGCGTTGAAAACGACGCTGATAGAATGCGATTTTACACTCACGGGAGAGACATCATGGCCCAGCCGCTCGTCATCGCGAAATCCGGCGATTCCGAAATCGCCCTGCTGCCGCAGATGGCCAACCGCCACGGCCTCGTCACCGGCGCTACCGGCACCGGCAAGACCGTCACCCTGCAGACGCTGGCGGAGCACTTCTCCGCGATCGGCGTGCCCTGCTTCATGTCCGACGTCAAGGGCGACCTCTCCGGCATCTCCCAGCCCGGCGGCGGCAACGCCAAGGTGGCCGAGCGGGTGGCGATGCTGAAGCTCGAGGGCTTCGCGCACCAGGGCTATCCCGTCACCCTGTGGGACCCGTTCGGCGAAGCCGGCCATCCGGTGCGCGCCACCGTCTCCGACATGGGGCCGCTGCTGCTCGGCCGCATGCTCGACCTCAACGAGACGCAGGGCGGCGTGCTCAACCTGGTGTTCAAGGTCGCCGACGACAACGGCCTGCTGCTGCTGGACCTGAAGGACCTGCGCGCGATGCTGGCCTTCGTCGGCGAGAACGCCAAGCAGTTCACCACCGAGTACGGCAATGTCTCCGCGGCCTCGATCGGCGCCATCCAGCGCGGCCTGCTGGCGCTCGAATCGCAGGGCGGCGAAAAGCTGTTCGGCGAGCCGATGCTCGACATCGCCGACCTGATCCAGACCGACCGCGGGCACGGCATCATCAACATCCTCTCGGCCGACCGCCTGATGCAGGCGCCGAAGATGTACGCGACGCTGCTGCTGTGGCTGCTCTCCGAGCTGTTCGAGAACCTGCCCGAGGCGGGCGACCTCGACAAGCCGAAGCTGGTGTTCTTCTTCGACGAGGCGCACCTGCTGTTCACCGATGCGCCGGCGGCGCTGGTCGACAAGATCGAGCAGGTGGTGCGGCTGATCCGCTCGAAGGGCGTCGGCGTCTACTTCGTCACGCAGAACCCGGCCGACGTGCCGGACAAGGTGCTCTCCCAGCTCGGCAACCGCGTCCAGCACGCGCTGCGCGCCTTCTCCGCGCGCGACCAGAAGGCGGTCAGGGCGGCCGCCGAGACCATGCGCGACAACCCGAGCCTGGACGAGGCCGCCGCCATCACCGAACTGGGCGTCGGCGAGGCGCTGGTCTCCTGCCTCGACGAGAAGGGCCGCCCGGGCGTGGTGCAGCGCGCCTTCGTCGTGCCGCCGCAGGGCCAGATCGGCCCCATCGCCGACGCGCAGCGCCGCCAGCTGATCCAGAACTCACTCGTCGCCGGCGCCTACGAGAAGGCGGTGGATCGCGAATCCGCCTACGAGATCCTCAAGGCGCGCGCGGCGCAGGCGGCGCAGGCCGCCGCTGCCGCCGCGCCGCCGCCCCAGGCGCAGCAGCAGGCTCAACAGGGCGGGGGCGGCATTCTCGGCGGCCTGGGCGACCTGCTCGGCGGCGGCGCGCGGCGCAGCCGCCAGTCGGTGGCCGAGGCGGCGGTGACCAGCGCCGCCCGCGCCATCGGTTCCAACCTGGGCCGGCAGATCGTGCGCGGCGTGCTCGGCTCGATTCTCGGCGGCAAGCGCTGACGACTCTGCCGCCGTCCTGTGCGGACTGACTTTTAAAGCCCCAGTCGCTGGCAGATCGTCGAGGTCAGGCCGGCCTGGTTGAGCGTGTAGAAGTGCAGCCCCGGTGCGCCGCCGGCGAGTAGGCGCTCGCACAGTTCCGTCACCACGTCGAGGCCGAAGGCGCGCACCGCCGCGCTGTCGTCGCCGAAGCTCTCGAATTTCTTCCGCATCCAGCGCGGGATCTCCGCGCCGCAGGCATCCGAGAAGCGGGCGATCTTGCTGAAGTTGGCGATTGGCATCACGCCCGGCACGATCGGCACCGTCACGCCGAGCGCCTGCGCGGCGTCGACGAAATGCGCATAGGCGTCGGCGTTGTAGAAATACTGGGTGATGGCCGAGTCGGCGCCGGCGTCCACCTTGCGCTTGAAGTTGGCGAGGTCGTCGCGCGGGCTCCGCGCCTGCGGGTGGTACTCGGGATAGGCCGCCACCTCGATGCGGAACCAGTCGACGGTTTCGGCGCGGATGAATTCCACCAGCTCGTTGGCGTGGCGGAACTCGCCCGGATCGGCCATGCCCGAGGGCAGGTCGCCGCGCAGCGCCACCAAGCGGCGGATGCCGGCATCCCGGTAGCGCGCGAGGATGGCGCGCACGTTGTCGCGCGTCGAGCCGATGCAGGACAGGTGCGGCGCCGCCGGCAGGCCCTCGGCCTGCATCTCCAGCACCGTCTCCAGCGTGCGGTCTCGCGTCGAGCCGCCGGCGCCGAAGGTGCAGGAGAAGAAGGCCGGCTTGAGCTGGGCCAGCTGGCGCCGTGTCGCGCGCAGCTTCTCGGCGCCCTCGGCCGTCTGCGGCGGGAAGAATTCGAAGGAGATTTCGGGTTTCATGGTGTCGGGTCGGCGCCTTCCGGCGGCAGCTTGGCCAGGCAGTCGGCGGCGGCCGCGGCGAGTTTGCCGTCGAAGGTCAGCAGGGGCGCCCTCAATTCGGCAGCCAGCCAAAGATAGGACGCGTCGTAGGCGGACAGGCGATAGCGCTGCGCCAGGCCGAAGACGCCCGCCGGGGGCGTGTTGGCGAGACGGATCGGGCCGAAGTCGAAGCCTTCCAGTCGCGCGGACAGCTCTTCCGGGGAGGCCTGCCCACGGCGCAGCTTGTTCATGGCGACGTTGGCGATCTCGTAGGGCAGCAGGGTTGGCGCGTGCAGCGCGTAGGGATGCAGGCGCGCCAGGGCTTCCTCGCCTTCCGGCTCTCCGAAGACGAACGCGGCAAGGACGTTGGCGTCCACGACTGCGGGCGGGCGCATCGCATACGCGGCCGGCGGCTCCGCGACATAGAGCGTCATGATTTGCCGCTCCGCCTTTTCGTTTTTGGCGAGTGCGTCGGCGCGATGTCGGACAAGGGCTCGGAATCGCCGGGCTGCGGCGGCCAGTGTCCGTCCTTGATCCGGGCCATCACCCAGGCTTCGCCGTAATGGGTGTCGCGCATTTCCCGGATGAACTCTACCGAGGATTCGGACTTGCCATCTGCGCGTGCGGGAAAGCGGCGGCGGAACTCGGCCGCCGCTTCGGCGAAACCGCGGGTCGTTTCAGCGGCGGACTTGCCGGAAGGACGCGTGGCCATCGTTTCGGGCGCGCCGGCTGCCGCCTCCAGCAGCGCCATCAGTTCGCCCTGCAGGGAACGGTGATTGCGCGCCGCGCGCTGGCGAATAGCGGCGAGGAGGGGTTCGGGCACATCCTTGATGGAGAGGCTGGGCATGATTGACCCCATAATGGAACCGGATGGTTCCATTATGGTTCCGTCTCCTGTTCGCGTCAATACCGGTAGTGCTCCGGCTTGTACGGGCCGTCCTTGGCCAGGCCGAGGTAGGTGGCCTGCTCGTCGGACAGCTCGGTCAGGTGCGCGCCGATCTTCTTCAGGTGCAGGCGCGCCACCTTCTCGTCGAGGTGCTTGGGCAGCACGTAGACCTTCTTCTCGTACTGTCCGCCGCGCGTGAACAGCTCGATCTGCGCCAGCGTCTGGTTGGTGAAGGAGTTGCTCATGACGAAACTCGGGTGGCCGGTGGCGCAGCCGAGGTTCACCAGGCGGCCCTCGGCCAGCACGATGATGCGCTTGCCGTCCGGGAAGATGACATGGTCGACCTGCGGCTTGATGTTCTCCCACTGGTACTGGCGCAGCGAGGCGATGTCGATCTCGGAATCGAAGTGGCCGATGTTGCAGACGATGGCGTTGTTGCGCATAGCCTTCATGTGGTCGTGGTCGATGACGCGCAGGTTGCCGGTGGCGGTGACGAAGATGTCGGCGTGCGGCGCGGCCTCGTCCATGGTGACGACGCGATAGCCTTCCATCGCCGCCTGCAGGGCACAGATCGGGTCGATCTCGGTCACCCACACCGTGGCGCCGAGGCCGCGCAGCGATTGCGCGCAGCCCTTGCCGACGTCGCCGTAGCCGGCCACCACGGCGACCTTGCCGGCGACCATCACGTCGGTGGCGCGCTTGATGCCGTCCACCAGCGACTCGCGGCAGCCATAGAGGTTGTCGAACTTCGACTTGGTCACGGAGTCGTTCACGTTGATGGCCGGGAAGGGCAGGCTGCCCTCGGTGGCCATCTGGTAGAGGCGCTTCACGCCGGTGGTGGTCTCCTCGGTCACGCCCTGGATGCCGGCGAGCTGCTTCGAGTACCAGCCGGGGTGCTTGGCGAGGCGCTGCTTGATGGAGGCGAACAGCGCCGTCTCTTCCTCGTTGGTCGGATGGGCGATCACCGAGGGGTTCTGCTCGGCCTTGGCGCCGAGGATCAGCAGCAGCGTGGCGTCGCCGCCGTCGTCGAGGATCATGTTGGCGCCCTTGCCCGCCGTCTCGTGGCCGGGCCACTCGAAGATGCGGTGGGTGTAGTCCCAGTACTCCTCCAGCGTCTCGCCCTTGTAGGCGAACACCGGCGTGCCGCTGGCGGCGATGGCGGCGGCGGCGTGGTCCTGCGTCGAGAAGATGTTGCAGGAGGCCCAGCGCACCTCGGCGCCGAGCGCCTTCAGCGTCTCGATCAGCACCGCCGTCTGGATGGTCATGTGCAGGCTGCCGGTGATGCGCGCGCCGCGCAGCGGCTGGGTGGCGGCGAATTCCTCGCGCACGGCCATCAGGCCGGGCATCTCGGTTTCGGCGATGGCGATTTCCTTGCGGC
>WYAY01000014.1 GCA_011526165.1 Sulfuritalea sp.
ACCTGGAGTACCTGGAGAAGTGCGGCGACCCGGCCACCGGCCTGCCCTTCGGCGCCACCGCCGACAACCTGAAGTCCGCCGTCGCCGGCGAGACCCACGAGTACACCGACATGTACCCGGGCATGGCCAAGGACGCCCGTTCCGAAGGCTTCGACGAGATCGCCGACTGGTTCGAGACCCTGGCCAAGGCCGAGCGTTCGCACGCCAACCGCTACCAGAAGGCCCTGAACGAGCTGGGCAAGTAACAGGAAGGATGCCGTCCGGCCCCCAGCCCGCACAGTCGCGCAGCGACTCGCGCCGCGCCCCTCTCCCGCCCGCGGGAGAGGGGTTGGGGGTGAGGGCATAAGGGACCGGACGCCCTTTACATAAGAACATAGGGAGAACAACATGGCCGCACCGACGTCCCGCGAAGGCAACCTCGAAGCGCCGACCCGCCACCCCCTCGACTGGAACAACCCGTCCTTCTACGACGAGGCTGCGCTCCACCACGAGATGGAGCGCGTCTTCGACATCTGCCACGGCTGCCGGCGCTGCATCAGCCTGTGCCAGTCCTTCCCGACGCTATTCGACCTGGTCGATGAATCCCCGACGCTGGAAGTGGATGGCGTCAAGAAGGAGGATTACTGGAAGGTCGTCGAGCACTGCTATCTTTGCGACCTCTGCTACATGACGAAGTGTCCCTACGTGCCGCCGCACGAATGGAACCTGGACTTTCCGCACCTCATGCTGCGCGCCAAGGCGGTGCACTTCAGGAAAGGCACCACCAAGCTGCGCGACAAGGTGCTGACCAGCACCGACACCGTCGGCAGGCTCGCCGGCATTCCGGTCGTCGCCCAGACGGTGAATGCCGTCAATAAGATCGGCGCGGCCCGCAAGGCGCTGGAAGCCGTCGCCGGCATCCATGCCGATGCCTGGGTGCCGGAATATTCCAGCCGGCCGCTGCGCAGCCGCCTGGACACACTGCCCCTCGACACCCCGGCCGAGCCGGCCGGCGAGACCAGGGGCAAGGTGGCCCTCTTCGCCACCTGCTACATGAACCGCAACGAGCCCGGCCCCGGCGAGGACCTCGCCGCCGTCTTCGCCCACAACGGCATCCCGGTCACCCTGGCCGAGAAGGAGCGCTGCTGCGGCATGCCGAAGCTGGAGCTGGGCGACCTCGAATCGGTGAAGGCCGCCAAGGAAGCGAACATCCCGCAACTGGCGAAACTGGTCGACGCCGGCTGGGACCTCACCGCCCTGGTGCCTTCCTGCGTGCTGATGTTCAAGCAGGAACTGCCGCTGATGTTCCCGGACGATCCCGAGGTGCAGAAGGTGAAGAACGCCTTCTTCGACCCCTTCGAGTACCTGATGCTGCGCCACAAGGAAGGCCGGCTGAAGACCGACTTCAAGGCGCCGCTGGGCAAGGTGTCCTACCACGCCGCCTGCCACCAGCGCGTGCAGAACATCGGGCCGAAGACCAAGGAGGCGCTTTCCCTGGTGCCGGGCACCGAGGTGGACATCATCGAGCGCTGCTCCGGCCACGACGGCACCTACGCCGTGAAGAAGGAATTCCACGAGTACGCCGTGAAGATCGTCAAGCCGGTGGTCAAACGCGTGAACGAGGCGCAGCCCGACCACTACGGCAGCGACTGCGCCATGGCCGGCCACCACATCGGCCACATCCGCGCCGACGGCAGCTCGCCCGAACACCCCATCACCCTGTTGAGAAAAGCCTACGGAGTCTGATCATGCTGACCCACGAAAATCTCTTCAGCCTCGAGAAATACGCCCGCGTGCGGCCGGAATTCCGCGCCAAGGTGATCGCGCACAAGAAGAACCGCCAGCTTGCCATCGGCGCGCACGCCACGCTGTATTTCGAGGACGCCCTCACCATGCAATACCAGGTGCAGGAGATGCTGCGCCTCGAGCGCATGTTCGAACCGGAGCTGATCCAGGAGGAACTGGATGTCTACAATCCGCTCATCCCCGACGGCCACAACTGGAAGGCCACCTTCATGGTCGAGTACAGCGACGAAGCCGAGCGCCGCGCCGCCCTGGCGAAGCTGATCGGCATCGAGAAGAAGGTCTGGATGCAGGTGGAGGGCTGCGACAAGGTCTACCCCATCGCCAACGAGGACCTCGATCGCGAGACCGAGGACAAGACCTCGGCGGTGCATTTCATGCGCTTCGAGCTGACGCCGCAGATGATTGCCGCAGCGAAGGGCGGCGCCGCCATCCGCGCCGGCATCGACCACGACCTCTACCGCGAGAGCGTCGCCGTGCCGGAAGGGGTGCGGGCGTCGCTGGTGGCCGACCTGTCGTAGGTCGGCCTTCAGGCCGACAGCGGCGGCAGTCGGGCTGAAGCCCGACCTACTGGTAGACCACTTCTACGTTCTCGGCCTGCAGCCACTGCTGCAGGCCGGACAGCAACTCGTCGTCGAGGCGCACCCGCCACGACTCCCCCAGCGGCAGCTCGCACTCGGCCTGCGCATTGCGGTAGCGCACGCGCACCGGGCAGGGCCCGTTGCGATACGGCGCAAGGAGGACGCGCAGCCGCTCGGCGGCCGCCGTGTCGCCGAGACTGACTTTTCCGTTCAGCGCCACGCGCAGCGCCTTGGCGAAGCGGCCGCGCGCCTCGGCCAGGGTCAGCAGCTTGTCGGCATTCACGCGCAGGCCGCCGTTGAAGTCGTCGCGGCTCACCTTGCCCTCGACGACGAGCGGCTCGTCCTCGCGGATCTTGGCGCGCTCGGCCTCGAACAGCTCGTTGAACACCGTCAGTTCGACCTGCGCCGTGCCGTCGTCGAGCGTGACGACGATCATCTTGCCGCGGCGGGTCATCTGCGTGCGCGTGGCGGTGACGATGCCGGCCAGCAGCAGCGGCTCCTTTTGCGGCTCCAGGGCGGACAGCGGCTTGCGGATGAAGGCGGACAGCTCGGCGCGGATCTCGTTGTAGGGATGGCCGGAGAGGAAGAAGCCGAGCGCCTGTTTCTCGTTGAGCAGCCGCTCGCGCTCGCTCCACGGCGCCGTCTCGATCATCTTCAACGCCTGCTCCTGCGCGCCGCCCATGTCGAAGAGACCGACCTGCAGGGCGTTGCGCTCGGCCTGCTCGGCCGCTTCCAGGGCGATGCCCACCGAGGCCATCAGGGCGGCGCGGCGCTCGTCGATGGAATCGAAGGCGCCGGCGCGGATCAGCGCCTCGATGACGCGGCGGTTCGCCACGCGCTTGTCGATGCGGCGACAGAAGTCGAACAGGTCGGTGAAATCGCCGCCGGCCTCGCGCGCGCGCTGCATCGCGCCGATGGCTGACTCGCCGGTGCCCTTGATGGCGCCCAGCCCGTAACGGATGGTCTTGGCGTCCACCGGCGTGAAACGGTAGCGGCTGCGGTTGACGTCGGGCGGCAGGAAAGTCAGTCCGTGCGACACGGCGTCGGCGACGAAGAACTGCACCTTGTCGGTGTCGGCCATTTCGGAGGACAGCGTCGCCGCCATGAAGGCCGCCGGATGGTGGCATTTCAGGTAGGCCGTCTGGTAGGCGACGAGCGAATAGGCGGCAGCGTGCGACTTGTTGAAGCCGTAGCCGGCGAACTTCTCCATGGTGTCGAAGATCTCGTTGGCCTTCTCCGCCTCGATGCCGTTGCCGGCCGCCCCGGCGACGAAGACCTCGCGCTGCTTGGCCATCTCTTCGGGCTTCTTCTTGCCCATGGCGCGGCGCAGGAGGTCGGCGCCGCCAAGCGAGTAGCCCGCCACCACCTGGGCAGCCTGCATCACCTGCTCCTGGTACACCATGATGCCGTAGGTGTTGCCGACCACCTTCTCCAGCAGGGGGTGGGGATAGACGATGCGCTCGCGGCCGTGCTTGCGCGCGATGAAGTTGGGGATGAAGTCCATCGGCCCCGGCCGGTAGAGCGCGTTCAGGGCGATGAGGTCCTCCAGCCGGTCGGGCTTGGCCTGCACCAGCGTGTCCTTCATGCCGCGCGATTCGAACTGGAACACCGCCGTGGTGTTGGCCGTCTTGAAGATGCGATCAAAGGTCGGCTTGTCGTCGAGCGGCAGGGTGTCGAGGTCGATGTCGACCTCCTCCACTTCCTTCACGAAGCGCACCGCCTCGGCCAGTATCGTCAGGGTGCGCAGGCCGAGGAAGTCGAACTTCACCAGGCCGGCGCGCTCGACGTCGTCCTTGTCGAACTGGCTCACCGCCGACTCCGCGCCGCCGGCCGAATACAGCGGGCAGAAGTCCGTCAGCCGGCCCGGCGCGATGAGCACGCCGCCGGCGTGCATGCCGACGTTGCGGCTGAGGCCCTCGAGCTTCTCCGCCAGCGCCAGCAGCTCGCGGATCTCCTCCTCGCGCTCGGCGCGTTCGGCGATGGCCGGCTCCTTCTCGCGCGCGTCCTTCAGCGTGATGCCCAGCTCGTTGGGGATCAGCTTGGCGAACTGGTCGACGAAGTTGAAGCCGAGGTCGAGCACGCGGCCGACGTCGCGGATGACCGCCTTGGCCGCCATGGTGCCGAAGGTGGCGATCTGCGAGACGGCATGCGCGCCGTATTTCTTCTTGACGTAGTCGATGACGCGGTCGCGGCCTTCCTGGCAGAAGTCCACGTCGAAGTCGGGCATCGACACCCGCTCCGGATTGAGGAAGCGCTCGAACAGCAGCTCGTAGCGCAGCGGGTCGAGGTCGGTGATGCCCAGCGAATAGGCCACCAGGGAGCCCGCCCCGGAGCCGCGCCCCGGCCCCACCGGCACGCCGTTCTGCTTGGCCCAGTTGATGAAGTCGGCGACGATGAGGAAGTAGCCGGGAAAGCCCATCTGCGCGATGGTGCGGCACTCGAAGGCGAGGCGCGCGGCGTACTCGGGGCGCCTGCGCTCGCGCTCGGCGGCATCCGGGTAGAGCCGGGCGAGCCGCCGCTCCAGGCCGGCCTCGGCCTGCTGCGTCAGGTAGTCGTCGAGGCTGACGCCCTCGGGCACGGGAAACTGCGGCAGCCGGTTCTTGCCCAGCTCGATGGAAAGATTGCAGCGGCGCGCGATCTCGACGGAATTCTCCAGCGCCTCGGGAAGGTCGGCGAACAGCGCCTGCATCTCGGCCTGGGTCTTGAAGTATTGCTCCTCGGTGAACTGCTTCGGCCGGCGCGGGTCGGCCAGCACATAGCCCTCCGAGATGCAGACGCGCGCCTCGTGGGCCTTGAAGTCCTCGCGGTCGAGGAACTGCACCGGATGCGTCGCCACCACCGGCAGGTCCAGCTTCGCCGCCAGCGCGATGCTCGCCGCCAGCAGCGGCTCGGCCTGCGCCTGGCCGAAGCGCTGCAGCTCGATGTAGAAACTGCCCGGAAACAGCCGCGCCCACTCGCGCGCGGCCGACTCGGCCTGGGCGGCATTGCCCGCCAGCAGTGCCTGGCCGACGTCGCCCAGGCCGGCACCGGACAGGGCGATCAGGCCGGCGTTGTCGCCCGCGACGAATGCCGCGCGGGAAATCTCGGCGCGGCCGCGGCTGCGCGGCGCGAGGTAGGCCTGGGTCAGCAGCTCGCAGAGGCGGAGATAGCCGGCCCGGTTCTTCGCCAGCAGCAGCAGGCGGGCGGGCCGGTCGCGCTCGCCCGCGCCGGCCGCCGGCTCGACCCAGACGTCGCAGCCGACGATCGGCTTCACGCCGCGGCCGCGCGCGCCGCTGTAGAACTTGATCATGCCGAACAGGTTGGCCAGGTCGGTCAGCGCCAGCGCCGGCATGCCGTCGCCGGCCGCCTTGGCGATGGCCTCGTCCAGCCGCAGCATGCCGTCGGCTATGGAGTACTCGCTGTGCAGGCGCAGGTGGACGAAGACGGGGGAAGGCATGGCGCTATTTTACCGCTCCGAACCCGTCCCCAGCCCCGGCAGCGTCCGCCATTGCCCTATCGCGATGCTTTCTCCATAATCCGCTGTTCCCATGAAAAACGAAACCACCCTGCCGCTCTCCCCCGAGCAGCGTTCGCTGGACGCCTGCCTGCGCGCGCTCGAGGGGCGCTGGCAGGATTACCGCGCGCGCGGGAATTTCGAGCATTTCGTCGAATTCACCCTGGCGCTGGACAACCTCACCGAGCAGATGAACAGGCTCCGGCTGCCGGGGCTGGTGCGCCAGTGCGAGGGGCTGGAGAATGCCGCGCTGGCCTTCTTCGGCGACGAATCCACCCATCCCATCGCCAGCCAGGAAGCGGCGGCGCTGGAACGGCAGGTGGAAACGCTGCTCCACACCATCGACAACGCCCTGGCCCCCCAGGCCGGCGCCGAAGACAGGAACCGCCGCCATCCCTCCCTGATGCCGCTTGGTGCGCAATGGGCCAAGCCGCGCGCCATCTGGCTGGTTGCCGAGGAAAGCCATGCCTGGGTGCCGGGCTTGGTCGAGCAACTCGGCTTCTTCGGCTTTCGCGTCTGCCGTTTCGGCTGGGGCGAGCCCTCCCCGGACGAGGCCTCGCCGCTGGTGGCCCTCTTCATCCCGCCGGCCCACGGCTACGCGGCGGCACAGCTGCAGCACATGCAGCAGCTGCGCCGCGAGCATCCGACCAGCCAGCTGTTCTGCCTGTCGGTGCCGAAATCGCTCGACGTCACCGTGGCGCTGATGCGCGCCGGGGCGGATGCCGCCATCCAGGCCGAGCAGGAAACCGTCACCGTGCTCGGCCGCGTGCTCGACCTGCTGCAATCGCAGGAACAGGAGCCCTACCGCGTTCTCGTGGTGGAGGATTCGCCCACCGCCGTGGCCATGATCCAGCGCTCGCTCTCGCAGCACGGCATCGACAGCCATCCGATCGGCAACCCGCAGCTGCTGCTTGCGGCGGTCGAGCAATACCGGCCGGACCTGGTGCTGATGGACATGTACATGCCGCACTGCACGGGCGTCGAGGCCACGCGCGTGCTGCGCCAGCTGGCCGACTATCAGTCGCTGCCGGTGGTGTACCTCTCCAGCGAAACCGACATGGGCATGCAGGTCGAGGCGCTGCGCCTGGGCGGCGACCAGTTCCTCACCAAGCCGTGCAATCCGGTGCTGCTGGCCGCCGTGGTGAAGACCAAGATCGAGCGCTACCGCGAGATGCAGCGCCACAGCCGGCACGACAGCCTGACCGGCCTGCTCAACCACTCGGCGGCGAAAGGCCGGCTCGACCAGCTCGTCAGGTCGCTGCAGCACTCGGAAGAGCCGCTCTGCGTGGCGATGCTCGATATCGATCACTTCAAGGCGGTGAACGACAGCTACGGCCACCCGGTCGGCGACCAGGTGATCCGCAGCCTGGCCTGGCTGCTCAAGGGACGGCTGCGTTCATCCGACATCATCGGCCGCTACGGCGGCGAGGAATTCATCGTCGTCCTGCGCAACGCCGGCCTCGACGAGGCGGAGGCCGTGCTGGACAGCATCCGCGGCGACTTCGCCACGCTGCCGCATGCCCATGCCGCCGGCACGCTGCAGGCGACATTCAGCGCCGGCATCGCCTGCTTCCCCGCCTGGCTGACCGGCAACGACCTCACCCATGCCGCCGACGAGGCCCTGCTCGAAGCCAAGCGGCAGGGTCGCAACCGCATCGTTCGCGCCACCCTGCACGCCGCCGCCCGATGAGCCGCAGCGCCTGGGCGCTGCCTGCCCTGTTCGCCGGCGCCCTCGGCATCGCCTTCGCGCCGATCTTCGTGCGCCTCTCGGAAGTCGGCCCGGTGGCCACCGCCTTCTGGCGCCTGTTCCTGGCGCTGCCGCTGCTGGCGCTGTGGGCCGGACTGGAAAAGCGGCGCAAGCCCGCCGGCGCAGCGCGCGGCTGGCCGGTGGCCGTGCTGGCGGGGCTGTTCTTCGCGGCCGATCTCGCCGTGTGGCACTGGTCGATCCGCCTCACCAGCGTGGCCAACGCAACCTTCCTTGCCAACCTGGCGCCGATCGCCGTCACGCTCGGCGCCTGGCTGCTGCTGGGCGAGCGCACGCGGCCGGCGTTCTTCCTCGGCATGCTGCTGGCGCTGACCGGCGCGGCGCTGCTGATGGGGGCGAACCTGGGCGGCGCCGGTTCGGTCCTGCTGGGCGATGCGCTGGGCGCGCTGACGGCGCTGTTCTACGCCGGCTATCAGCTCAGCGTCAAACGCCTGCGCGACGGCGAATCCACCGCGCGCATCATGCTCGTCTCCGGCACGGCCTGCGCCGCGGCACTGCTGCCGGCGGCGCTGGCGATGGGCGAGACGATCCTGCCGGCAAGCCCGGCGGGCTGGCTGGTGCTCGCCGGCCTGGCGCTGGTCTGCCAGTTCGCCGGCCAGAGCCTGATCACCTGGGCGGTGGCGCACCTGCCGGCGACCTTCTCCTCGGTCAGCCTGCTGGTGCAACCCGTCGCCGCAGCGGTGTTCGCCTGGCTGCTCTTCGGCGAGGCGCTGGTCGCCCTGCAGTGGTTCGGCGGCGCGGCGGTGCTGGCCGGCATCTGGCTCGCCCGCCGCGGCACGC
>WYAY01000015.1 GCA_011526165.1 Sulfuritalea sp.
AGCTGCTTCCTCGTCCCGGAGAAATCCCACGACGGTTTCGCGCCGGAGTGCGCCGGCGAGCGGCCGCGCATCGTGCTGTGGGGCGACTCCCACGCCGCCCACCTGTGGCCGGGCCTGAAGGCGGCGACGCTGCCCGGGGAAGCGGCGCAATGGACGGCCTCGGGCTGTCCGCCGCTGATCGGCGAAGCCTTTTCCAAGCGCCCGCATTGCCGCGCCATCAACGAGTGGGTGCTGCGCAGGCTGCTGGAGACGAAGCCGCCGGTGCTCGTCCTCGCCGGCGCCTGGGTCAAGCACGACGCGGCGACAATTCGCCGCGGACTGGCGGAAACCCTGTCGCGCCTCGGCGCCGATCCTGCCTGGCGCCCGCGCATCGTGCTGGTCGGCAGCGTGCCGGCCTGGCGCAAACCGCTGCCGAAGCTGCTCGCCAGCGACTTCCTCGGCGGCGACGAACGCCAGCGCTCGCGCAACGATCTCGACCCGGACATGGCGCGCCGCGACGCGCTGATTAAGGAACTCGCCGCCGGCCGCGCCGAATTCTTTTCGCCGATCGCCGCCGCCTGCAACGAGGAAGGCTGCCTGCGCTACATCGAGAAGGATGGCGCCCGCCTGCCCTTCGCCTTCGACTACGGCCACCTGATCGAGGAGAGCTCGGTGATGGTGGTGGCCGCGCTGTTCCGGCAGTTGAGCGACACCCCGGCGCGGCAGCCATGAACGCCCGCCTCCTCTTCGTCTCCAAGGGCGAGGATGCCTCCTCGACGCGCTACCGCGCCCTGCAGTTCTTTCCCCTCTGGCGGGCGGCCGGCTTCGAGCCCTCGCACGTCACCGCCTCCGGCGGCCTCCGTGCCACGCTCGACATGCTGCGGCAGGCGCGTCGCGCCGACGTGGTGATCGTGCTGCGCAAGACCTTCCCGGCTGCCCTGCTCTGGCTGCTGCGCCGCGTGTCGCACCGGCTGGTCTTCGACTTCGACGACGCCATCTTCTGCAACACCGACGGCACGCCCTCGCGCACGCGCATGGCGCGCTTCGCGGCGATGGCGCGGACCTGCGACCACGTCTTCGCCGGCAACGCCTTCCTCGCCGGCAATGCCGCCGCCTTCAACCCGGCGGTGACGCTGGTCCCCACCTGCGTCGACGCCGCGCGCTACCGCGTCGAGGCGGACAAGCCGGCCGATTCGCTCGACCTGGTGTGGATCGGCAGCCATTCGACGCGCAAGTACCTGGCGGAGGCGATGCTGTGGCTGAAGGTGGCGGCGGACGCGGTGCCCGGCCTGCGCTTGAAGATCATCGCCGATTTCGATCTGCCCGGCTGCGGCGTGACGACGCTGCCCATCGTCTGGCGTGCCGACAGCGAGGCGCGCGAACTTGCGTCGTCGCATATCGGCATCGCACCGATGCGCGACGACGACTGGAGCCGCGGCAAATGCGCGCTGAAGGTGCTGCAGTATATGGCGGCCGGCCTGCCGGTGGTGTCGTCGAAGGCCGGCGCAAATGCCGAGGTGATCGTCGATGGCGAAACCGGATTTCTCGTATCCACGACGGCGGAATGGGCGGCGCGCATCGCGCAGCTCGCCGGGGACGGCGAACTGCGACGGCGCCTGGGGGAAGCGGGCCGCCGTCTCGTGGAGACTGACTATTCCATCGAAGCGGTGTTCGAGCGGCTGCGCTCGGTCGTCGCGTCCCTGCGCTAGGGTTGCGCCGGCACGGCAACGATCACCGCATCGCCCGCCTTGTTGGCGAAGCGCTGCACCGTCTGAAGGCGATAGGTCGCCAGCCATTTCTCGACGCCCGCATCGTTGCGTGGCGCCTCGACGGCGACCATGTCGATGCGTTTCTGCGCCAGTGCCGTTCCCAGCGCCGCCCGGTCCAGGCTGACTGCTTGCGAAGCTCGCCAGCCGGCGTAATAGGCGATGCGTGCATTGTCGACACCGACGCGCGCCGCATCGTGCGCGTTGGCGCCGAGCCAGCGCCCGGCCTCGACGACATGCGTTTTCTTCGGCGAGAGGGATACGACGTTCGCCACCATGGCCAGCAGCGCCAGCGCCACCATCACCCCCTTCCAGCGCGGGAAGCGCCGCATCAGCAGCGCGAGCCCGGCGGCCGCGACCGGCACCGCGAGCAGGTTGAGCAGGCTGACGTAGCGGCCGACGAGGAAGAACTGATGCGTGACAAAGGCGACCAGCACCAGCAGGTAGGCGAGAAAGGCCCAGGGCAAAGGCTGCCAGCGCGACAGGGCCGCCTTCGCCGGGCGGGCGACGAGAGCATACGCGAGCGGCACGACGAATACGCCCGCCATCTTGAGAAACTTCACCGGGATGATCGAGAGCAGCCCGAAAAAGAGGATATAGGCCGCCTCCTCGCGAGAATACTTGCTCAGCACCGTCTCGCTCATCAGGCCGGCCGCATCGCCGAGCAGCTGCAGCTTGCGCAGCGGATTGGCGGCCTCGAGGTAATAACCCACCCGGTTCGGCAGCACGACCAGTCCACTGCCGACGAGCATGCCCGCCAGGACCGCGCCTGCCAGCGGCAGGCAGCCGAGCATCAGGGTACGCCGCAAGCGTTGTCCGGACGGTGCCGCAAACGCTTGCCACAGCATCAGCGCCGGGTAGAAGGCCACCGCCTCGAGACGAAACAGGGCGGCGATGCCGAGCGCCAGCTGGCAGGCGAGCGCCTCGCGCCAGCGCGGCGCGGCTTCCTCCCAGCGCATCGCCAGCCAGAAGGCCAGCAGACAGAAGAACCAGAAGCCGTATTCCCGCAGCAGCTCGTTGCGGTAGCCGTTGTAGGCCGGCATGGCCAGCACGACCAGGCAGGCCGCCCAGGCGGCTTCCGGCAGGCGATGACGCACGATGGCGACGAGCAGGCCGCAGGTGCCCGCCAGCAGCAGGGCGTTGAGCAGGTGCCCGGACGTTTCCGGCGCCAGCCCGGTCAACGCCGACAGGCCGGCCATCAGCATCGACAGGAACTGCCAGTCGATGCCATGGCGTTGCAGCGCGAACCCCTGTTCGAGCATTGCGCGTGCCGCGTCGACATAGTAAATGCCGTCGCGGTTGATCAGGCTGCCGCCGAGCGCGATCAGGGACAGCAGCAGGCTGCCGACGAACGCCACCCACACCGGGCCGATTGCCCGCACCCGCGCCGACCATTGCGATGTCATTGCGCCCTCCCCGCCTCGGCAGCTTTTCCGGCCGAGGCAAACACCTGCATCGTCGCCTTTCCGCCGGCGTCGGGCGGCCAGCGGAACACTTCCTTCAATGCCGGACCGCCCGGTCCAAGCAGCCGCGGGAAGTCCTCCGGCGATTCCACCGCCAGCAGCACCGGCGCCGTGCCGTTCGCCAGGCGCAGCGCCTCCTCCTCGCCGATCCAGGTGCGGAAAGTGCCGAGGCCGAGCTGCAGCGTGACCGGCGTGTCGAGATGGTGGATCCGCTTCACGTCGAGGCCGCTCGCCGCCAGCGCACGGGCGGCGCGCTCCGCCGCGACGGTGTAACGCACCTCCTCGCTGTCGCGCGCGGCCTTGTCATGATAGGTCCACCAGGCACCGGCGAGGAAGAACAAAGTCAGTCCCGCCAGCACGGCGGCCATCGGGCGTCCGCCGAGCCGTCCGGCCAGCAGCGCCAGTTCGCGTCCGGCGAGCAGCGCCGCCGCCGGCCACAGCGGCAGCAGCAGGTCGCCGCGGTGGTGCGAGGCGAGCGAGAAGAGGACGATGCCGCCGACGATCCAGCAAAAGAGGAAGCGCTCGAAGCGGCGCGCAGCGATATCCGCAGCGGGATGGCGGACGATGCGCCACAGGGCGTACAGCGCGATCAGGCTGAAGGGCAGGAAGCGCAGGATGAAATAGAGGGTCGGCCTGGGCAGGTTGCGGCCGGGATAGCCCTCCTTGCCGACGCCCGCCGCCTGGCCGACCAGCTCCTGGAAGAACAGCTTGTCCACGAGCGGCTGCCCGGCGGAGACGATGGCCGGCACCAGCCAGCCCAGCGTCAGCAGCAGGAACACGGCGACGCCGGCCCAATGCGCGCCGGCCGGGCGCGGCGTGACCGGATCGCTGCGCCGCTCCCAGAACCAGGCCAACAGTCCCATGGCGGCGAGCACCAGGCCGAGCGGTCCCTTGATCAGGGTGGCGAGGCCCGCCCAGAACCAGAACGGCGTCCAGCCGCCACCGCGCTTCCAGGCGCGGTGCGCAGCGAAGGCGCCGGCCGCCACGACCAGCGCGAACAGCGCGTCGGTGCGCACCAGCGCGATGTGTTTCGACATCATTGGCGCCATCACCACGGCGAACCCCGCCAGCCCGCCCGCCAAGATGCCGTAGC
>WYAY01000091.1 GCA_011526165.1 Sulfuritalea sp.
ACGCTCTCGTAGCGCTGGATGCGGATCTTCGCCCACCAGTCCTCCCAGATCTCGTAGTGCAGCCATTCGGTCGGCTCGGCCACCTGCGTCTTGCAACTGCCGTCCGGCTGCGGCACCAGGCGCTCCATCACGGCCTGGTGCACCACCCCCTTGTCCTCGGCCTTGTCGACATCCACGCTCACCAGCAGCTTGCCGTCGGGCCGGTACTGGCCGCCGACCTTGATCACCGTGCCGGTCTGCGCATCGGTGAAGGTCTGCTTGTCGCGGATCGGGTCGTCGGCCAGCCGCGGCTTGTCGCCGCCCGACGGGCCGCCGCCTCCGCGTCCTCCGCCGCCCCCCCTGCCGCCGAGGAAGCCGCCGAGGATGCTCAATGCCGCCTTGCCGACCTCTCCCGCCTTCTGCTCGTCGCCGTAGCCGAACTTCTCGCGCGGGCCGATGGTCACCGGCTGCGGCGGCTGCATCACGCAGGAATCGGTCAACGGCGGCTGGCCGGGCTTGCGGCACTTGCTCTCGATGCACTCGCGCAGGGCGCGGGTCGCCTCCTCCGCGGCCTGGCGCTCGGCCTCCTGCTCGCGGTTCAGGGCCTCGAGCCGCTGCTTCAGGCGCGCCGCTTCCGCCGTCAGTTCCTGCAGGCTGCGCTCCTCCTGCGCCAGTTCCTCGCGCAGCTTGCGGGCATCCCGGCGGTCGCGGAAGCGCTCCTCGATGACCTTGCCGGAGGCATCGCGCACGCTGATCTTCACGCGCCCGTCGGGCTGCGTCCAAGCATCGGTGGTGAGGCCGCTGTCCGGATCGAAGGCGCTGCCGCCGGTGCCGGTCTGCCCGGCGAGTTCCGCCTTCTTCTGGACGACACGGTCCTGTGCGGCCTTCACCCGCCCGTCGACCAGCCTGGACTGGTCCTCCACGGCGACGATCTCGGCGCCCTTTTCGCGCACCGCCTCGCGATGCCGGCGCGCCTCGTCCAGGAAAGGCTGGCACTCGGGACAGGGATTCTCCATGCTCCAGACCGGCTCCGGCTCCGGCTTCGGCGGTGCGACGGGCGGCGGCACCGGCGCCGGCGGCGTCACGGGGGGCGGCGGGGATGTCCGCGGCGGCGGGGGCCGCACGGGCTGCTGCGGCTGCGCCGGCCTGGGCGGATCGACGACTTCGCCGGCGCGGCCGACCCACTGGCCGTCGCCGTCGTAGACATGCACGCGCTCGTCGGGACGGCGCTGGCTGCAGCACTGCACTTCCATCAGGTAGTTTCTTGGCACGCCCGCCGTCCAGCCCGGCTGGTTGTTGCCGGCCTTGGCGTACTTCACCGGCACGTTGAAGCGCAGCGTGCCCTGCTTGAGCGCGTTCGCCGTTGCACAGCGGCAGTTCTCCACGCGCACCTTGACGAAGATGCTGCCGCCCTCGGCGCCCGGCCGCGGCCGCTTGTTCCAGTGCGCCTCGACCGAGATGCTGCATTCGCCGCCGGCCGTCCACTCGACGCTCTCGGGCTTGCCGGCATAGTCGGACAGATAGCCGCGCATGGCATCGTAGCCCTTGTCCCAGGCTGCGCCGGCAAGGGCGTTCTGCAGTCCTTCGACGCCGCCGAACTTCTCCAGCGCCTCGCCGCCGGCATAACCCAGCACCTCGCCGAGGGCGCAGGCCATGAAGTTGGCCGGCCCGCTTTCCTTCATGCCGCAACGGACCAGGGTATAGCTCGTCACCACCGCCCCGGGAATCCCGGCGGCGCCGGCGGCGACCTTGGCGCCGGTCTCGAGCGGTTCGACGACGACCTTGTTGAGCGCCTCGCTGGCGAGGTTGGCCTGGATGCCCTGCTTGGCCATGTCCACCATCGCCGGCGCGCAGACGGGTCCGCGCGTGATGCCCGGTCCCATCACCTTGAGGCTGGCGTTGATCTCCGACATCAACTGGTAGAACTCGGGGGAGATGTCGGCAGCGGCCGTGCCGATGCCCGCCACGCACAGCCCCGCCGCCAGCAGGACACGCTTCGCCGTTTTCCGGAACATGTTCTTCTCCTTGTGGTTCACCCCGAGCGCCCAGCGGTTATCATCCCCCCATCGCAGGCGGCTGGCCAATAAGGCCGATCGGGATTCCTGCTTATCGAAGCCTGAAACAATGTCCGCCGACTCTTCGCGCTGGCTCGTCGTCGCCAACCCCATCTCCGGCCAGGGCCGGGCGATGCACCATCGCCACGAGATCGAGGCGGTGCTGAACCGGCACGGCATTGCATTCGACTTCGCCGTCAGCGAGCACCCTGGGCATGCGGTCGAGCTGGCCGCGCGCGCCGTCGAGGGCGGCCGCCGGCGCATCCTCGCCGTCGGCGGCGACGGCACGGTGAACGAGTGCGCCAATGGCATCTTCCGCCAGCGCGCCGCGCCGGCCGACGCGGTCGTGCTCGGCGTCATGCCGATCGGCACCGGCAACGACTGGGCGCGCGGCCTGCGCCTGCCGAAGGACTATGCCGAGGTCGCCGCGCTGATGGCCAGCGGCACGCACCGCCTGCACGACGCCGGCGTGGCGACCTTCGACCACGGCGCCACGCGGCACTTCGTCAACGTCGCCGGCCTCGGCTTCGACGCCCATGTCG
>WYAY01000092.1 GCA_011526165.1 Sulfuritalea sp.
CCCTGCGCGAGAAGGCGCGCGCCGATCTCGACAACACCCGGCGCGGCGCCGCGCTGGGCGCCCGCCAGGCCTATCTCGGCGTCACCAGCGGCATGGCCCAGGTGAGGGCCTACGAGCAGGCGCTGGTCTCCAGCCAGTCGGCCCTCGAATCGAACAAGCTGGGCTATGAAGTCGGCGTGCGCATCAACATCGACGTGCTCAACGCCCAGCAGCAGCTCTACGCCACCCGCCGCGACCTGGCCAAGTCCCGCTACGACACGCTGCAGGCGCAACTGCGCCTGAAGGCCGCTGCCGGCAGCCTGGGCGAAGAAGACGTCCAGGCCATCAACGCATTGCTCGAGAAATAGTTGCTCGTACCAAACGCCAGCATATTTGCATTTGGTAGCACCAAACGCAATGTAGGTCGGCCTTCAGGCCGACTTGGGCGGATGGTGTCGGCCTGAAGGCCGACCAACGAAGGGTTACAACCAGACAGCATCCCAATGCGGGTACTCCGCCAGCGATTCAACCAGCCCCGCGCGCAGTGGATTGGCCACGATATATCGGCTGATTGCGCGTAAATCCTCCTCCTTGCGCAATGCATGGTCGTGATATGCGCTCTGCCACAAAGCCCCTTTCTGGCCCAGATGTTTGTTGATCAACCGGCTGCTGCGGCCTTTAAGCAGGTTGATTGCCTTTTCCAGGCTTGAGCAATCCCCGAGTTGGAACAGCCAATGAAGATGGTCTGGCATGACGACCCATGCCAGGGAACTGATCGTTCCTTCGTCGTGCAGCACGCGCATTTGTCTGATCAGCATCCTGGCGATGCACAGGTCAGAAAAGACCGGGCGCCGGTCACTGACGACGGCGGTGATGAAATAGGCGCGGTTCGGCTCGGAGAACCTGCCCTTGCGCAGTGCGTTGTAGGTCATGCGGGTTTAACGCCTGTGTCGGCCTGAAGGCCGACCTACCGGCGAAAAATCGCCACGTCTCGTAGGTCGGGCTTCAGCCCGACAACGGCGGCAGGTGGCGTTCGATCATCTCTACCGTCCTCGCCGTCGCTCCCCGGTGGCGCGCGGCGAATGCCTTGCCTGCCTCGCCCATGCGCCGGCGCGCGGCTTCGTCGCGAAGCAGTTCCGCCGCCGCTTCCAGCAGTTCCTCCGCCGAGCCGATCTGCCGCGCCGCGCCGCATTCCAGCGCCTGCTCGGCCGCGTGCGAGAAGTTGTAGGTCGACGGTCCGATCAGCACGGGCCGGCCGACGGCGCAGGCCTCGATCAGGTTCTGGCTGCCGTAGTCGAGCAGGCTGCCGCCGACGAAGGCGACGTCGCAGGCGGCGTAGTAGGCGAACAGCTCGCCCATGCTGTCGCCGAGCAGCACCTGCGTCCGTGCCGCCACCGGTGCATTCTCGCTGCGTCGCTGCAGGGCAAGGCCGGCCTTCGCCGCCAGCGCGGCGACCTCGTCGAAGCGCTGCGGATGGCGCGGCACGACGACGAGCAGCGCCTCGCCGAGCGGATGCTTCGCCAGCGCCGCGAAGAGCAGCGCCTCCTCGCCCTCGCGCGTGCTGGCGGCGAGCAGCACCGGGCGCGATCCGATGCGCCCGCGCAGGACCTCGCCGAGCGCCAGTTGATCCTCTGCCGGCAGGATGTCGAACTTGACGTTGCCCAGCACCTCGACCTGCGGCGCGCCGAGCGCGCGCAGGCGCGCGGCATCCTGTTCCGTTTGCGCGGCGAGGGCGGCGAGTCCCTGCAGCGCACCACGCGTCAGGTTGGGAAAGCGCGCGTAACGGCGCGCCGATTTCTCCGACAGGCGGGCATTCGCCAGCAGCAGGGGAAGGCCTTTTTCCTTGCAGATCGCCACCAGGTTCGGCCAGATCTCGGTCTCCATGACGACGCCGATGGCCGGCCGGAAATGCCGCAGGAAGCGCCGCACGGCGCACGGATAGTCGTAGGGCAGGTAGGCACGCTCGACACCGTCGCCGAACAGATCCTCGGAAACACGGCGGCCGGTCGGCGTCATGTGCGTGAGCAGGATGCGATGGCCGGGATGGTGGGCCTTCAGCGCGGCGACGATCGGCGCCGCGGCGCGTGTCTCGCCGACCGAGACGGCGTGCAGCCAGATCAATCCCTCTCCCCCGGCCCCTCTCCCGCTCGCGGGAGAGGGGAGGAGATCGGCCCCCTCTTCCCGCCGGGGAGAGGGTTGGGGAGAGGGGTAACGGCCGAACCGCTCCCCCACATGCCTCAGATATTCCGGCTGGCGCCGGCTGCGCAGGAGCAGATGCAATCCGACGTAGGGCAGCAAAAACAGCAGCGCCAGGTTGTACAGGAAGCGCGCCATCACAGCCTGCTCATCGCCGCCTCGATGACCTGCGCGGCCGTCGGCGGCGCGCCGGCGCCGCCGAGATTGATCGCCGTCTCGCCGGCATGGACGCCGGTCAGTTCCGGGCGCGAGCCGGCGAACAGGCAGAAAGTCAGTCGCCCCAGGGCGGCGGCAATGTGGCTGAGGCCGGTGTCGACGCCGACGACGAGGCGCGCGCCGGCCAGCAGCTGCGCCAGTTCGGCGATGCCCATCGG
>WYAY01000093.1 GCA_011526165.1 Sulfuritalea sp.
AGGAAAAATGGACATTCGAGGCTCCGGCCGTCCATTTAGTTCAGGCTGTCGATAGACAACCGCTTTTCGTCGATACCCTACGCTCGCAAGGCTTTGAACCTGTCCATCCGGTCCGGACTTATGCTGGCCGCCAGGAAGTCCATCTGGTCGGCGAGGATGTTGCGGTTGCTGAGGATGAGGAACTCGGCCTTGTTCGGCACGTAGGGGGCGTAGAGCAGTTCCATGCCGGCCTGCTCGGGCGTGCGCCCGCTCTTCCTCTGGTTGCAGTGGCGGCAGGCGGTGACGACGTTCATCCACAGGTCGCGCCCGCCCTGCGACACGGGCAGGATGTGGTCGCGCGTCAGGCGGATGAAGGAGTACTCGTGGCCGCAGTAGGCGCAGGTGTGGCGGTCGCGGTGGAACAGTTCGCGGTTATTGAGCGGCGGCACGGCGGAGCGGTGGCGCGCCGCCAGCGTCTTGCCGCGGATGGCGATGATGCTGTCCACCGTGATGCTGGAGCGCTCGCCGGTGTCGCGGCAGGTGCCGCCGAGGTAGGTGAAGCTGTGGTCGCCCGCCACCCAGGCGACGAGGTTCTTGGCGTAATAGAAACAGGCGTGCTGCCAAGTCACCCAGCGGTGCGGCGCACCGTGCATGTCGAGCGTCAGGATCAGCGGATGGCCCGAGGAGTTTGGCATGAAAAAATGCTGTCCGATCTTCGGTGTAAAATCATGGTGTTGTCGTAGAGTATCAGAGCATCGTGGGTTTTCAAAGCCTGATCGGAAATGAACGGAACGGAGGCGCGCTGCTGCCGGCGCTGGCTGTGTCCATTGTCCTGCATGCCCTCCTGCTGGGGTCGGCGCCGCCGCGCCCCGAAGCGCGGGCGGGCAGCCACGCCTTGGCGGCCACGCTGCGCGCAGCGCCGGCGGCCGTCGTGGCGCAGGCGGCGGCGGACGCAACGGCAAAAGTCAGTCCCGCCAGGACGGCGGCCGCCCCCGTGGCGCGCCGCACCGCGCCGGCGCAGGCAACGGCTTCCCCGGCGGCGCCTGCCGGGGCGGGCGATGGCGCGGGCAATTCGCCGGCTCCGCCCGCGCCGCAGGCCGTTCTTGCGGCCGCCGCGTCCGGCGGCGCCGGCCCCGTCGATGCCATCGATGCCAACGGCCTGCGCAGCTATCGCATCGGCCTGGCGCGCGAGGCGCGAAGCCATCGCAGCTATCCGCCGCTGGCGCGCGAGCGCGGCTGGTCGGGCACGGCGGAAATCGAGGTGGATGTTCCGCGCGAGGGCGCGCCGCGGCAGGTCGTGCTGGCGCGCTCGAGCGGCCACGACATCCTCGACCGCGCGGCGCTGGCCATGATGTCGCGCGCCGCCGCCGCCGCCGCGCTGCCGGATTCGCTGCGCGGGCAGGCCTTCGCCGTGCGGCTGCCGGTGGTGTTCGACCTGGCCGAAGCGCAGCGGCAGTAACTATTTGGGGGGGTAGACCAGGTCCCTGGCGTGGAAGCCGTAGCGGCCGGCCTTGCGGTCCTCGAAATAGTGCTTCAGGGTCAGGCCGATGGTGCGGAAGGCGATCTCCTGCCACGGGACGTCGGCCTCGCCGAAGAGCTGCACCTCGAGCGATTCCTGGCCGGGCGCGAAGTCGAGGTCGAGCAGGCGCGCGCGGTAGAGGATGTGCACCTGGTTGATGTGCGGCACGTTGATGAAGCTGAACATCTCGCCGATCTCCACCCGCGCGCAGGCTTCCTCGAGGGTTTCCCGCGCCGCCGCCTCGGCGGTGGTTTCGGCGTTTTCCATGAAGCCGGCCGGCAGGGTCCACAGGCCGGCGCGCGGCTCGATGGCGCGGCGGCAGAGCAGGATCCGGTCTTCCCATTCGGGAATGGCGCCGACCACCATCTTCGGGTTCTGGTAATGGATGGTGCCGCAGCGCTCGCAGACATGGCGCGGCAGGCTGTCGCCGGCCGGCACCTTCAGGCTGACGGAAGCGCCGCAGTGGCTGCAGTAATTCATCGCGGCATTCTAACCCGCATCAAACCCTAAAGTTTCCCGGAGGACGGCCGTTACCAATCCTAGTCGAATTCCCGTTTTCATATTTAACAAGGCCTTGCGGCAAGAACAAGATGACACCCAACGACATGCTGAAATACGAGCAGCTCAAGGCCTCGGGACAGCTGCCCTCCCCGAAAGGGGTCGCCCTGGCCATTCTCCGCCTGACGCAGAAGGAAGATGCCTCGATGGCGGAGATGGCGCGCATCATCAAGTCCGATCCGGCCTTCGTCGGGCGGGTCATCAGGGCCGCCAATTCGGCCAAGGCCAACCCCGGCCGGCCCGTCGTTTCGGTGCAGGAAGCGCTCGTCGTGCTCGGCATGCCGGCGGTGCGCAATCTCGCCCTCGGCCTGTCCCTGCTGTCGCAGCACCGCCAGGGCAGCTGCGAGGACTTCGACTACAAGCGTTTCTGGTCGGCTTCGCTCGCCTGCGGCATCGCGCTGCAGGGACTCTCCCGCCATGTCCGTGCCATCCAGCCGGAAGAGGCCTTCTCGGTCGGCCTGCTGGCGCGCATCGGCGAGTTGGCGCTGGCCACTCTGCACAGCGACGAATACGCTCGACTGCTGCGTGCCACCGTCCGCTCCGGCTATCGCGAACTGGCGCGCCTCGAGCGCGAAGCGTTCGCCATCACCCACTGCGAGCTGACTGCGGCGATGCTGGACGACTGGGGGCTGCCGCCGGCTTTCGTCGATGTCGTGCGCCGGCATGAGGACGGCGAAGGCCACGGTTTCGCCGAGGGCAGCCGCGAAGCCAGGATCCTCCGCCTGCTGGTCATGGCGCGGTCGGTCGCGGCGCTTTGCCTGGCCGGCGAGGGCGAGCGCGCACAGCATCGCGCGCGCGTGTCCGAACTCGGTGCCCAGTTGGGCATCGATGGGGATGAGCTGGGCGCTCTGTGCGACCGGGTCGTGGCCGAGTGGCGCGACTGGGCCGGCATGCTGAATGTCGTGTCGCAGCCGCTGCCGCCGTTCGACGAAATGGCGGCCGGCGGCGTCGGGGCGGCCGGCATGGCCGAGGGTAATGAAGGACTGCCGGGGGCGATGCGCCTGCTGGCGGTGGATGCCGATCCATCGATCCGCCAGGCCCTGCGCGCGGTGCAGGACGAGGCCGGCTTGAAGATCAGCGAGGCCGACGGCGCTGCGGCCCTGCAGGTGGCGCTGCAGAGCGAGCCGCAGATGCTGCTGGCGACCGGCGCGGCCGGGCTGGCCCTCACCCGCGCGCTGCGCGAGACCCGCCCCGGGCGGGCGATCTACGTCGTCATCCTGACCCCATCCGGCGAAGAGAAGCACTGCGTCGAGGCCCTCGATGCCGGCGCCGACGACACCCTGGCGATGCCGTTCAGCCCGCGGCTGCTGCTGGCGCGCCTGCGCGCCGGCCGGCGCGTGATCGAGCTGCAGCAGGAGATCGAGCGCGATCGCGAAGAGCTGCGGCGCTTCGCCGCCGAGCTGAGCGTCACCAACCGGCGCCTGCAGGAAATGGCGCTGACCGACGTCCTCACCGGCCTGCCCAACCGGCGCTACGCCATGGAGCGCATCGAGCAGGAGTGGGCCGGGGCCGCCCGCGGCAACCGCCCGCTGGCCTGCATGATCATCGACCTCGACGAACTGAAACAGGTGAACGACATCTACGGCCACGACATGGGCGACGAGTTCCTCACCCAGACTGCGGCGGCCATCAGAAGCGCGCTGCGCGCCCAGGACGTGATCTGCCGCACCGGCGGCGACGAGTTCCTGGCGATCTGTCCGGATACCGAGCTGCGCGCGGCGCTGGCCTGCGCCGAACGCGTGCGGCGCGAGGTCGAGTCGAAGCCGGTCGAGGCCGGCCAGCTGCGCATCCGCGGCACCCTCAGCATCGGCGTGGCGATGCGCCAGCCAGACATGGAAGATGCCGACGCCCTCATCAAGCAGGCC
Source organism: Sulfuritalea sp. (assembly GCA_011526165.1). Taxonomy (GTDB): domain Bacteria; phylum Pseudomonadota; class Gammaproteobacteria; order Burkholderiales; family Rhodocyclaceae; genus Desulfobacillus. The sequence continues at coordinate 3,922 of WYAY01000093.1, forward strand.
GACCAGGGCGTCTACCTGGCGAAGCAGCGCGGCCGCAACCGCGTCGTCACGATCCAGGACGGCAACCGTGCCGGCGCCTGATCCGGCAGCAAGGAGCATGGGGAAAATGGAGCGGACCGACAAGAACATGCTGCAGCGGCAACGGCCGATCAGCATGCTGGTCGTGGACGACTCGGAGGACGATGCCTTCCTGCTCTATTCCGAGATGGCTTCGCGCGGCGCCAGGGTCGATTACCGGCGGGTGGACAATGCGCCGCAGATGCGCGAGGCGCTCGATGTCGCCGAGTGGGACATCATCATCTGCGACCACTCCATGCCCGGTTTCGACGCGCTGACGGCGCTGGACATCCTCAAGCATAGCGGCAAGGACATCCCCTTCATCATCTATTCCGGCCACATCAGCGACCAGACGGCCTATTCGGCCATGGGCGAGGGGGTGAGCGACTACATCCAGAAGGGCAACTTCGCGCGGCTGCTGCCGGTCATCGAGCGCGAACTGAAGGGCGCCGCGGCGCGCAGTGCGGTGCGCCAGGCCGATTCGCGCATCATGGAGCTGGCCTATTTCGACCGGCTCTCCGGCCTGCCCAACCATAATTACTTCTGCCTGCGCGTCACCGAGAGCATTGCCGAATGCGAATCCCACGGCCGGAGCGCCTGCGGCGCGCTGTTCTACCTCGACCTCGACCGCTTCCTGCGCATCAACAGCTCCTTCGGCTACGAGGCCGGCAACGAGATCCTGCGTCAGGCCGCTGCCCGGCTGAAGGAATGCGTCGCCGAGTCCGGCGCCATCCTGGCCCGCTTCGGCGGCGACGAGTTCGGCATCTATTATCCCGGCCTGAC
>WYAY01000094.1 GCA_011526165.1 Sulfuritalea sp.
CGACGTTCACCTGGAACAGGTTGCGCATGTCGTAGAGCGAGGGGCAGGTCATGCCGAGGTGGCGCTGCTGCTCGACCGAGGCCGGCTCGGTGTCGCCCTGGGTGACGATGATGCGGCGCAGGGTCGAGCGGTACTCGCCCGGCACTTCCTGCCAGGCGGCCTGGCCCTTGTGCTCGCCGAAGTTGACCGTGCGGCCGGCTTCCTGCGGCGCGAGGAAGATGCCCCAGCGATAGTCGGGCATCTTCACGTAGTCGAAGTGCGCCCAGCCCTTCGGGTCGACGCTGATGGCGGTGCGCAGGTACACCTCGGCGCTGGTGGTCTTGTCCGGTCCCATCTCGTTCCACCAGTCGAGGTAGGCGGGCTGCCAGTGCTCGAGGGCGCGCTGCAGCGTCTTGTTCGAGGCGAGGTCGACGTTGTTGGGGATTTTTTCGCTGTAATCGATGCTCATTGTTTTCTCCGTGTGGGCTGTTTGTAGCCCTCTCCCCCGCGGGGGAGAGGGTTGGGAGAGGGGGTTCCCCTTCGGTAGAGGGGGTTACACCCGCTCCCAATTGAACTTGGCTTTTGCTCCTGTGCCATAGACCTTCAGCGCGCCGGCTTCACCCACCGCGTTCGGACGGTTGAAGATCCAGTTCTGCCAGGCGGTCAGCCGCCCGAAGATGCGCGTGTCCATGGTTTCGTTGCCGGCGAAGCGCAAGCTGGCTTCCATGCCGGTCAGCGCGTCGGGCGAGAGCGCGGTGCGCTCCTCGATGGCGATGCGCAGCTCCTCGTCCCAGTCCAGCTCGTCCGGCGTGAAGGTGACGAGGCCGAGTTCGGCGACCTGGTCGGCTTCCAGCTTCTTGCCGAGCGTCGCACGGGCGGCCTCGACCGGGGCGGCTTCGCCGGCGAAGCGCGTGGCCAGGCGCGACAGGCCGTTGTTCATCGGATAGAGGCCGAAGTTGGCCTCAGACAGGGCGACCTTCGGCGCGCGGGCGAAGTCGTCCTCGATCTTCAGCATGAAGCTGCGGTCGGCGGCGAGCGCCAGCTCGAAGAACAGGCCGCCGAAGCAGGAGCCCTCGTCCGCCACGGCGAACATCGAGCGCGAGGAGACGTCGAGGCGGCGCAGGCAGCGGCGCAGCATGCCGATGGTTTCGCGCACGAACCAGTTGTCCTTGAACTTCGCCATCGTCGCGTCGGCTTCCAGCACGGCGGCGATGTCGCCGCGCGTCCTGATCTGCCAGAGGCCGACGTCGAGGTCGTTGGTGCGCAGCATGAGGATGGCGTCGTCGAGTTCGCGCGCCATGGCCAGCGGCCACCAGCGCGCGCCCTGGGTGAGGATTTCCTCGAGCTCGTCGGGCTGGCGGCCCATCGGCGCGGTGACGGTCAGCGTCGCGGTGCGGGCGGCGCGGTCGATCTCGACGTCGACATGGTTGTAGTGATAGCCCTTCTCGTCGTCCTTGCGGTTGAGCGGGGTGAGGGCGACGCCCTGGCCGCCGGGACGGTCGGACTGCTTCGCCAGCTCGGCGGCGCGCGTCTTGACCATCTCCTCGAACTGCTGCGGCTTGGCGATGTGGTCGACCAGCTTCCATTCCTTCGCCCGCTCGGCGCGCACGCCCTCGGAGGTGGTGCAGAACACGTCGGCGAGGTCGCGCCGCATCCTGCGCTTGTCCACCAGCCGGGTGAGGCCGCCGGTGCCGGGCAGCACGCCCAACAGCGGAACTTCGGGCAGGCTCACCGAAGTGGAGCGGTCGTCGATCATGGCGATCTCGTCGCAGGCCAGCGCCAGCTCGTAGCCGCCGCCGGCGGTGGCGCCGTTGAGCGCCGCCAGGAATTTGAGCCCCGAGTGTTCGCTGGAATCCTCCAGGCCGTTCCTCGTCTCATTGGTGAACTTGCAGAAATTCACCTTCCAGGCATGGGTCGACAGGCCCAGCATGTAGATGTTGGCGCCGGAGCAGAACATGCGCGACTTGCCGCTGGTGATGATCACGCATTTCACCTCGGGGTGCTCGAAGCGGATGCGCTGCACGGCATCGTGCAGTTCCATGTCGACGCCGAGGTCGTATGAATTCAGCTTGAGCTTGTAGCCGGGCTTGATGCCGCGGTCTTCCTGGATGTCCAGGGTGAGGGTGGCGATGGGGCCGTCGAAGGCCAGTCGCCAGTGGGCGTAGCGGGAAGGGTCGGTGTCGTAGGTGATCATGACTGTGCCTCCGGTTGGTTTATTCGCCCCGGCCGGCACAGCAATATAGTGCAGGCTAAAGCTTTAAGTCGAAATATTGTACATATTCTGCAACTCTTCTTGACTTGCGTCAACTGTTTTATTTGAGGTGTCAATCACCGCATCGGCCATGCCGTAAAGTTCGTTTCTTTCCGCGAGGATACGACGCAGGTCGGCCATTGCTTCCTCGCGCCCCTGCATCGGGCGCAGGTCGCCCTGGGCGATGACGCGCTGCATGTGCTCTTCGGGCGAGGCCTTGACCCAGACGGTGAAACAGGCGTTGCGCAGCAGTTCGTAGGTGGAGGGCTCGGTGACGAGTCCACCGCCGGTGGAGATGACGGCGCGGTCGTTGCGCTCCAGCACGCGCTCCAGGCAGCGCCGCTCCAGACGCCGGTAGGCGTTGTCGCCGTAGAGGGAGAATATCTCGCCCATCGGCACGCCGGCCTCGCGCCGGATTTCCTCGTTCAGCTCGATGAAGGGCACGCCGAGGTGCTCGGCCAGCTTGCGCCCGAGCGAGGACTTGCCGGCGCCGCGCAGGCCGATGAGGGCGATGCGGTTGCGCCGCGCCAGCGGGTCCTGCTCGCCGAAGGCGCTGGAGAGGATGGCCTTGGCCTGCAGCAGTTTTTTCGGCGAGAGCTTTTCCAGGTACTGGATCAGCAAGGTCAGTTCGATCGGATGGCCGTCCTGCTCGCTGAGCAGATCGGTGAGCGGGGTGTCCAGCGCCGAAGCGACCTGGCGCAGGAGCAGGATGGAAATATTGCCCTGGCCACCCTCGAGTTGGGCAAGATAACGCTCGGAAACGCCGGACTTGCCAGCCAGCGCCTTGCGCGACAGGCCGAGGCGGGTGCGGGCATCGCGCACGCGGGCGCCCAGTTGCTGCAAATAGCTGGCGTCTGCATCGGGGGCTGCGGTCGGCTCTGCGGTCATTGCTTACCCCTTATGTATCAAATGCTTGTTGATGTTCGCATATTAGCACGGCGTGATGCACTATAGCACTTGCAGTAATGTTGTTATGCATTATACTGATCCGGTCGTCGCCAGTGCGACAGCTTAATGCAGGATGCGCCGGTTGGTTTTAACGCACTATACTGCAATTTCTTTCCAGGAGCTAAGCTGAAATGGGAAATATCACCGTCGAGGAATTCACCCGTCTGATCGCCGGCGTCACTTCGCGCATTGCGGGGCAGGCGCTGGACGGCCAGCTCCAGGACAGGCTGAACGCCGAGTTTCCGGCCGGGGGGGCCGAATTCGGCCGCATTTTCGAAGCCTGCCAGTCGGCCATCGCCGCCGGCTGGATGTGCGACCGCGAGGCGGGCGGCATCAGGTTCAGCCGGGTCATCAAGCCCTGCGAGGCCATCCACGGCTTCAGCGTCGATGTCGTGGTGATGGACAGCCTCAAGGGCCCCCACCATCGCCATCCCAACGGCGAGATCGACATGATCATGCCGCTCGACCCCGATGCGCAGTTCGACGGCGCCGGCCGCGGCTGGCTGGTCTACCCCGCCGGCCACGCGCATTACCCGACCGTCACCGGCGGCAAGGCCATCGTGCTCTACCTGCTGCCGGGCGGAGCGATAGAATTCACCAAATAAACGCCGTCATCCGGCAACCAGGAGGAGACCATGCCGCAGCTGTCCACTGCCGACCACAGCTTTTCACCGCCGCGCGTCGACGTGCCGCGCGACTACAACGCCGCCCATGACCTGATCCAGCGCAACCTGCAGGCCGGGCGCGGGGCCAAGACCGCCTTCATCGACGATGCCGGCAGCTACACCTACGACGACGTGGCCGGGCGCGCCAACCGCTTCGGCAACGTGCTCGCCGGGCTGGGCATCGAGCAGGAGTCGCGCATCATGCTCTGTCTGCTCGACACCATCGACTTCCCGACGGCCTTCCTCGGCGCCATCCAGGCCGGCGTCGTGCCGATCGCCGCCAACACCCTGCTTACCGCGAACGACTACGACTTCATGCTGGGCGATTCGCGCGCCTGCGCGCTGGTCGTCTCCGAGGCGCTGTGGCCGCAGTTCGAGGGCATCGTCGGCAAGCACAAGCACCTGAAGCACGTCATCGTCTCCGGCAAGGACGCCAAGGGGAAACTGCTGTTTTCCGACCTGATGGCCAAAGCTTCCGCCGAATTCGCGCCTGCCCGGACGACTTGCGACGACATGTGCTTCTGGCTGTATTCCTCCGGCTCCACCGGTTCGCCCAAGGGCACGGTGCACCTGCACTCGCACCTGATCCAGACCGCTGAGCTGTACGCCCGGCCGGTGCTCGGCATCCAGGAGAACGACCTGGTGTACTCGGCGGCCAAGCTGTTCTTCGCCTACGGCCTCGGCAACGGCATGACCTTCCCGATGGCGGTCGGCGCCACCGCGATCCTGATGGCCGAGCGGCCGACACCGCAGGCGGTGTTCAAGCGCCTGCTCGAGCACAAGCCGTCGATCTTCTACGGTGTGCCGACGCTCTACGCCGCGCTGCTCGCCAGTCCGGAGCTGCCGAAGAAGGACGCGCTGCGCCTGCGCATGTGCACCTCGGCCGGCGAGGCGCTGCCGGCGGACATCGGCAAGCGCTGGACGGAACACTTCGGCGTCGAGATCCTCGACGGCATCGGCTCCACCGAGATGCTGCACATCTTCCTCTCCAACCGCCCCGGCGAGGTGCGCTACGGCACCACCGGCAAGGCGGTGCCCGGCTACCGCATCCGCCTGATCGGCGAGGACGGCCAGGAGGTGGGCGAGGGCGAGATTGGCGAGCTGCAGATCAACGGGCCGTCCGCCGCCGTGATGTACTGGAACCAGCGCGAGAAGTCGCGCTACACCTTCATGGGCGAATGGACGCGCAGCGGCGACAAGTACACCCGCGACGCCGGCGGCTACTACCACTACTGCGGCCGTTCCGACGACATGCTCAAGGTCTCCGGCATCTATGTCTCGCCCTTCGAGGTCGAGGCGGCGCTGATGACGCACGAGGCGGTGCTGGAAGCCGCCGTCGTCGCCCACGCCGACACCGACGAATTGATCAAGCCCAAGGCCTGGGTGGTGCTCAAGCCCGGCCTCGAGGCCTCCGAAGCGCTGGCCGACCAGCTCAAGCAGCACGTCAAGGACAAGCTGGCGCCCTACAAGTACCCGCGCTGGCTGGAGTTCGTCGCCGAGCTGCCGAAGACGGCGACCGGCAAGATCCAGCGCTTCAAGCTCAGGGGATGAGGGCCTTTCCCCCAATCCCTTTCCCGGGGAAAGGGGTGACGATCGTTCAGCCGCTACGCGGCTTCCATGCTGTTGGCTTCAGCCCTCCTTGGGGCGGCCCGGCGGAGGGCTGATCCATGCGCGTCCTGATCATTGAGGACGATCTCGACATCGCCACCAACCTCTACGAGTTCCTCGAGGGCCGGGGCTGCGTCGTCGACATGGCGCGCGACGGCGTCAGCGGCATGCACCTGGCGACTTCGGGCGACTTCGACGCCATCGTGCTCGACCTCGGCCTGCCCGGCATGGACGGCCTGCGCCTGTGCAGCAAGCTGCGGCGCGAGGCACGCCAGGACGTGCCGGTGCTGATCCTCACCGCGCGCGACGTGCTCGACGACAAGCTGGCGGCCTTCGACTGCGGCGCCGACGACTACCTGGTCAAGCCTTTCGCCCTGCGCGAGGTGGAGGCGCGTCTGAAGGCGCTGGTGTCGCGCCGCCGCGGCCGTGTCGTCGATCGCAAGCTGGTCGCCGGCCCCATCGAGTTCGACACGTCCAGCCTGGCCGTGTCCGTCGATGGCCGCCCGGTGCATCTCTCGCGCAAGTGCCTACGGCTGCTGGAGATGATGATGACGGCGCCGAACCGCGTGTACTCGCGCGCCGAACTGGAGCAGGCGCTGTGGGGCGACGAACACCCGCAGAGCGATTCCCTGCGCAGCCACATGCACCTGCTGCGTCGCGCCCTCACCGACGGGCGCGGCCACTCGCCGATCGAGACGGTGCACGGCGTCGGCTACCGTTTCGCCGCGGCCGATGTCCGTTCGACATAGCCTTCGCCTCCGCTTCGCGCTGACCTTCGCCCTCGTTGGCGCGGTGCTGGTGCTGATCCACGCCGTCGCCATCCTGCAGCTCAACCGCCACCAGGAGGCGCAGCTGATCGACCAGATCGTCTCCGACGAGATGGAGGGCCTGCTGCAGCAGTACGAGCGCATCGGCTCCATCGACGGCCCGCCCTACCGCAGGCTGCAGCGCTTCGACGTGCGCACCGACACGCAGGCCCTGTCGCTGCGCAAGTGGTTCCGCGCCAGCTGGCTGGTGCATGGCTACGCCACCCGCAGCGCCGAGGAACAGCGCCAGCTGCCGGAGGAGTTGCGCGAACTCGAGCCCGGCTTCCACGACGTCACCAGCGGCGCCGACCGCTACCGCGTCGAGGTGCGCGAGATCGGCAGCATGCGCTTCTACCTCGCCTACTCGGTCTCCCTGCACGAGGAGCGGGCGCGCGCCTTTACCCTCGCGCTGGTGCTGGGCGCCGTGTTCACGGCGCTGGTGACGGCGCTGATCGGGCTGTGGGCCTCCGGCTGGCTGACGCGCCACGTGGTGGACCTCGCCCGGCGGGTGCGCGAGCTGGACAGCCGCACGGGCGAGAGCGGGCTCGAGCGCTACTATCCCGAGCGCGAGGTGGCGGAGCTGGCGGCCGCCTTCGACGCCTACCACGCGCGCATGGCGCGGCTGCTGGAGCGCGAGCGGGCCTTCACCGCCGACGTCAGCCACGAGCTGCGCACGCCGCTCACCTCCATCCAGACCGGCTGCGAGCTGATGCTCGAGGACGCAAGCCTCTCGCCCAAGGCGCGCGAGCGGCTGGAGAAGATCGACGCCGCTGCCGCGCGCCTGGCCGGGCTGGTGAACGCCTTCCTGCTGATGGCGCGCGAGGAGGCCGACGGCATCCGCGGCGAGGTGGATCTGCGCGAGTGCATCGAGGAGGTGGCGGAGGGCGTGCGCGAGCGCGCCGTGGCGAAGGGACTGACTTTGCTGGTCGATGCCCCGGAGAGCCTGCCCCTGCGCGTGCCGCGCCGGGCGCTCCACGTGGTGCTCTCCAACCTGCTGGCGAACGCGGTGAGCTACACCGAGCGCGGCACGGTGGCGCTGCGCACGCGCGGCGGCACCGTCGAGATCACCGACACTGGCCGCGGCATGGCCCCGGAGCAGTTGCCCGAGCTGTTCCGCCGCTTCCGCCGCGGCGACGTGCACGGGGCGGGGGAGGGCTTCGGCCTTGGCCTGGCCATCGTCAAGCGCATCTGCGAGCAGGCCGGCTGGCGCATCAGCATCGAGCCGCGCGCCGAGGGCGGCACGCGCGTGCTGCTCGCGCTGATTTGACAAAGATTTGACAAACCCATGACACGGATTTGACCCGGCAGGGCTAGACTGGGGCGGCTGAACCATGATCCCGTCAGGGTCATGATATCCACAACGAATAATCAAACTGGAGGAGACAAACATGAGCAACAACGAAAAAGGTTTCGATCGCCGCGAGTTCCTCAAGGGCACGGCTGCGGTGGCGGGCGCGACCGCCGTCGGCACGCTGGCGCCGTTCGGCCTGGCCCAGGCGCAATCCGGCAAGATCAAGATCGGCCTGATGCTGCCCTACACCGGCACTTTTGCTGCCCTCGGCGTGGCCATCACCAACGGCTTCAAGCTGGCGGTGGAGGAGCGCGGCGGCAAGCTGGGCGGCCGCGAGATCGAGTACATCGTCGTTGACGACGAGTCCAATCCCGCCAAGGCGCCCGAGAACGCCAACAAGCTGGTGCAGCGCGACAAGGTCGATGTCGTCATCGGCACCGTGCATTCCGGCGTGGCGATGGGCATGGCCAAGGTGCTCAAGGAATCCGGCACGCTGTGGATCAACCCCAACGCCGGCGCCGGCGCCGTCACCGGCCCGCTGTGCGCGCCCAACATTTTCCGCACCTCGTTCTCCAACTGGCAGACCACCTATGCCCTCGGCAAGGTGCTCAAGGCCAAGGGCCACAAGAACGCCGTCTTCATCACCTGGAAGTACGCCGCCGGCGAGGAGATGATGCAGGGCTTCAAGGAGGGCTTCGAGAAGGAGGGCGGCAAACTCATCAAGGAGCTGTATACGCCCTTCCCACAGGTGGAGTTCCAGGCGCTGCTCACCGAGATTGCCAGCATCAAGCCTGACGCCGTGGTGGCCTTCTTCGCCGGCGGCGGCGCCGCCAAGTTCCTCAAGGACTACCAGGCCGCCGGCCTCAAGGGCAAGATTCCGCTCTATGGCTCAGGCTTCCTCACCGACGGCGTGCTGGAAGCCGTCGGCGATGCCGGCGAGGGCGTGGAAACCACGCTGCACTACGCCGACAGCCTGAACACCAAGAAGGACAACGCCTTCCGCCTGGCCTATGCCAAGACCTACAAGCTGCAGCCGGACGTGTATGCCGTGCAGGGCTACGACGCCGGCCAGCTGCTCGCCGCCGGCCTCGATGCGGTGAAGGGCAACATCGGCGACAAGGCTGCCATGATCAAGGCCATGGAAGGCGCCAAGATCGACAGCCCGCGCGGTACCTGGACGCTGTCCAAGGCGCACAATCCGGTGCAGGACATGTACCTGCGCAAGGTGGTCGGCAAGCAGAACCTGGTGCAGGGCGTGGCCTGGAAGGCCCTGGCCGACCCGGCGCGCGGCTGCAAGGCGTAAGGGAAAGCAGCTCTCCCCCCTTTGAAAAAGGGGGGCCGGGGGGGATTTAAAGCCGGCAGCGCAGTTCGCCCGCTGCAAAATCCCCCCTCACCCCCCCTTTTGCAAAGGGGGGAACATAATCAATCATGGATTTCGCCTTCTTTCTCATCCAGTTGCTCAACGGCCTGCAATACGGCCTGCTGCTGTTCCTCGTCGCCTCCGGGCTGACGCTGATCTTCGGCATCATGGGCATCATCAACCTGGCGCACGGCAGCTTCTACATGCTGGGCGCCTACCTGGCCTGGTCGCTCGCCGGCCTGACCGGCAGTCTGGCCGGGGCGATCGTCGCCGGCATCCTGCTCACCGTCGTCTTCGGCATGGCGCTGGAGTGGCTGCTGATCCGCCGCCTCTACGAGCGCGACCACCTGTTCCAGGTGCTGCTCACCTATGGCCTGATCCTGGTCTTCGAGGAGATGCGCAGCATCCTCTGGGGCGACGACGTGCACGGCGTGCCGGTGCCGGCGCTGTTCAGTGCCTCGATTCCGCTCACCGAGAACCTGTCCTATCCGGTGTACCGCCTGTTCATCTCCGGCGTCTGCCTGCTGCTGGCGCTGGGGCTCTACCTGCTGATCCAGAAGACCCGGCTCGGCATGATGATCCGCGCCGGCGCCAGCAACCGCGACATGGTGCAGTCGCTCGGCATCGACATCAAGTTCATCTACACGTTGGTGTTCGCCATCGGCGTGGCGCTGGCGGCCTTCGCCGGCATGATCAACGCGCCGCTCTCCTCGGTGTTCCCCAACATGGGCGGGCAGGTGCTGATCGTCTGCTTCGTGGTGGTGGTGATCGGCGGCATCGGCTCGGTGAAGGGCGCCATGGCCGCTTCGCTCATGATCGGCCTGGCGGAGACCTTCGGCCAGGTGCTGGTGCCGGAAGTGGCCGGCATGATCGTCTATCTGCTGATGGCCGCGGTGCTGGTGTGGCGGCCGGCCGGCCTGTTCGGGAAGGCCTGACGTGGCATCCCTGCGCACCCGGCAATTCGCCCTGCTCGCCTGCGCGCTGCTGCTGGCGGTCTTCCCCCTGTTCGGCGGCACCTTCTACGTGCAGCTCTTCGTCAAGGTCATGATCATGGCCATCTTCGCCATGAGCCTGGACCTGCTGATCGGCTACACCGGGCTGGTCAGCTTCGGCCATGCCGCCTATTTCGGCCTGGCCGGCTACGCGTTGGCCCTGATGGGGCCACAGTACGAGGCGGCCAACCTGTGGTGGACGCTGCCGGCGGCGATGGCCGTGTGTGCGCTGTTCGCACTCCTCACCGGCCTGCTGGTGCTGCGCAC
>WYAY01000095.1 GCA_011526165.1 Sulfuritalea sp.
CCAGTTCCTCAACCTCTCGCGCGTGGCGCTGATGTACACCAAGAAGGCCGTGCGCGAGGCGGCCGGCAAACCCTTCTTCGAGGCGCTGTTTACCGTCGAGCAGATCTACCTGAAGGACCTGATGGCCACCGCCGATGCAGTCGAAGGACTGAATTCCTTCATGGAGAAGCGCAAGCCGGTGTGGCAGAACAAATGAAACCATCGTCATTCCCGCGGAAGCGGGAATCCACAAAGACGCATGGATCCCCGCTTTCGCGGCGATGACGGACAACACGGCAAGCAAATTGGAGAAAAAATGATTCCGAAGACCATCCACACCTGGCAGATGACCGAGCCGGGCAAACTCATGCGCACGGAGATCCCGCTGCCCGCGCTCGGCCCCGGCGAAGCGCTGGTCGAGATCCGCGGCTGCGGCGTCTGCCACACCGACCTGTCCTATTTCTACATGGGCGTGCCGACCATCCAGAAGCCGCCGCTCTCGCTAGGCCACGAGATATCCGGCGTGGTCGTCGCCGGCGACGACCCGCGCCTGATCGGCCAGGAAGTCATCATCCCCGCCGTGCTCCCCTGCAACAACTGCGAGATCTGCAAATCCGGCCGCGGCAACCGCTGCCTCGCCCAGAAGATGCCGGGCAACTCGATGGGCATCTACGGCGGCTACTCCAGCCACATTCCCGTGCCGGCCCGGGATCTGTGCGTCGTCCATGGACGCGGCGACATTCCGCTCGAACACCTGTCCGTCGTCGCCGACGCCGTGACCACCCCCTACCAGGCGGCCAAGCGGGCCGATCTGCAGCAAGGCGACCTGGTGATCGTCATCGGCGCCGCCGGCGGCGTGGGCAGCTTCATGACCCAGACGGCAAAAGGCTTCGGCGCCAAGGTGGTGATCGGCATCGACATCAACGACGAGAAGCTGGAGTTCATGAAGGGCTACGGTGCCGATGCGACAATCAACCCGAAGGGCAAGAGCGCCAAGGAAGTAAAGGAGCTGTTCAAGGCGATCTGCAAGGAAATGGGCGTGCCTTCCAACTACGGCTGGAAGATCTTCGAGGTGACGGGCACCAAGCCCGGCCAGGAACTGGCGCTGTCCCTGCTCTCCTTCACCGGCACGCTGGTCATCGTCGGCTACGGCACCGACGAGACCTCCTACATGCTGTCCAAGCTGATGGCCTTCGACGCCCAGCTCATCGGCACCTGGGGCTGCCTGCCGCAGTACTACCCGAACGTGCTCGACATGTGCGTCGATGGGCGCATCGCGCTCGGCCCCTTCGTCGAGACGCGGCCGATGAGCCAGATCGAACAGGTCTTCGACGAAGCCCACCACGGCAAGCTGAAGAAGCGCGTCGTCCTCACCCCCGATTTCTGAACCGAACGAATCAACCAGGAGAAAACACATGGCACTTGAATGGCTGCGCCGCGACAACGATCTGAAGGACCACCAGCTCTTCGACAACTCCCACTTCGGCAAGGACGCGCCGACGGTGATCTACGAGGAGCGCCCCATCGTCGACGACAAGGGGGCCAAGGCCGACGGCCTCTACGCGGCCTGGATCTGGCTCAACAACCCGTCGCAGTACAACTCCTACACCACCGAGATGGTGAAGGGCGTCATCGCCGGCTTCCAGCGCGCCTCGAGCGACCGCAAGATCGTCGCCGTGGTGTTCGCCGCCGTCGGCGACAAGGCCTTCTGCACCGGCGGCAACACCGCCGAATACTCGGCCTACTATTCCAAGCGCCCGAACGAATACGGCGAGTACATGGACCTCTTCAACGCCATGGTCGACGGCATCCTCAACTGCAAGAAGCCGGTGATCTGCCGCGTGAACGGCATGCGCGTGGCCGGCGGCCAGGAGATCGGCATGGCCACCGACCTGACCGTCACCTCCGACCTCGCCGTCTTCGGCCAGGCCGGCCCCAAGCACGGCTCGGCGCCGGACGGCGGCTCCACCGACTTCCTGCCCTGGATGCTGAACATGGAAGACGCCATGTACAACTGCATCTCCTGCGAGACCTGGAGCGCCTACAAGATGAAGGCGAAGAACCTGGTCACCAAGGTCGTGCCGGTGCTGAAGAAGGACGGCAAGTGGGTGCGCAACCCCCTGGTGCGCACCGACACCTACGTCGATGACGGCGAGATCGTCTACGGCGAGCCCATCGCTGCCGACAAGGTTGCCGCCGCCAAGACGCTGATGGGCGAGTGCAAGACCGACTTCGAACTGCTCGATGCCGAAGTGAACCGCCTGGTGTGGAAGTTCGCCAACCTGTTCCCCCTGTGCCTGATGAAATCCATCGACGGCATCCGCGCCAAGAAGAAGTTCTTCTGGGACCAGATGAAGCTCGCCAACCGCCACTGGCTGGCCGCCAACATGAACCACGAGGCCTGGCTCGGCTTCAACGCCTTCGACGCCAAGAAGGTCACCGGCAAGGACCTCATCGACTTCATCAAGTACCGCCAGCTCGTCGCCGAAGGCGCCCTCTTCGACGAGAAATGGGCCGAGCAGGTGCTGGCCAAGCCGAAGGGCTGATGTGTCCTATCCCCTCTCCCCGTTTGCGGGGAGAGGGCTAGGGTGAGGGGAAAAGTCAGTCCCGCCAGGACGGCTTGGGTATTTGGCCAATCCTGCAGATCGACGAGAAGCAACCGTAGCCGGGTTAGGGCTGAAAAGTTTCCAGCTTGAGACCGGCAACAATGCCGAAATGCTTGTTGTTGGCGCTGGCCAGCGAGAGGCCATGTTCCAAGGCCGTGGCGGCAATCAGCGCATCGGCCATCAGCAGGCCGCCGCCAAGAAAATGTGTTTCGACGAGAACCGCTGCCCGATTGGATATGGCTTCGGTGATCGGCAGAATCGCTGCTTGTCGGGCCGCAAGATCCTTCTTCAACCTCGACAGTTCATCCTTGTTGCGGCAGCCCTGAACCAATTCCATGTAGGTCACGGCCGAAAGCCTGACCGCGGACAAACTGTCCAGATACTTCGCGGCATTCGGATAGCCGCGCAAGTACCAGATCAGCACATCGGTATCGACCAACATTCAGTTTCAGCCGCGCGGAAAGCGCGACGCGCGCAGCTGGTGCACATGGCCAGACGGATCGGCGACGTCCTCCCGGTCACGCCACATGCCGAAGGCAGCCCGCTCGGCTTCCTCGGGCTCCTCCTCGATACGCACCGTCACCCTCGCATTGCCGGAGGCATGCAATTGCGCGCGCCAGGTATCGGGCAACTCATCCACCGCCACATGCTCGATCACGATTGCATTCATTTTCAGCCCCTTGGTTTCGATTCGGCTTGCCAAAGTCTACCATCGCAGACAAGATTTTCGATCTGTTGTATCTGTTGTTCATGGCCGATTCCAAATCCATGGCATTACTTTACATTTCCGGGAGGGCATTATGGAAATATTTTGCCATCCCGGAAAGTCAGCCCCCCCAGGACGGCTATATCGCCGTCCCAAGCGGACTGACTTTTCACCCCACCCCCAGAATCCAGCCTTCCACCTGCGCCACCGCGCGCTCGGGCGGCGACAGCACCGGGCTGAGCGCAGCCCGCAGGCGGCCGTCGCAATCGGCCTGACGCAGCCAGGTCGCGATGACATAGGCGTCGTGCTGGTCCGGCGTGCGATCCCCCGGCGGATAGGCGTGCCGCCACAAGGATGGATAGATCTCGACCACGGCCGAACGCCCGGCCGGAATCTCCCAGCCGTCGAAGGGCCAGCAATGCAATCTCTCACCGAGCCGTTGGCGCAGGAAACGCAGCCAGGGAATGCCGGCATGGGTGGACTTCGCCACCGAGCCGGTTACGTCGAAATGGAACACCGATTTTGCCCGGCAACGCTCTTCGCACAGGCGTCGCCAGCGCGGATTGCCCATGCGCGCCGCGCCATCGCCCCGCAGGCCGTCACGAATGAAATCGACGTAGGTGTGGTCGGCATCCGTCGGCCAGTGGCGCTGGAAGTCATCGAGGAATTCGACCCAGTCCGGCGGCAAATGGTGGTACTCGAAATAGCGCAGCGGAAATGAAAAACCGTGGTCGATGCCGACCAGTGTCGGCACGTCCTCGGCCAGGCGTTCCGCCAGCCACCCGGCGATGCCGCGCCGCGTCCAGTATCTGCGCGGACTGGGTGGCGGTGGCACTTCGACAGCAGGCGCGTCATGGCTTGCGAGATAGACGCGCAAGCCTTTCAGGCTGGCGTTGGGCGTTTGCGCGCCCGAGTAGTCTATGCCGAGGTAACGCGCGAAATCAGTCATTTGTAATCGCCGCCCGGGGGCTGACTTTTTCGGCCTACGTCGCTCCATCGCCCTTCAACTCGAAATGCTTTTCCAGAGAATCCACCAGCTTCCCGGTCAAGTCCAATGTGTCGTTAAAGCGAATCTGCTGCCAGGCGCGTAGGTTAAGGCGCCACTTATACCGAATCGAAGAAATGTACTTGAAAGATAAGGAATAGCCAATCAAATGCACAATAAGCTATACCTCTATATCTGCAGAGGAGCTTGGTGTGCATGAGGGAAACTTAGCCGATGATTGACTTGGTTTGTATCAATGTATACAGTATTCACGTTAATCAGGTCCGGACGAAGGAGAGGCGCCCGAGACCATGGAGGATAGACACATGACCCGACCCGGTGAACTCAAGCTCAAGCACCTCTTCCAGCCCGGCCAGATCGGCAAGTACAAGACCAAGAACATGGTCAAGTACGGCGCCTGCTGCGTCTCCAACTACAACACCCGCGACGGCTTCATCACGCCGCGCGAACTGGCGCGCATGCGGGTCATCGCCGCCACCGGCTGCGGCATCATCACCAACCAGGGCGCCTACCCGGACCCGCTCGGCGAGGGCAAGTCCTACTTCCGCCAGGTGGCGATCTTCGACGACAAGTTCCTGCCGCAGTTCGAGACCATCGCCCGGTACATCCACGACGGCGGCGCCGTTGCGATCCAGCAGATCCTGCATGCCGGCCGCTACGGCGGCATCGACCTCGGCTACTGCGTGCAGCCCTCGGTGGTGCCGCAGACCCTGCCGCATTTCCGCCCGCCGCGCGAGCTGACCAAGGAGCAGATCAAGGCCGTCGTCCAGCAGCACGCCGACGCCGCCAGGCGCGCCATCCGCGCCGGCTTCGACGGCACCGAGGTCACCAGCTTCATGGGCTACCTGCTGGCCAACTTCAACTCCCGCTTCACCAACCAGCGCACCGACGAGTACGGCGGCTCGCTGGTCAATCGCGGCCGCTTCATGCGCGAGCTGATCGACGCCATCAAGCAGGCCACGCCCGAGCACCCGCTGGTGATCCGCCTCAACGGCGCCGAACTGATGGACCGCTGGGGCGGCAACAGCGAGGACGACTGCTTCGAACTCATGCAGCAGGCCGTCGACTGCGGCGTGGACATGATTTCCGTCACCGTCGGCTGGCAGGAGGCGCCGGAGTCCTCCATCGGCCGCGACGTGCCGCCGGGCCACTGGAACTACCTCTCGGCCAAGGCCAAGAAGCTCTTCCCCAACACCCTGATCACCTTCGGCAACCGCCTGCCCGACCCGCGCATGGCCGACGAGTGCATCCGCGACGGCGTCTTCGACTACTGGGAGGTCTGCCGCCCGCTGCTGGCCGATCCGGAACTGATCCACAAGGCCGCCGAAGACCGCCTCGACGAGGTGCGTCGCTGCATCGGTTCCTTGAACTGTTTATCCCGCCTGTTCCGCGACCTGCCCTACACCTGCGCCATGAACCCGGCGCTGGGCCACGAGGTCGAGCCCGAGTACGCCGTCACCGAGGCGGCGGTGAAGAAGAAGATCATGATCATCGGCGCCGGCCCGGCCGGGCTGGAAGCCGCCATTACGGCGAAGAAGCGCGGCCACGACGTCACCATCTACGAGAAGAGCGACAAGGTTGGCGGCAGCCTGCTCGGCTATGCCGGCAACGACCTCGCCCGCCCCGACGACCTCTTCAGCGTAGTGCGCTACTACGAGACCATGCTGAAGAAGCTCGGCATCGAAGTAAAGTTCAACACCGAGGCCAACGCCAAGTTCATGCGCAGCGTGCTGCACCAGTACGATGTCTGCATCGTCGCCGCCGGCGCCCGTACCGACCTGGCGGCCTACCGCCACATCGACGGCCACGAGCGGCTGGTCGACGCGCTCGAAGTGGCCAAGGGCAACGTCAAGGCCGGCCAGCGCGTGGTGATGATCGGCGGCGGCAAGATCGGCCTGACGCTGTCCGAATCGCTCAAGAAGCAGGGCCATGAGGTGGTCATCGTCGAGGAGGAGAAGCGCATCGCCGGCGACGTCATGCCTTCTTTCAAGTGGCGCCATACCGCCTGGATCGAGGAACTGGAAATCCGCACCCTGACCTCGTCGCAGCTCATCGCCGTAACCGAGGACGGCGCCCGCGTGAAGAACGCCAAGGGCGAGGAGACCTTCCTGCCGGCCGACATGGTGATCGTCTCCGGACCGCGCAAGCCCAATCACGACCTGGTGCACGAGTTTCAGTGGATGGTCGACGAGCTGCATGGCGCCGGCGACACGGTGATCGCGCGCGGCCTCGATGCCGCCATCCACGAAGGTTACCGGCTCGGCTGCCGGATTTAAGTCATGCACCCGGGGCGGCACTTTACTGCATCTTTACACGTCCCGAAGGCGTGTATACAGTATCCGCAGAACATAATCAGCGGAGGGTCACCCGTGGTATCCACCATCAAGCCGCTCAAGCGTCCGCTTGCCCTCAGCGACCAGGTCTATCAGACCCTGCGCGCCCATCTGCGCGACGGCACCATCGGTGCCGGCCACCCTCTGCAGGAAGTGCCGCTCGCAGAAAAGCTTGGCGTCTCGCGCACGCCGGTGCGCGAGGCACTGACGCGGCTGGCCAGCGAAGGCCTGCTCGCTTCCGACGGGCGCAGCTTCGTCGTGCCGGCACTCTCGCTGCAGGACGTCGACGACATCTACGAGGTGCGCTTCCTGCTCGAACCGGCCGCGCTGCGCCGCGTCGCCGAACTGACCACCGACCCGGCAGTGCGCGCCCCCATCGACGAGGCGCTGGCTGCCGCCAACGCCGCCTTCAAGGCCAATGATGCGGACGCCTTCCGCGAGGCCAACATCCGCTTCCGCAACGCCTGGAAGGACCTGGTGCCGAACCGGCGCATGGTGCGTGCCATCGAGCAGTATGCGGACCACATGATGCGCATCCGCGCGCTCACCCTCGGCGACGCGAGGATCCGCGGCATCGTCATGAAGGGTCTCAAGCGCATCGCCGCCGCGCTGGAGGCCGGCGACGGCGACGCCGCGGCCGCCGCCATGCTCGACCATCTGGGCGAAGCCAAGCACGCCTTCATCGCCGCCACCGGACTCGACAAGGAACCCTGATGACCTACAAGGCCGAAATCCCCTACGGCGCCTACTGGAGCACGCCCTTCGCGCGCTGGCAGGGCAGCTTCGCCAATCTGCACAGCATCGAATTCGCCGCCCACGTCGCGAAGAGCGAACTGGCCAAGCGCAACATCGACCCGAAGGTGTTCGACTACGGCGCGCTCGGCTTTTCCGTGCCGCAGAAACATTCCTTCTATGGCCTGCCCTGGCTCACCGGCCTGATCGGCGCCGGCCAGGCCGGCGGCCCGACCCTGATGCAGGCCTGCGCCACCGGCGTGCGCACCCTGCTCGCCGCGGTGCAGGAAATAGAAGTCAGTCTCGCCAGCACGGCGCTGGTGGTCAATTGCGACCGCACCTCCAACGGCCCGCACCTCTACTACCCGAACCCGAAGGGCCCCGGCGGCACCGGCGTCGCCGAGGACTGGGTGATGGAGAACTTCGGCTGCGACCCGCTCGGTCGCCACTCCATGCTGCAGACGGCGGAGAACGTGGCGAAGAAGCATGGCATCGGCACCGCCGAACAGCACGAGGTGGTGCTGCGTCGCGAGGAACAGTACCGCGAGGCGCTCGCCAACGGCTCAGCGTTTCTCAAGCGCTACATGACGCTGCCCTTCGAGGTGCCGGCGCCCAATCTCAAGAAAACGGTCGGCACGATGGAAGGCGACGAGGGCATCAACCACTCCACGCCGGAAGGCCTGGCCAAGCTGAAGCCCGTCATGGAGGGCGGCACGGTCACTTTCGGCGGCCAGACCCACCCGGCAGACGGCAACGCCGGCCTCGTCGTCACGACGGCGGCAAAGGCGCGCGAACTGTCGCGCGACCCGAAGATCGCCGTGCGCCTGCACGGCTTCGGCCTCGCCCGCGCCCCGCTCGCCTACATGCCGGAGGCCACCGTGCCGGCGGCGAAGCTGGCCCTCGCCCAGGCCGGCAAGGGCATCAAGGACATGGCGGCGATCAAGACGCACAACCCTTTCGCCATCAACGACCTCTTCTTCGCGCGCGAGACCGGCGCCGACCTGAAGAACATGAACAACTACGGCTGCTCGCTGGTCTGGGGCCACCCGCAAGCACCGATGGGCACGCGGGCGATCATCGAAGTCATCGAGGAACTGGCCCTGCGCGGCGGCGGCTGGGGCCTGTTCACCGGCTGCGCCGCCGGCGACACGGCCATGGCCGTGGTGCTGGAAGTGACGGGCGCCTGAGGCCTGGCCGACATGATGCGTCTCACAGAATGGATCGACCACCACGCCGGCGCAACGCCCGGCAAGACGGCGATCCGGTTCGGCAGCCAGGACATCAGCTATGCCGCGCTGGCACAGAAAGTCGAGCGGCTCGCCTCGGCGCTCGCCGCCGCCGGCGTCCGGCACGAAAGCTGTGTGGCCTGGCTCGGCTACAACAGCCCGGAGCTGCTGGCGCTGCTGTTCGCCTGCGCCCGGCTCGGGGCGATGTTCATGCCGCTCAACTGGCGGCTGGCCGCGCCGGAGCACAAGCAGATGCTGGAGGACTGCCCGCCGGCGGTGCTGTTCGTCGAGCCCGACTTCGTCGCCCAGACGGAATCCATCCTTGCCGAACTCGGCGATCTGCGCAGCGTCGTCATGGGCGGGCCCCGCGCGGGCTGGCAGGCGTGGGATGCCTTTAGCGCCGCCGGCACCGCAGCCGCGCCGCGCGCGGAAGCCGACCCGCAGACACCCCTCCTGATCTGCTATACCTCGGGCTCGACCGGCAAGCCGAAGGGCGTGCTGCTCTCCCAGGATGCGCTCGCCTGCAACGCCGTCAACAGCGCCGACATGCACGACCTGACGGCGGAGGACCGCATCCTCACCACGCTGCCGCTGTTCCACGTCGGCGGCCTCAACAACCAGACCACGCCGGCGCTGGCTGCCGGCGCCACGGTGGTGCTGCATCCGCGCTTCGAAGTCGAGGCCACCTTCGACGCCATCGCACGCGAGCACATCACCCTCACCGTGCTGGTGCCGGCCCAGCTCGACATGATGATGGCGCACCCGCGCTGGCAAGGCGCCGACCTCTCCAGCCTGCGCTCGATCACCACCGGCTCCACCATCGTCCAGGAGCGCCTGATCCGCGCCGTGCATGCCCGCGGCGTGCCGCTGATCCAGGTTTATGGCTCGACCGAGACCTGCCCCATCGCCGTCTATCTGAAAGCCGCCGACGCCGAGCGCAAGCTCGGCTCGACCGGCAAGGTGGCGGCGCACTGCCGCATGCGCATCGTCGACGATCTCGACCGCGACGTGGCTGCGGGCGCCACCGGCGAGATCCTGATCCAGGGCCCGAATGTGATGAGCGGCTACTGGCGCAACCCGCAGGCCAGCGCCGAGGCATTGCGCGGCGGCTGGTTCCACAGCGGCGACATGGGCCATCTCGACGCCGAGGGCTACCTGACCGTCGACGGCCGCAAGAAGGAGATGATCATCTCCGGGGGCGAGAACATCTATCCGGCCGAGATCGAGAACGTGCTGCTCGACTGCCCCGACATCGCCGAAGCCTCGGTGGTCGGCCGACCCGACCCGCGCTGGGGCGAGATCGTCGTCGCCGTGGTGGCGCCGAAGGAGGGCCGCCGCCTCGAAACGGAACAGGTGCTGCGCCTGTTCGAAGGCCGCATCGCCCGCTACAAGCATCCCAAGGAAATCGTCTTCGTCGGCCAGCTGCCGAAGACCGCCCTGGGCAAGATCCGCAAGGAAGACGTGCGCCAGATGGTGGCGCGCGAGACCACTGCCTGAACAAACATCTCGTGCCAATGCATACGGAGCCAAACTCATGGCATTAAAGATCGGAATCGACGTCGGCGGCACCTTCACCGACTTCGTCGTCACCCGCGACGGCGAGGAGCCGGCGATCTTCAAATCGCTGTCCACCCCGTCCGACCCCTCCATCGCCGTCGTGAACGGCCTCACCGACATCGCCGCGGCGCAGAACCCGCCGATGACGCTGGAAGCCTTCGCGCCGACCATCGACACCATCGTGCACGGCACCACCGTCACCACCAACGCCACGCTGACGCACACCGGCGCCAAGTCCGCCCTGCTGACGACGGAAGGCGTGCGCGACGCGCTGGAAATGCGCCGCGGCATCCGCGAGGAGCAGTACAACAACCGCTACGCCAACGTGAAGCCGCTGGTGCCGCGCTACCTGCGCGCCGGCATCAAGGGCCGCCTCGACCGCGCCGGCCGCGAGGTGGCGCCGC